>CAZKVF010000094.1:0-6414 GCA_964556085.1 uncultured Solibacteraceae bacterium
CCTACGCCGCAACGCCAGTTGAACATCAGTTAGCTAAAGAAGGCCGGTTGCGCGGCAGCGTACACAGCCCAGACTACGATTTCCTGGATCCGCGGCTTAATTCATACTTTGAGACGCTGAACTGCCTAGTCAAGCACTGGATGAACGGTTCGGACGCTTTGGCGAACCAACTCAACTTCGCCTGGCACGAATATTGGGTGCTTCGAAGGCTGTTCCCCGTAGTGGCCGGGTTGGAGGAATACGAGCTTTGTCTCCGTTCCATTACCCAGCTTTGCAACGAGTACCTGCTCAGTCTGGTCGGGGAGGTCTCCCAGATATTTGAGGAGGGAGAGGGCCGAACTCTTTCTTCTGCGAAGGTTCAGGCAGATAGCACGGGATTCAGTGAGCAGCTTCTGAATACGCGCAATGCTTTCGTCTCGCGGAACCAGCAAGCCATTCTGTCTGCGCTTGAAGCTAGCGCGGGCGCGGGATGCGGCACACGTCACCAAGCGGCCGACGACGTTGTGTCAGGGAACGCGGCTAGCCTGGAGGCAGCGGTGGTTGTCTAAATAGCGATCCGTCAACTCGATAGTCGCCTCCTGATTCCCGCTGTTCCATCCATTTGGGAGGTGCAAAGCCCTTTTTGGTAGCGCATCTTCAGGGCGGAATAGACCGTGCATTCTGTTTTACGCGGCTAACAGGAGCTACTGGACATCGATTGGAGTTGAGCTTTCTTGCCAGACTTCAATCGGAAGCGCCACTACATCAATAGGATGCATCACTCTTGCCGGATTAGGTCCCCATAAGCGCGCCTGGCTCCGCGGATCGATTTGGTCAGATTCCCGTTGTGATGCTTGTCATTCCTACCCCTGACCAAGCTCCGAGTCGGTCAAAGTAACCGGTCCAAATCTGCTTGCACCGATTTCAGATTAAGTAATTTAAGATCAAACAGTTTGGGCGGTTATTGTCGCCTTACGCGGTCCAATCTGTGCACGCGCCACATACAGAAGAAGTTAACGCCGCGCGGGCATCATGATTGGCCGTATAAGGCGACAATCCAACCCGCGATTAGCGATGCCTGCAAAACCCAGAGATGCAGCGCTTGACTCTGCTGTCGTCCCCTCAAAATCCGCAAAACATTTCCGTTTCTTTCAACAACTTTCCGCTCCCGCACCCCTTCTGCGCCAAATCCCATTGCCAAACTGAGAATGGTGGTATCTCATGCGTCCAGCTTCGTCTTTGCCTCATCTTCTCCGCATTGCCCGCCGCGGCATCCCCTTCACGTCCAGTGACGGCCAGGCCTTCGTCCGCCTGGACGAACCATCCTCCGGCGGGTTCTACATCCTTCCGGTCCGCTCGCCGGCCTTTCGCCACTGGTTCTTCTCCCGGTTTTTCTCCGAACATGACTCCGTCCCCACTTCTCACGCCTTCAACACGGTCCTCAATCACCTCGAAGCCCAGGCCCACCAGGCCGGTGACAACCAATGCCTCGCCGTGTGGCGTCGCGTGGGTGCTCGCGGCTCGGATCCCATCCCCCGCGAAATTCTCCTCGACCTCGCCGATTCCGACCGGCGGTTTGTCACCATTTCTGCTGAACGATGGCACGTCGTCGCCGGCGATAACGCCCTCTTCCAAACCTCGCGCTCCACCGTAGCCCTTCCCCCGCCCGTTCCCTCCGACCCCGGCGCGGCCCTCTCCGTTCTTCGCTCCTGCCTCAATCTGCCTGATCGGGCTGCCTGGATCCGTTGCCTTGCCTGGCTCCTCTCCGCTCTCCGCCCTTCCGGCCCGTTCCCCTTCCTGATCCTCACGGGACCGCCGGGCTCCGGCAAAACTTTCGCCGCCCGCATCCTCCGCACATTGATCGATCCCAGCACTGCCCCGCTAACGCCTGTTCCCCTCAATTTCCGCGACCTCCTCGCCGTCGCGCGCCAAAATTGGGTCCTCGCCTTCGACCATATTTCCGCCCTCCCACCCAATCTCGCGGATGCCCTTTGTCGACTCTCTGCTGGTCTCGGCGCAGCCCTCCGCGAAACGCCCCGCTTCGAGTCGGAGCCCTTGCTGCAGTATCACCGCCACCCGGTACTCTTCACCGCCACTTCGCGTTGGTCCCCTCCGCCCGAACTCGCCGAACGAGCCCTCACCGTCTGCCTTCCTCAGCTTCCGCCCGAAAAGCGCCGGCCCGAAATCGAACTTCTGGCCACGCTGAGCCAGTCCCTCCCCGCCATACTCGGAGCGCTCTGCTCCGCTGTCAGTTCTGCCCTCCAACGCTTGCCTGGCCTGCCCCGGACTTCTGGCCGCCTCCCCGATGCCTTCGCCTGGGTCCTCGCCGCCAGCCCTGCCCTCGCCTTCCCCGGCGAGCCCCGCTTCACCGAAGATGAAATCCGCCGGGCCTTCGTACAGCCTGCCGCCCCCACTCTCGAAAAAGCTGTCCGAAGCGTCCTGCGGCGTCAACGCCGATGGTCCGGTACCGCCTCCCAACTCCTCGAAGCGCTTCAACCCTTTGACTCCGCCTCGCCTCGAGCCATTTCACAGCAACTCCGTGGCGCCGCTCAGGCCCTGGCCGCCCAGGGGATCGCGGTCAGATTCCGCCGTTCTCATGAGGGTGTCCGCATCATCCATCTCTTCCGCGCGCCGGGAGACGCAAATTCCCCACAAACCCCCTCGGGGCCGGTCGTCACACCCAAACCTAATGAAAACAATGGTCTTCTGGCAGCGTGAAATTTTGCAGAGGCCACAGGTTTGCGTCTCCCTTCGACCCACGGCCCTGTGACTGCTTTTCTCCGTGGCCTCTCGATCCTCCGTGCTCTCAAAATGTCTTGGCTTTGGTTTTCTCTGTGCCTCCGCGGCATCTCTGCGGTGAATTCGCACTCACGGTCGAACGCGGCAGACACGAATGTCCACCCCGCGACGCCCTTGTTATCCTGGAGTTCTCCCCATGCAAATTGAGAAAGTGTACGAACCCCAGCGGTTCGAGCCGCATTGGGCCGAATGGTGGATTCGTTCCGGCATCTTTCACGCTGCCGGCAAAAGCTCCGGCAATTCCCGGCCAGTCTTCTCCCTGGTGATTCCTCCACCCAATGTGACCGGGTCGCTGCACATCGGCCACATGCTCGAGCACACCGAAATCGATGTCACCATTCGCTGGCATCGTATGCTCGGCGAAAACACGCTGTGGCTGCCGGGCACCGATCACGCGGGCATCGCGACCCAAATGGTCGTCGAGCGGAACCTCGCCGAACAGGGCATCCTGCGCCGCGATCTCGGCCGCGAAAAGTTCGAGGAACGCGTCTGGCAGTGGAAGGCCCAGTACGGCGACACCATCAAGCGCCAGATGATTCGCCTGGGCGCGAGCTGCGACTGGAGCCGCGAGCGCTTCACTCTCGATCCGGGTCTTTCCGCCGCTGTCCGCGAGGTCTTCGTGCGGCTTTACGAAAAAGGCCTCATCTACCGCGGCGAATACATGGTGAACTGGTGCCCCCGCTGCCAGACCGCGATCTCCGATCTCGAAGTGACGCACGCCGATGTTCAGGGCCACCTGTGGCACATCCGGTATCCGGTCAACGGCATGCCCGGCCGCTATCTCGTGGTCGCCACCACGCGGCCCGAAACCATGCTGGGCGATACGGCAGTGGCCATAAACGCCAGGGACGCGCGCTACCTCGATCTCCACGGCAAGACCGTGCAACTGCCGCTCATGGATCGCGAGATTCCCATTATCCTGGATGACCTCGCCGATCCCGAATTCGGCAGCGGCGCAGTCAAAGTCACTCCGGCGCATGATCCCAACGATTTCGAGGCCGGACGGCGCCACAACCTGCCCAAGATAAAGGTGATTGACGAACTTGGCCGCATGACCGCCGAAGCCGGCCGGTACGCCGGCGAGGACCGTTTCGATGCGCGCCGCCGCGTGGTCGCGGATCTCGAAGCTCAAGGCCTGCTCGGGAAGGTCGAAGACTATCCCATGGTCGTCGGCAAATGCTCCCGCTGCAGTACCATCGTCGAGCCCCTGATTTCGACACAGTGGTTCGTCCGCATGAAGCCGCTGGCTGAAAAGGCTATCGACGCGGTGGAGAGCGGCCGTACCCAGTTCGTGCCGGCCAATTGGGTTAAGACCTACAACGAGTGGATGTACAACATCCGCGATTGGTGCATCTCCCGCCAGCTTTGGTGGGGCCATCGCATCCCGGCCTGGCACTGCCGGGAGTGTCATGAAATCTTGGTGGCGCGCGAAAAACCGCAGTCCTGTTCCCGCTGCGGCTCCACGCACCTCGAGCAGGATCCCGACGTGCTTGACACCTGGTTCAGTTCCGGCCTTTGGCCTTTCTCTACCCTGGGATGGCCCGAGCATACCGGGGATCTCGCCACCTTCTATCCGACTTCACTCCTGATCACCGGTTTCGACATCCTGTTCTTCTGGGTGGCGCGCATGATCATGATGGGCATCGAGTTCATGGGCGATGTGCCGTTCCGCTATGTTTATATTCACGGTCTGGTGCGCGATGCCGAGCGCCAGAAGATGTCCAAGACCCGCGGCAACACCATCGACCCTCTGGTGGTTACGGAAAAATACGGCACCGATGCCGTGCGCATGTCACTCTTGCAGGGCGCTACCCCCGGCAACGATATAGTGCTGACCGAAGAGCGCATGGAAGGCTCGCGCGCCTTCGCCAATAAAATCTGGAACGCCGCCCGCTTTCTCTTCCTGAAAATGGAGAGCGCCGGCGTGAAGCCCTGGGTGCCCGAATCCCTGGCCGCCTTTCAGCCGGAACCTTCGGCGGACACGCTGGAAGTGCCGGTGGAAGACCGCTGGATTTTCAGCCGATTGAATACCGCCGCCGAACAAGCCAATCGCGCCATAGAACAGTACCGCTATCACGAGGTGGCGCAGGTCCTGTGGCAGTTCTTCTGGCATGAATTCTGCGATTGGTATATCGAGCTGAAAAAACTCCGGTTCCGGGATGATACCGGCCTCGATGCCGATTGGCGCAATACGCTGGCGGCTTTCGAAACGGCGCTCCGTCTGTTGCATCCGGCCATGCCCTTTCTGACGGAGGAACTGTGGCAACGGCTGGCCGCAGGCCAAGGTGATCGCCCGGTGTCGATTGCTCTGGCGCCATATCCCCAGTACCGTTCAAGCGCCACCGACTTTGCCGCCGAGCGTGAAATCGGGATCGTACAGGAGATCGTCACCATGGCGCGGACCCTGCGGGCCGAAAGCAAGCTCGACCCCAAGCAGCAGGTTGAAGGCACGCTCTACTCGCACGGCAATGCGCTTGACATTGCGCGCAAGCACGCCGAGGCTATTCAAAGGCTGGCCGGTGTGAAGCTCGTGCTCGAGACGGGAACCGCGCCGCATTCGGCAGTGATGCAATCCACCGCCGAATTCGACCTGGTGCTTCACCTCCCCAAATCGAAGGAAGACGACCAGCGCAAACGTCGCGAAAAGGACTGCGACCAACTCACTAAGAATATCGAGAACTCGGAGCGCCAGTTGGGCGACGAAGTCTTTCTCTCCAAGGCCCCGCCGCACGTGGTGGAAGCCATCCGCAAGAAGCTGGAAGTATACCGCGCCCAATTTCAGAAATTGAATTGCCAGCCATGACTGACGTGGTCCGCCTCGCACTCGAAGAGGATATCGGCTCCGGCGACCTCACTACCCAGGCCTGCGTTCCGGCCTGGCGGAAAGCGCGCGGCCGTTTCCTGGCGCGCGAGTTGCTCGTGGTGGCGGGACTCGATCTGCTCCGCGAAATTTACGATCTTCGCGGCGGAGTCGACGAAGTCAACCTGCTTCGCCGCGATGGCGATTACGCCACCGATGGCGACGTGATCGCCACCGTTTCGGGCAGTGCGCGCACGCTGCTCGAATGCGAACGCGTGGCCCTGAACTTCCTGCAGCGGCTGAGCGGCGTGGCCACGGCGGCGCGCCGTTTCGCCGATGCCGTGGCAGGCACGGGTTGCCGCGTCCTCGATACCCGCAAGACCACTCCGGGAATGCGCGTCCTCGAAAAGAAAGCCGCCGCGGCCGGCGGCGTCACCAACCATCGCATGGGCCTGTTTGACGCGATTCTGATCAAGAACAACCATATCGCCGCAGCGGGCGGTGTGCGCCAGGCGATCGAGGCCGCCCGCTCCGCCGGGCTGCCCATCGAGATCGAGGTTCGCACCAAGGGCGAACTCGAACAAGCCCTGGCGGCCGGCGCGGCTCACCTCCTGCTCGATAACTTGACTCCAGACGAAGCGGCGCAATGGGTCCGCGAGATCGGCGGGCGAGCCAGGGTGGAACTTTCCGGAGGCATTACCCTGGAGAATGTCGCCGCGTACGCCCGCGCCGGCGCGGATTTCGTCTCCTCCGGCGCCATCACGCATTCAGCCCGCGCTATGGATATCAGCTTTAGATTGGAGCTGCTATGAAGGAGCCTGTGGGGCAGGCGTCTT
>CAZKVF010000095.1:0-11820 GCA_964556085.1 uncultured Solibacteraceae bacterium
TCAGCTTCAGATTCGAGCCCAACAGAGTCACGGAACTGACGGGGATCGGGTTGGGGGAATCGTCGATGCTATACAAGGTAGCCTTCCAGCCGCCGCTCGCCGACTCGCCTATTTTCACAATGAGTCGAAGTTCTCCGCCAGGCGCCTTGATCGTACCTTGCCAATCGCCGCTGATGCCCTGGGCGAATGTGGGAAGCGCCAGCAGCGCCGCGAGCGCTCCAAGCCACAGCAGTTTCCGTTTCCTCACTGGCGAGACCTCCATGACATTACGTTTATCGGCGTTTATAGCGGCTTGGCGAAAATGATAACAAGTCGCGGCAAGCGAAGTCGAGACTGGCCGGTACTGGTTGGGCGGGCCTTTCCGTGGAGCTACTCCTCCCAGCCTCCTCCCAGTGCATCGTAAAGCTGGACTAGCGACAGCCTTTCGTTCAGCCCGGCTCTCGCCAGCGTCAGTTGCGCCGAAAACCAGTTGGTCTGGCTCGTTAGGACTTCGAGGTAACTGGTCGCTCCGCCGCGATAGCGCAGATCGGAAAGGCGAGCGCCATCCTGCGCCGCCGATGTCAATAGCTCCTGGTGTCCGCGGAATTCACGGTACTTCCGGTAGGCGAGCAGCGCGTCGGATACCTGGCGGAATGCCGTCTGAATGGTCTGCTGGTAGGTGAGCAAGGCCTGCTGCTGCTGCGCCTCGGAAAGCCGCAAGTTGGAGCGCAAGCGGCCGCCTTGGAAGATGGGCTCGGTCAGCGGCGCACTGAAGTTCCAGGCCGCTCCCGGACCCGAAAATAAGCTCAAAAACCCGGTACTCTGGATGCCGCCGCCGCCGGTGAGCGGGAGGTTGGGAAAGAAAGCCGCGCGGGCCACACCGATGTTCGCCGTGGCGGCGACGAGTTGCTGCTCAGCAGCCAAAATATCCGGCCGGCGCTCCAAAAGGCGCGACGGGAGCCCCGCCGGAACTTCGGGTGGCGTGGGCTGTTCGGCCAGGATTTCGCCCCGGGGAATTGAATGCGGGTTGTCGCCGATGAGCGTGCTCAGCAGGTCTTCCTGCATACCGATTTGCCGCTCCGTATCGGGAATGGTTTCCGCTGCCTCCTCGACGAGTTGCTCGGCCTGGCGAACATCGACCAGGGCCACTGCGCCGCCGTTGGCGAGAGTCTCCGTAAGCGCGAGCGACTCGCGCCGCGATGCCAGCGTGTTCCGGGAGATGGCCAGTTCGTTATCCAGTTCGCGCATCTGAAAATATGCGATGGCAATGTTGGCAACGAGAGTGGCGATGACTTGCTTGCGATTCCACTGCGCTGCCAGCACATTGGCGCGGGCCGCTTCCGTCGCGCGGCGGTACTGGCCCCAGAAATCGGGATTCCAGGAAACCAGCGATTCCAGTTGAAAGAAGGTGAGCGAAAAGGTGCCCAGACGCTCGGTCGTAAAGCTCGGTCCCGCGCTGACGGAGGGGAGTTGGTTCGCGCGTGTAATGCCAACCTGTGCCTGCGCCTCCGTAATGCGGCTGGCTGCGATCTTGACGTCGAAGTTGTTTGCCAGACCGGCGCGAATCAGCTTTTCCAGTTCCGGGTCTCGAAACAAAGAAAACCAGTGTTCATCGCCAAGCGAAGCGGCGGTCGCCGCGGTCTGCTCCGGGTCCGTGTTGTAGTAGGTTTGCGGAACGTTCACTGCGGGCCGTTGATACTTCGGCCCTACGACGCAACCGGCCAGCAGCAGCGCGGCACCGGCCGTCAACCAGTAAGGGAGAGCGCGTCTCATGCCGGCCCCTCCTCCGGCTCCGCTTCGCCGCCGGCCCTGCGCCAATTCGCGATGCGGGCCGTGACCGTTTCCACCACGTCGAATGTGACCGGAATCAGGAAAATGGCAAGCAATGAGGCAGCCAGCATGCCGCCGATCACGGCCGTGCCGAGGATGCGGCGGGAAACCGCGCCGGAGCCGCTGGCGGTCCACAGTGGAATGCAGCCAAGGATGAAGGCGAAAGCCGTCATCAGGATGGGACGCAGCCGGATCCGTCCTCCGATCAATGCCGCGTCGGCCGGACTCCGGCCGGCTTCATATTCGTGCTTTGCGAATTCTACGATGAGAATCGCGTTCTTGGCCGCGAGCCCGATCAGCATCACCAGGCCGATCTGCGCGTAGATATCGTTTTCGTAGTGACGCCACCAGAGGAAGGCATATGCGCCGAACACGGCTACCGGTGTTCCCAGCAGTACGCTGAACGGCAGCGACCAGCTTTCATACTGCGCCGCCAGAATCAGAAATACGAACAGGAGAGACAGGCCAAATACCTGAATGGTGGACACGCCTTGGGCCGCCTTTTGTTCCTGGAAGGACATGCCGGAATAATCGAAGCCCATGTCACGCGGCATGGTCCCAGAGAAGGTCTCCTCGAGAGCTGCCATTGCCTGGCCCGAGCTGTAACCGGGAGCGGCAGTGGCATTGA
This sequence comes from uncultured Solibacteraceae bacterium, assembly GCA_964556085.1. GTDB lineage: Bacteria > Acidobacteriota > Terriglobia > Bryobacterales > Bryobacteraceae > PSRJ01. The sequence continues at coordinate 2,438 of CAZKVF010000095.1, forward strand.
TTTGGGCGGCGTGGTATTCGTTGTAGCGCATGGTGAACTCGGGGCCGGTGATGGGGTTCACATTGGTCACGGCGCTCAACGGGACCATGCCTCCGCTGGTATTGGCCACGTAGAACTGGCCGATATTTTCGATGCGGGTGCGGTAGTCGCCTTCCGCTTCCACATATACTTGCCACTGCCGCCCAAAGCGGTTGAAGTAATTCACAAGGTATCCACCCAGAAAAGCACCCATGGTCTGATACACGTCGGCAACATTCACCTGCTGGCGCTCCACTTTGGCGCGATCCACAGTGACGTATTCCTGGGGCACGTCGGGCAGGTACGATGTGGCGATGGCTGTGAGCTCCGGACGCTTCCTGGCTGCCGCCACGAACTTGTTCACGTTTTCGGTAAGAAACGAGAGGTCCGCCCCCGATCGGTCTTCGAGCATAAACGTCACGCCGCCGGAAGTGCCGACGCCCGGAATTGCAGGAGGCGAAAACGAGAAGCCGACGCCATCAGGGAGTTTCGCCAGCGCGGCAGTGATGTGGCTTTGGATGGAGCTGTATTGCTCTTCGGGCTTCTTACGCTCGTCCCACGGTTTCTCCGTGACGAAGAAGAAGGCGCTGTAGGTGTTCTGCACGCGGCTGAGGAGGCTCAATCCGATGACGGAAGTGCATCCGGCAACCCCCGGCGTGCGGAGAATCATGTCTTCCACCTGGCGCGCGGCATCAGACGTCCGCTGCAGCGATGCCGCATATGGCAATTGCAGGTTCACGTAGACATAGCCGTAATCTTCCTCAGGCAGAAATGAATTCGGCAGGCGGCGCCCGATCAGAACAGCGCCCGCCGAGATTGCCCCCAGTAAAACCAAAGCCACCACTGCCTTGCGGATCAGCACGGCGGAGATGCCGACGTATCCTTCGGTCGCGCGCTCGAAACCGCGGTTGAACCATCCAAAGAAACGCCCGAGCAGGCCGGGCTTTTTTTTCTTGTTTTTCGGCTTCAGCAGCAGAGCGCACATCGCCGGACTTAGGGACAAGGCGTTGAAAGCGGAGAAAATCACCGAGATGGCGATCGTAACGGCGAATTGCTGATAAAGACGTCCTGTGATGCCGCCAATGAATACGGTGGGGATGAAAACAGCAGCCAGGATTAGTGCAACGGCGATTACCGGTCCGGAGACTTCTTCCATCGCCTTAATGGAGGCGTCGCGCGGCGACATTCCTTCTTCGATATGGCGCTCCACGGCCTCGACTACCACGATGGCATCGTCCACTACAAGGCCGATCGCCAGCACGAGTCCGAACAACGAGAGGGTGTTGATTGAAAACCCCAAGAGCGGAAATACGACAAAGGTACCCACCAGCGAGACGGGCACCGCCAGCAGCGGGATCAAAGTCGCCCGCCAGCCTTGCAGGAAGAGATAAACGACCAGCACCACCAGTCCCAGTGCTTCGAGCAGGGTCATGAGAATCTCGTGCATGCCCGCGGTTACCGAAGCGGTGGTGTCCAGGCTTACCGTATACGCCAGGTCGTTGGGGAATTTCTTGCTGAGTTCGGCGATGCGCTTACGCAATCCGTTGGCCGCATCGACGGCATTAGATCCCGGAAGTTGATAACAGGCCAGAATGGCGGAGGGTTTGCCGTTGAAGCGGCCCTGCATGTTGTACAACTGCGCGCCCAACTCAATGCGGGCCACATCTTTCAAGCGCAGGATGGAGCCGTCCGGGTTCGCCCGCAGGATGATGTTTCCGAACTGCTCAGGCGAAAGCAGCCGACCCTGCGTGCGCACGGTATACGTGAACTGCTGCCCTTCGGGAACGGGTTCGCCGCCGATCTGTCCGGCCGGGTTCACGTTATTTTGAGCCTGCAACGCCTGGATGATTTGCGGAACAGTCACTTGCAGTTTGGCAAGCTGATCGGGCTTCACCCAGCTGCGCATGGCATACTGTCCGGCGCCGAACACGTTGATCTGCGAGATACCGGGGACTCGTGTCAGTTCATCCACCAAGTTGATGTAGGCGTAATTCGCCAGGAACACGTTGTCGTAGGTATCATGCGGCGAATAAAGGGCCACCAGCATCAGGGGCGCAGTGGGCGATTTGCGGATGGTCAAGCCCGCGGTGTTGACCTGTGCCGGCAACTGCGACTGCGCTTGTGATGTGCGCAATTGCGTCAGCACCTGATCGATATTGGGATCGGTTTTGACGTCGAAATCCACCGTGATCTGGGTCTGCCCGTTATTCGCGTTCACGGAGTACATGAAGTTCATGTTGTCCACGCCCGTGATTTGCGCCTCGAGGGGCGCTGCGACCGATTGTTCCAACGTCTGGGCATCGGCGCCGGGGTAGTTCGCCGAAATCTGGATTTCGGGCGGAACAATACTGGGAAACTGCGCGACCGGAAGAGTCACAAGCGACACGAGTCCGACGACCACCATCACGATGGCGATCACCATGGCGACAATCGGCCGCCCAATAAAAAATTTGGACATCCTTGCTTGACCTCGACTGCGCCTAACCGCGAGCGCCGTTACCGCCGGGATCGGGCTTGGGCGTGACCATCGTTCCTTCCCGCGCCTTGGCGACACCTTCGGAAACCACGCGCTCCCCTTTCTCGAGTCCTTTATCTACAATCCACACCTGACCCACTCGGTCGCCGGGTTCTACAGAACGGATACTGACGCGATTGTCCGGACCGACCACGGCCACCTGGTACCGTCCCTGCAATTCCGAAACAGCGCGCTGCGGCACCAGGAGCGCCCCTTTTTTTATGGCAGTCGCAGCCCGAATGCGGCCGAACTGCCCGGGGCGGAGCAGGTTGCCGGGGTTCGGAAAAGCGCCCACGATCCGAATCGTGCCCGTTTGGATGTTGACTTGGCGGTCGGCGAAAACGATGTGGCCGGCATGCGGATAAATGCTCTCATTGGAGAGAGTCAGTTGGAGCGGCACCCTGCTGCTTTCGTCCAGCAGATCGAGTCCGCCGCCCGGACGTATACGCGTTGCCAGCGAAAGGTATTCCTGCTCGCTAATCGAGAAATAGACTTTGATGGGATCGACCTGCGAGACCGCGGTGAGTACGGTATTCGGCCCGACCAGATTGCCGATCTGCGTGGTGGCAATGCCGGCGATGCCATCGATCAACGAACGAACCTGCGTAAACCCGAGGTTCAGTTCGGCCTGTTCCGCCGCGGCCTGAGCGGTTTGAATGTTGGCCTGAGCGGTTTTGACCTGGGCTTCAAATTGGGCCTGCGCCTGAAGATCGTTATCGAGCTGGCTTTGCGCAATAGCGCGCGCCGCGGCCAGTGGGGTATCGCGCTTAACGTTGATTGTCGCCAGGCCGAGCTGTGCCTGCGCCTGCGCCAGTTGCCCCCTGGCCTGTTCGACTTGACCGCGTGCCTGATCCAACACCGCCTGGAATGGGCGCGGATCGATCTCAAACAGAATGTCACCCTTGTGTACGAGCGAACCCTCGCGATAGTTCTGTTCGACCAGGTACCCGCTCACCTGCGGTTGGATATTGGCATTGACATAGCCATCGAGCGTGGCCACCCAATCGCCGTAGATAGGGACGTCCTTCTGAACGACCGTCGAAACGAGCACTTCGGGTGCCGGAGGCGTGGTGGCGCTGCTCGCCGAGGTGCGGGAGCACCCCGGGAGGGCGAGCGCGCCGATGATGAAGGCCAGCGCGGAGAAATATTCAATCTTCATTGCTGCTGCCTTTGAGGTTGGTCTTTAGGCGTTCGGCTAAATAGCCGTGCAGGACGATCTGATATTCCCGAGCCAACTGTTTCCGCTGGCGGAAGGGCGCTTCTGCAAAGAGGTGACTCATTCCTTTCAGCAACTGCAGGGCCACGGCCGCCGATAGGGCCGCCTTCCCCCGCTCGATCCGGGGCGAAACTGCGTGGAAACAGCCCGCCAGCCGCGAGCGCAGCCTGCGGCGCATCGAAACCGGACTCCTGGTATGCGCGGGCGCATCCATCAGAGCGAGGAACGCTGGATGACTTTCGACGAAATCGGCCGTCAGGTGAATCAGACGACTCACCACTTGCTCAAGGCGAAGTTGCCGCGCCTCGGCCGCCAAAGTTGTCAACTCGGCTTCGTAATGCTTCCCGTATTCCGTCCTAAGCGCGTGTGTGATCGACTCTTTGTTGGGAAAGAACTGGTACAGGGAGCCGATGGGCGCGCCGGCTTTCGCGGCGATCGCACTCATGGTAGCCGCATCGTATCCCACTGAAGCGATGACTGCCGCGGCGGCATCGAGCAACTGGCTGACCCTCCGGCGCCCACGTAGCTGCCGGGGAATACGCCTGGGGCTTTGGCTAAGACGTGAGCGCCGTCTCACTTTTGGAAACATGAGGACCTGCTCATATCCATCCATCGTACAGCATCGGTGCCGCTCACTTCCTGGCCCTTTGGAACCACTGCAGCGCGGAAGCGTGGCCTACCTTCGTTGCGTTATGCTTCCAATCTTGGAAATAGGCGGACGGCGTTCGCCCGGCGGATGCCCTGAAGTTCGGCGGCCGAAAAGCCGCACTTTTCCAGGCCCATAAGGTGCTTCGCCGCCGAGCCGAAGGGGTAGTCTGTTCCGAATACGATCTGCTGCGCTCCGGCGATGAGCTTCAGGCCCTGCATCTGAACCGGGTTCGTGGATTGGGCCGTGTCGTAGTAGAAACGCCGCAGATGGTAGAGGCGGGAGTTCGGCTCCGCTGAGCGGGCCAGGTTATCCCCGATAGTATCGGGCGCGCCGATGCCGAAGCGTTGAACCAGCGACGGCATCGTCCCCCCGCCATGCGAAAAAATGAAGCGGATATCCGCGTACCGAGTGGCCGCGTTGTTCACGATCAGGCTGAAGATAGTGCGGGCAGTGTCGGTATTGTATTCGATGGTCGGAGGATTTACCTCGGGCTGAATGTCCTGGCAGCATGAGGCGTCGATGGGATGCGTGTAAACCACGGCGCGGCGCCGGTTGAGCTCATCGAATACCGGACGAAAACTGGCGTCTCCGAGCCAGTGGTTGCCGTAGCTCGTCAGCAGGCCGACACCGTCCGCTTTCAAAGTGTCGAAAGCGTACTCGATCTCGCGAAGGCTATCTTCGATTGTGGGAAGCGGCAGCACGGCGAACAATCCGAAGCGTCCCTTGTGCTCAGAGACGGCTCGCGCGCCGAACTCGTTCATTTCGCGAGCCAGGCCGCGAGTTTCCTCTGGCTTTCCAAACCAGACACCCGGAGAGGTACAGGAAAGGAACGAGGCCACGACTCCCTCCCGGTCCATGTCCTCGATGTCTCGCGTCGGCGTGTAGACTTTCAGCCGGTCGAGGGCGAACCAGGTGGTGTAACCGGCCATGTGACGGCCTTCTTTTGCCGCCAGAGCCTTGACGTACGCGGGGGAGACGAAGTGATGATGCAGGTCGATCGCGCGTGGGCTGGCGTTGGTTGATTGCGCGCGTAGCAGGCCGGCGCCAGCCGCGCTGCCAATTAGAAACCGGCGCCGGCTGATAATGATGCTCATGGCTTCAGCAGGGGAATGTCTTTTGGCGGTTCCGCGATTGAGGCCAGATAGGCGCGAACATCCGCGGCATCGGCGTCCGTCATGACCTTTTCCGAATAGGGCGGCATGCCGGGACCTGGTCTGCGGATGTACGCGGTCAGCGCCGGAACCGGCAGCGGACGTGGCGCGAGCCGCGGCCCGGTGCCGCCCTGCCCTGTGGTGCCGTGGCACTCATAGCATCCGTTCCGGAAAAACAGACGCTTGCCATTATCCGCGTTCCCGGCATTTTGTGCGAGTGCCACGAAGACCGCCGGCGATAAGATCGCAGGCGCCACCAGGATCACAAGGAAGCGCTTCATCCTGTTCCCCTAGCGCGGCTGCGTGACCGTGTCGATCAGGTACGGTTCGCCGCGCTTCACCACTTCAATGCCGCGGCGGATTGCCGCGCCTAAATCCTTAGGATCGGCGATTGGGCCCTCGGCGCGCACGCCCATGGCTTGTGCGAGCTTGGCGTAGTCGATGTTCGGGTCATCGATTTTGGTGCCGATTCCGACGCGATCGATGCCGCGGTTGTGCCGGTTCGCCAGACCCTGGATTCCCATCACCTCCTGATGGTATGCGCGGTTGTTGTGCATGACAATCAAGAGCGGAATGCGGTGATGGGCGGCGGTCCACAATACCCCGTTTGCTACCATAAGGTCGCCGTCCGTTTGAATGGCAATGCTCAGCCGGCCGTGCTTCTTGTTGGCCAGCGCCCCGCCCACGGTCGCCGGCGCCATGTACCCGACACCCTCAGAACCCGAGCCGCCGATGTACTGGTAGTGCTTCTCGAAGTTCCACAGCCGTAGCGGCCACTCGCGGATCCAGAACGTATCGGACAGCAGCGACCAATCTTCGTTCTTGATCTGGGCCCACAATTCCGCCGAAAGGCGCGCCGTGCTGATGGGGCTCGCATCCCAGCCGTAGGCCGCGTCGGCCCGCGCTTTCTCCTGTGCCTGCCGGCTGGCCTCGGCCAGCTTCGCTGCGCGCGTTTCGAACGCCTGCTTCCGGTCGCCGGTGAGCTGCCGCTTGACCGCTTCGATCAGCGACGGCAGAGTGGCCTGGGCATCGGCAGCCATAGCGATATCGACATCCGTGTACCGCATGAAATCCTGGTAATTGCTCTTGTGGTTCAGATCGAGCGCCGAAATGCTGATCACTTTGAGCGATGGATTTCGTAGCTTTGCCTGTCGCAGCGTGCTGTAGAGATCGCTGCTTTCGAGCGCCAGCACAACATCCGCCTCTGCCACGGGAGCCCCGGTGGTCGGTTTCCCGCCGACGCCCGCGCGTAGTGTCTGGTTCAGAGGATGCCGCGAGGGAAAGTTCATGCGGCGGTGCTGATCGACAACGCCGGCCTGCAGCGTCTCGGCCAGCTCCACGATCAGCTTCAGGCCGGCGGGCGTACGCGCAGCTCGGCTGGCGACAATTACGGGATTGGCTGCGGCGACCAGCATCTTCGCGGCCTCGGCCACCGCGCCGGAGTCGCCCTGCGGGGGCGCCGCGATGCTCAGCTTGGGAATGCGGGGATGCTCTCCGGCGGGGATAGCGTTCTCCTGCATTTCCGTGTCCACGGTCAGAACCACGGGCATCGTGGGCGGCGTCATCATCAGTTTGTAGGCCCGTACGGCGGATTCGGCGAAGTGCTGGAGCGATTGCGGCGTGTCGTCCCATTTCGTGATTTCCCGGACCATCAGCGCCGCGTCTTGCACGCTGTGCAGCCAGGAAACCTCGCCGCCACGATGTGTCGCGTCCAGCGTGTTTCCCAGCACTACGTAAACAGGCACGCGGTCGCAATAGGCATCGTAAATAGCCATGGTGGCGTGCTGGAGTCCGACCGTGCCATGGGCGCAGGTCAACACCGGCTTGCCTTCGATTTTGTAGTACCCGCAGGCCATGGCTACCGACGATTCCTCATTGCAACAGGTGATGAACTCGGGCGCGGTGTTGCGGCCGAAGTTGATCACCGACTCATGGATTCCGGCGAAGCTCGAGCCTGGCATGGCGAACAGGTATTCGAAGCCGAGCGATTGGAAGACTTCCACCATGAAGTCGGACCCAGGACGTTCGGTGATCCGCGGGTCCGCGGCGGCCTCGCCCCCGGCGGCCGGTCCGGCTACGCGCACCTGCTGTGCAATGGCTACGGGCGCCGTCGCGGCCAGTGCAGCTCCTTTAATAAAGCCACGGCGATCGAAGGATTTTTTCGGCTGTGCCACGAATGAACCTCGCTTCGCGTATCCTACGTGGCTGGGGCTGGCAAGTCAAGCTACTGCTCCGCCAGCTCCTCCAGCTACCGCTCCTCCACCATCCGTAAGCGCAGGTGGCGGAGGTTCGGGATCAGAAAATCCGGCGCGAGCGCGCGTAGCTCCTCGGGTGGCGTGATCCCAGTCTTTACCGCGATGATGCGGATCCGGTTGGCGCGGGCGGCAAGAATATCGGCGGGAGCATCGCCGACCAGCGAAGTAAGGAAGCCGCGCCCGACCCATCCGTGGCTTCGGGCTTCGCGGATGGCCATCCGCGCAAGGCCGGCGCGCGTGCGGGCCATTTCGCCAAATGCGCCGAAACGAAAGTAGCGCCGCAGGCCAGCACGTTCCAGCTTGCGCCACCCGATCCGTGTCAGGTTGCCAGTGACGAGGCCCAACAGCAAACCACGCCGCGTCAGCCGCTCGAGAAGCGGCTCCACACCGGGACAGTGTTTGCCGTGGAGTGCCGGGCAGGTGCGCAGGTAATGGCGTTCGGCAGCCCGGATGATCTCGGGCATCCATTTACGAATTGCGGGGCGCGGCGTACCGGAGCGGCGCAACATGACGGTCAGGATGTCGGGATCAAGCATGCCCTGAACGGGGATGCCGTCGGTCGTGCTTTCCAACCCCGTCACCCGCCGGATGGCGTGGACCAGAGCTTCGCGGTGGTGCGGCCCGGCGCGCCGCACGAGCGTGCCATCGATATCGAATAGAACCAGCGCGCGGTAAGTCATTCGAAGAAATTTCAATGGTAACTGACGCGGGAGCAAGTTTGCGGTAGAGTGGAAAACCGGAGGGTCGATGGCCGAGGTAACTTACCGTTCTAACGTGAGGATCGAGCGTGTGAAAGGCCCTGTGCGGCGGGCTTACTTGCCGTCCGAAACGGCGCCGGTGATTTTTGGTGTTCACGGCGCCGTGGCGGAGCACTACAAGGTGCCGAAAGACGTCGTCGAGCCTCACGCGACAACGCTGGATTACATCGTGGCGGCCACGGCCGGCTGACTGACCGGCACCTTCGGAGGCGCGCTGGAAGCGCGTCAAATCGATGCCTCGAACGCGCGGCTGGTTTCCGAGACGGTGGGCGAAATAGAGACCGAGGATCACGTCCTGGTGATCCGCCGCATTCACACGAAGCTAAAGCTGAAGGCGCTGGCCGAGCAATGGGACACCGCCCGCCGCGTCCATGGCTTCTTCGCCGACAAGTGCCCGGTCTACCGCAGCCTGAAAGCGGCCATTGACATCACCACCGAGCTGGAATTGGAGCCGGTGGGAGAGTGAGCCGGCTCGCTAGCTCGCGGTTTTAGTGATGCGTCTGGTCGGATACCGGAAGCTGCAGCGTTACGCGATCCTCGTTGCCGGTAACTCGCGTGATGTGGCCTTTGCCGGTCGTATCTTCGATCAGTGAGATGTGTCCGGGTCCCACAGGGATCTTCTGTCCTCCGGCAATCTCCATTTCTCCCGTGCCGCTCAAGGTGATCACGTATTGGCGGCGCGGGCCGCGATGCCAATCGGCGGCCGAACTGGGTGCCATTCGATGGAGCTCGGCCCCGGTGACCTCCATCAACTTGAGTACGCCGCCGGAAGTAAATGCGGCTTCTGTCTCTTCGGCGTGCGTTTGGCCATCCGAGCCCGT
>CAZKVF010000096.1:0-6832 GCA_964556085.1 uncultured Solibacteraceae bacterium
AGAAGCGAGAAAGAGGCCAGCAGCCGGGTGAGCGCGAGCGCGCCGGCGAGACCCGGCACCAGCCCGCCCGCCGTCAGGAGCAGCCCGCGACCCAGCACGAGCCTCAGGATCTGGCCCCGACTCGCACCAAGCGCCACACGCACGCCCAGATCATGAGTGCCTTGCGCGACTGAATACGAGATCAGCGCATAAATCCCGAGCGCGGCCATGATCAGGGCAATGGCAGCGAAGCCTCCGATGAGCCACGCCCGCAGACGCGGCTGCGAGAGGGAGTCGGCCGTAATCTGGTCCATAGTCTTAACAGAAGTTAACGGCACTTCCGGATCAACACGGGCCAGAACAACACGCGCGGCCTGGGTGACGCTGGCGGGCTCGCTGGCGGTGCGCAAAATCAACGCTGCGCCCGGCCAAGGGCTCTGCATCAGCGGCACATAAATTTCGGTGACGGCTCGTTTCTCGTTCAGTCCTTTGTATCTCACGTTGGCGATGACACCCACGATCTCCCATGCAGTCGCGGGCCCCACGTCTTTGCTGCCGCTGATTAACGACTGCATCAGGAGCTTTTTGCCTATAGGGTCTTCGTCCGGCAGATAACGCCTCACGAAAGCCTCGTTCACGATAGCCACGCGAGGCGCGTTTTCATCGTCGTGTTCGGAGAAATAGCGGCCCTTGCGCAGCGGAATCGCCATAACGCGGTAAAAATCGGGGCTCACCATCTCGAACGGGGCGAAGGTTGAAAGGTTCGAAGGAGCGGTATGCGAGGCCACCTGAAACGGCATGCCCACCTGGGCGCCCTGGAGCGGCAAGCCGAGCGAGAGGCCGGCCCCTTCGACCGCGGGTAGAGATGAGGCGCTTTCGAGCACGCGGCGATAAAAGACCCTAAGGTTCGCAGGGCCGTAGTGATCGGCGGGCATCGCCAGGCGCATGGTCAGAAGGTGATCCTGGCGGAACCCCGGGTTGGCATTTTCCAGGGCTGTAAGGCTGCGCAGCATCAGGCCGGCGCTGGCCAGCAGCACGAGCGACAACGCCACCTGAATCACCACCAGGGCTCCACGGAACTTCGCCTGAGAAAGCGAACCGCTGGCGCCGCGTCCCGCCTCCTTGAGCATTCCCTGCAGATCCAGGCGGGAGGCGCGCCAGGCGGGAAAAACGCCGAAAACCAGCCCGGTAACAATCGAAAGCGCCAGAGTAAAAGCGAGCACGCGCCAGTTCAAGCCGATTTCCGACACTCCAGCGCGCGCGAAGTCCGCGACCAGATTCGGCACGAGCTGCAGCAGCCAAGCGGCCAGGGCCACTCCGGTTAAGCCGCCGGCAACGGATAACAGAACGCTTTCCATCAGAAGCTGCGCTACCAGGCGTCCGCGCCCGGCGCCCAAAGAGGCCCGCACCGCTAATTCGCGCTGTCGCACGGCAGCTTTGGCAAGCAGCAGGTTGGCTACGTTTACGCAAGCGATTAGCAGCACGAATCCCACCGCGCCACACAACACCCAAACCGATTCGATCTGTCCGGTGTGCATGATGGCATGGCGCACGGTTTCGAGATACACCCCGACGCCCTGGTTTTCCTTGGGATAAGCCGCTTCCAAATTGGCGGCGATGCGCGACATTTCGGCCGTTGCCTGGCCGATCGAGACTCCCCCTTTAAGCCTGCCGATGGCGATGAGGTATCCGATTTCGCGGCTGGCCTTTGCCTCATCGAGCGCGAGCGGCATGAAAATATCGGGCGAATAAAAGAAGCGGAAGTCCCGTGGCATTACTCCCACGACAGTTGCGGGCTCCCCGTTCACGGTGATCGCCCGGCCAAGGACCGCGGCATCGCCGCCGAACTTCCGCTGCCAAAAGCCATAACTTAAAACCGCCGTACGCGGTGCGCCGGGCCGGTCATCCTGTGGCACAAATCCGCGACCAAACGCCGGCGCCGCCCCCAGAACCGGGAACATATCCCAGGTGGTGCTGATGCCGTCCACGCGCTCCGCTTGGCCTGCGCCCGAAAGGTTGAAGCCGCTGGTGGCAAAGGCCGCGAGTTGGGAGAACACCTGGTTCTGGTTGCGCCAATCCAGATAATTGGCTTCGGAAGTAACGCTGTGCTGGTCCTTCGCCGGCCTTTGCCAAACCACTACCAGGTTTTGCGGATCTTTATAGGGAAGCGAACGGAGAAGGATGGCATCGACCACGCTGAACATGGCCGTGTTGGCCCCGATCCCCAGCGCCAAAGTCAAAGCGGTAGCCAGAGTAAAGCCGGGACTGTGTCGCAGCCGGCGCACTGCATACCGCAGATCGCGATGGCAGTGTCCGAAGACAACTCCCAAACCCATGAAGGGGTTAAGTGTAACGTCCGAAACAAACTCCCGTCAACCAGCGACGGCTTCCGCGAGTTGCGGTTGGTATATACAACGCGGATCTTCGGCCAGGTAATCTCCGGTAAATGCATAAGCCCGCGCCCGCGATCCGCCGCAAATCTTTTGATACTCGCAAATGCCGCACTTGCCCTCTCGCTGCTTGGGGTCGCGTAGCGTGCGGAACAGATCCGAGTTTTGATAGATGTCAATCAGTGAGTCCTCGAGCACGTTGCCGCCGCTTACGGGCAGGAAGCCGGCGGGGAAGATTTCGCCCGTGTGCGAAACGAAGACGAACCCTTTGCCGTCGCTTACGCCCGCGGTGCGCCATGCCACGCCTTTGGCGCTCTCGTTTTCCGTAACTCCGTGCTCGGCCTTGATCCGCTGCGCCACATAGCGGCGGTAGTGCATGGCTTCGGTGGTCTTGATTCCAAAGGGCGCGGTTTTCGAAAGCTCGTACATGAACTCGAAAACTTTCTCGTATTCCGGCGCCTGGAGGTCCTCGCCGGCATGCGCGCGACCGATCACGATCAGGAAGAACAGGCTCCACATCTTCGAGCGGACTTCTCGCACCAACTCGGCGATCTCCGGCAGGTGAGCCATGTTGCGGCGGGTGACCGTGGTCTGGAACTGCGTATCCAGTCCGATATCCCGGGCATGGCGCAAGGCCAGCATGGCACGGCCGAAGGTGCCCGGAACGCCGCGGAAATCGTCGTGGCTGGCGGCGTCATGGCCGTCAACGCTGATCGCCATCCGCGAAACTCCGGCTTGCTTGAAGCGGTCGATGGCTTGAGCCGTCAGAAGCGGCGTGGCGCTGGGGGTTACATTGGTGCGCAACCCGATTTGGACGCTGTAGCGGACCAGTTCGAACAAGTCGGGGCGTTTCAAAGGATCGCCCCCGGTGAAGACCATTAACGGTTCTCCGAAGCGGCGAATCTCATCAAGCAAGCGGTATCCCTGATCAGTCGTCAACTCGTGGGGGTGGCGGTCCGGCTGGGCCGACGCGCGGCAGTGCACACACGCCAGGTCGCAGGCCTGAGTAACTTCCCAAATCACCAGCAGCGGGGCTTTGTCGAAGTTCATCGTTCTCTCCAATCTGGAGAGACTCAGTCTGCATTTGGGTAGCCATCAGAAGGTAGTTGCAAACAAAGGGGAAACTCCGGGCCGGATAGAGCTCGAAAGCAGCATTTGGGGCAAATCACCCGACCCCGTCCCGTAACCGCCAGATCCGTTCTTTTCCGAGGCTGCCAAACGCTCCAGTGGCGTTTGGTTATCGATGCCTTAGGCCGGAAGTTACCGTCGGGGAGCGGAGCGCGTGAACCGAGGTTAACGATCGAATTCCGAAGCGCGCCGCAGAGATCGTCTTACAATTGTTAGACATCCGCGATGATGCAGTCACCCAACGGCGATCTGGAATGCTGGCGGCCGCCGCAATCTCCGTTCCCGATCTTCTATTCGCGACTGGTTCTCGAACAGATTCGCCTCGCCATAGTAGACGCTTATTTTTTGGTGCCGCGGGGAGGTTTGGAAATCGGAGGCGTGTTACTGGGGAGGTATCACGACCGGCACCTCGAGGTTCTGGGGCACGAGCCTTTGGAATGCGAGCATGCATTCGGGCCCTCCTTCTCACTCTCGCCTCGCGACCAGGAGCGCCTGAAAGACCTTCTGGCGAAGGTGCGCCACAAATCGGGCGGATTTGAGCCGGTCGGCTGGTACCACTCGCATACACGCAGCGAGATTTGCCTCACTGAATCGGATCTAGGGATCCACGATACTTATTTCCCGGAGATGTGGCAAGTCGCTCTGGTGTTGCGGCCATCGACCTCAGAACCTGCGCGAGCCGGTTTCTTTTTCCGCGAGCTTGGCGGCTCGATCCGCGCTGCCGCCTCGTACCATGAATTCAAACTAGAGCCACTGGGCGGCAGGCCGAAATTATTGAAGACGGAAGCGGAGTCGCGGATTCGCGAGAGTCACGGAGCAGCGACGGCGGCCGATCCGGCGAGCGTGCTTCCACCCCCGGAATCGCGTCCCCGAGTAGCCGAACGTATACTTCGACCGGTCCAAGAGCGGCCCGCCGCTCCCACCGCTCGTTTGCGGCCAGCTTTGGAACCTCTCCCGGCACCCTCGGTTGTTTCCACGCCGCCACGGGAACGTCCGGTGCCGCTCACCGCGGAAACTCCACCCCGCCCGGAGCGCCCGCTGAAGCCCGCGGGGGAGGCACTGGTCCCCGCTCTCACGGCCGATGGGCGGCAGCGCCCGGATCGCTTACCGCCCAATGCCCCTTCGAAACCGCCGTTGGCGCGGCCGGTGCCGCTTACGCCACCCACGAGCCCGCCTCAGGACCGGCAACCGGCGCCCTCGCTGGTAGAAAGCCCGGCCCCGGAGTCCGTGGCGCCTCCCGTGGAGGTGCGGCTCAAGCCAGAGCGCCAGGCCACCGTCGTTGCGGATCCGGCAGCATCTCCGAAGCGTCCGGCGACACCGGAACCTTCCCCCGAGCCCGTTTCGGTCCCCGTACCGATGAAACGACTGGACCCCACAGGGGTCGAACTGCCGCGCTTTTTGCGGAACGAACCGCCTCCGCAATCGGGATGGACGAGAGTGCCGCTTTTTATCGCTGCGATGCTCTTTCTGTTCGTCGCGCTTGGAGGTCTCGTGTTCGTGGCGGGCGACGCGGTGTTTCCTCGGCTCCGCGCCTTCCTCCACAGATCCTCGACCCGTGCCTCGACGCGCCCGGCGGGGGCTACGCCCGCCCGGATGGGCCCGGCTATGTCAATCGCCGCCGTCGATAACCTCGGGCAACTTCAGATTCGGTGGGACACCGGTTTGCCCTCCGTCCAGGAAGCGCAATCTGCGGTTCTGTCAATTATGGACGGTGGTCCGCCGCAGCGCTTTCCGCTGGATGTGCCGCACCTGCGAGCGGGAGCCTTCACTTACAAAAGACATGGCGCGCGGGTGGACGTCCGGCTGAGTATTCTTTCCGCCGGGGGAGGCTCCGTCGAGGCCGCAACGACTTTCCTGGGCCCTCCACTCGCGGAAGAGGCAGACGCCGATCCATCCGACCTTCCAGCAGCCGCACTGGCGAAGCAGAATGCGAAGCTACGTCGGCAGCTAGACGAACAGATCGCCCGCAACAAAACCCTCCAGGCGCAACTGGAGCGATTACGCAAGCAGCGCGCCGGGGGACTGGCGTCCCGGCCTGTCAATTTGCGGTAACCGGCACCCGGGCCCGGAGACCCCTGGCACCGCAAGGCCTGCTCTACCACTCGGCTTCTCTGTAGAATGAAGTGGAGGTCTGCTCATGCGGCCCGCCCTCCTAATCGCCTTTGCTTCCTGTTTAGCCGCAGCCCCGCTGCAAGTTGTTCGGCCGATACTTTCGGATTCGGAAGGCGGTGCGGCTCTTCCCACGGGTTTTGAGTACCGGCCGGGAGAAACGCTGTTTTTTTCCTGCCGCCTCGCCAATTACAAAAAGACGCCCGAAGAAAAAGTCCACCTGGCATACTCGGTCCAGGCATTCGACCCCAAAGGGGTGCCCCTGGTGGAGCTTTTCAAAAACGACATCAGCACCGAAGTGGCCCCCCAGGATAAAGAGTGGATGCCGCGCATCGCCACTGAAATCGCAATCCCGCCGCTGATCGCTGGTGGAACATACCGCATAGAGGTTAAGGCCGAAGACCTGGTGGGAAATTCGAAAGCCGAATTGAGCGTGTCTTTCCAGGTACGCGGGCGCCGGCTTGCGCCGAGCGACACGTTGACGATTGAGAATTTCCAGTTCTTTCGCGGCGAAGAGGATACCCAACCGGTCGACAAGCCCGTATACCGGTCCGGCGACTCGGTGTGGACGCGATTCGACATTACCGGCTTTCGTTATGGTCCCGGCAACCAGGTCGATGTGAGTTATGTGGTCTCAGTACTCGACAGCACGGGCAAAGTGCTCTGGACTCAACCCGAGCCTACTGTTGAGCGGACCGGGTCGTTCTACCCGAAACTCTGGGTTTCGGCGTCCATGTCGATCACGATTCAGGGAAATACTCGCCCCGGCGAGTACTTTTTTTCGGTCGAGGCAAAGGACGGGGTGGGGAACCAGACATACGAGACCAAGGCGGCGTTCACGGTGGAGTGAGGTTCTCAGCCTTGGGCGACAACCCTCCTTTAGGGGTCCAGGCCCCGTTCCGGTCGCGTTCGGAGCCGTCGTTAGAGGAGCGCGCCCGGTCTCTTCAATCAGACCTCACATGACGTAATCAACTCTCTGTAGGAAGACACACGGAGATTCTGGCACCTTACCTGCAAGAAGGGAGGTGACGAACTCGACCTAGCTGGGCGCTTCATGACAAAGTTGTCAGAAGAAAAAGTCGCCGCGGAGTACCACGACAAGGTCTTCGGCATACTTAAGAGGCTCGACGGCGACAGCGATAGGTACGCCGGGATCGGGCTGGGCGTCTGTCATAAAATCGTCGAGCGCTACGGTGGGCGTATCTGGATCGAATCGGAGCCAGGAG
>CAZKVF010000097.1:0-2655 GCA_964556085.1 uncultured Solibacteraceae bacterium
TGGAACCGCAGCGTCTTGCCGCCGCGCTCATCGCTTTCCATGATCATGCTGCCCACGATGTCGGCCGGCATCAGATCCGGCGTAAATTGAATGCGCGAGTATTTGAGCTGCAGAGTTCGCGCCAACGTACGCAGCAAGGTAGTCTTGCCGAGCCCCGGCACTCCTTCCAGCAGCACGTGCCCGCCCGAGAGCAGACAGATAAGCACGCCTTCGACAACGTCGTCCTGGCCTACGATTATCTTTGCGATTTCCCGGCGGACGGCGTTCAACCGGTCAACGGCATTTTGGAGAGTCGCTTCGGATCCCACGTCCACCATTGTAGAGCAGGAGACGCATGATATCGGGATCGGTAAGCGAAGAAATAAAATGAATCAAAAGTTTCGATGGGAGATGAATTACGCTTCCGCGTGGAAGCTCTTTTCCTCGCCCATCTGATGAACCAGGACACTCAGCACCGAAGCCATTTCGCTCAGCGCGCGGCGCGATTGCACCGGTGCCAGGGAACGGGTCATGCGCGACCACAAACGCATCAGGCGATAGTTCATGATCAGCAGCCGGTTTTCGATCGACGCCAGTTCCAGATCGGCGGCGTGTTCGATAAGGTAGGTCACGACGTGGTAATCCCGCTCCAGGGCACGTTCGAGTGGACCCAATTCGGGCTCCGTCTTCAAGCGCTCGATCACCGAGGAGACGCTGAAACGATCGTCCACAGCCGAGGACACCGTGACCCGTTCCTGCGCGTTTCGCAGCAGAAGGACGCAACTGTAGCGCAACCAGTAGAAGAACAGTACTACCGATATTGCGATAATAAGAATGCCAGCAAACATTTAGGAACCAAGATTGTCAAGTAAGTCCGGGTACTAGACCAACCATGACGAGTTTAGCACTTGCAACTGTTGGGTGCAACACCTTTTACCGAGGATTTTCGGCGCTTTCACCTGGCATTCCTCATTCAAAAGTCAAGGTACTCCCCTCTTTTGAGGGTAGCATCACTTGGGGGCCAGCTCAACGTTCTTCTTTTCAATGCCGCTGGGCATCCAGAGGAACCAGGCGCGACCGACCTCAACCCGGGTCTGAAGGTACCCGGGCGCCGAGACCAGGACCGTGTGCGGTTCGGCCAGGGTGACGAGTTCGTAAGCGCCGGTGTAGTCGGCATCGGCGCGGAAGAAAGGCGGCCGCCCGGCCGGATCGTCCTCGACCGTTGCCCAGGGTATGGGTTGGCCCGTCAATGCGTTACGCACCCTGCCGGAAATCCGCCAGGACGGTGCCGCTCGATCGGCGGCGCGGGCCGCCCCGAAGCGGATGGCCGAACCGGACCACCAGAAGGCGAAGAAAACCCCGCCGAACAGGAGCGCGAAGGCCGCCGCGAAGCGCAGCGCCGTATGCGCGAAGAGCCGGCGCAGGTCGGCGGCCTCTTCCGACTCATCCTCCGGCCGGAATTCCCTCCATAGCCTTCGCCACATCCTGCCCAGGATATTCATAGTCCTGCAACTTGCCCGTCAAGTAATTCTCATACGCACTCAGGTCGAAATGCCCGTGCCCGCTCAGGCAGAACAGAATGACGCGCGCCTTACCTTCTTCGCGCGCCTGCAGGGCCTCATCCACGGCCGCACGGATGGCATGCGAGGATTCCGGAGCAGGCAGGATGCCCTCGGTCCGGGCAAACTGGAGCGCGGCTTCGAAGACCGGCACCTGCGTGTAGGACCTGGCCTGGATCTGCCCGAGTTTGAGCAGGTGGCTGAGCAGCGGAGAAGCGCCGTGATAGCGGAGGCCGCCGGCATGAATTCCGGGCGGCACGAAATCATGGCCCAGCGTGTACATCTTGATCAGCGGGGTAAGCTTCGCGGTGTCACCGTAATCGTAGGCCAGCCGCCCCTTGGTGAGACTGGGACACGCCGCGGGTTCCACGGCCACGATGCGCGGGCCTTTTCCGGCCAGCCGGTCGAGCACGTAGGGCAGGGCAAGCCCGCCGAAATTGCTGCCGCCGCCGAAGCAGCCGATGACGACCTCGGGCTCTTCGCCGGCCTGCTCCATCTGCAACTTGGCCTCCTGCCCGATGACGGTCTGGTGAAGCATGACGTGATTGAGCACGCTGCCCAGCGCGTAATTCGTATCGCCGTGGGTGGCCGCGTCCTCCACCGCCTCGCTGATCGCGATACCCAGGCTGCCCGGAGAGTCCGGCGTCTGCGCCAGAACAGACCGGCCCGCGTTGGTGTGATCGCTCGGGCTGGCGAAGACCTCCGCGCCCCAAACGTGCATCATCATGCGCCGGTATGGCTTCTGGTCGTAGCTGACGCGGACCATGTAGACCGTGCATTCCATGCCGAACATCTGGCAGGCCAGGGAAAGCGCGCTTCCCCACTGCCCCGCCCCGGTCTCCGTGGCCAGGCGCTTGATGCCGGCCCGCTTGTTGTAATACGCCTGCGCCACCGCGGTGTTGGGCTTGTGACTGCCCGCGGGGCTGGTGCCCTCGTACTTGTAATAGATGTGCGCCGGAGTGTCGAGCGCCTTCTCCAACCGCCGCGCGCGGTACAGGGGAGTGGCGCGCCACAGCCGGTAGATATCCATAACCTCGCCCGGAATATCGATCAGCGGTTGCGGCGAAAACTCCTGCTCGATGAGTTCCATTGGAAAGATCGGCAGCAGGTCTTGCGG
>CAZKVF010000098.1:0-4072 GCA_964556085.1 uncultured Solibacteraceae bacterium
CGCACGGCTTCCACTACCTTGCCGATCGGGATGCGTAAAGACTGGAGCTTCTTCGGATCGACTTTGACCTGGTACTGGCGCACAAAACCACCGAGCGGCGCCACTTCGGCCACGCCGGGGACCGATTTCAAATGGTAGCGAAGGTACCAGTCCTGATAGCTGCGCAAGTCCGCGAGGCTTTGCCTGCCGGTGGTATCGACGAGGCCGTACTCAAAGACCCAGCCGATGCCGGTAGCATCCGGCCCGAGTTCGGTCTCGACGCCCCGCGGCAGCCGCGGCAGCACGGTGGAGAGATATTCGAGCGTGCGCGAGCGCGCCCAGTAAAGATCCGTGCCTTCGTCGAAGATGATGTAAACGTACGAGTATCCGAAATCGGAGAAACCGCGCACGTCCTTCACTTTGGGCGCGCCCAGCATGGCGGTCACGATGGGGTAGGTAACCTGATCCTCCATGATGTCGGGACTGCGGTCCCACCGTGAGTACACGATCACCTGGGTGTCGCCCAGGTCCGGCAGCGCGTCGAGAGGCACGGTGCGCATCGCCCAAATGCCGCCCGCGATGGCCGCGGCCACCAGGATGCAGACGATCACCCGGTTCCGGGCCGAGAACTCAATGATGCTGTTGATCATGGTCTTCCATGCCCGCGGCGGCAGCCCGCATCTGGCTTTCGGAATCGATGAGGAAGTTCCCGGAAGTAACAACGCGCTCACCTTCGCGGAGACCGGAAAGGATCTGGACACGGTCGCCGGCGCGTTCTCCGGTGGTGACCTGCCGCGGCTCGAAGTAGCCGGCGCCGCGATCCACAAAGACTGTCTTGCGCTCTCCGCCATCGAGCACGGCCTCGGCCGGAACCGTCAGCCGGGCGGGGAGACCGACGTGGAATTCCACGTCCGCGTACATGTCCGGCTTGAGTGCTGCGCCGGGGTTATCCATGTCGAGGCGCACTTTCAACGTTCGCGTCACAGGGTCTACGCCGGGCTGAATGTAATTGACATGGGCGGTAAAAGTTCTTCCCGGAAGCGCCTGCAACGATACGCGGGCGGTCTCATCCGCATGCACGTTCGGCGCTTCATACTCGAAAACGTCGGCCACGATCCATACGCGGCTGAGGTCCACGATGGTATAGAGGTCGGTGTCAGGCATGACCTTGAGCTGCGGGAACGCCTTGCGATCGGTGACATACCCCGTGGCGGGCGAGTAAATAGTGATGTTCTTGATTGGCTCGCGCGTTTGGATCAGCTGATCGATCTGCGCCGGACCGAGGTCCCAGAGTTCCAGGCGGCGGCGCGCCGCTTCCACCATGGCGCCGCTCTGGTCATAGGCGGCGGGCATGGGGTTATTTCGCATCAGCTCCTTGGCCTTCGCCGCCAGTAGCAGTTCTCTCTCGGTGGCGAGCATCTCGGGACTGTAGATGGTCAGCAGCGGGTCGCCTTTCTTTACCAGCTTTCCGGTGAAATCGGCGAACACGGTATCGATCCAGCCTTCCACGCGGGTGTGGACATGCTGAATCCGCGTCTCATCGATGGCGACTTTGCCGGCCCCATGAATCGTACGCGTTTCCCCTATGGTCTCCACGCGGCCATACTTTACGCCGATCAGTTGCTGCTTCTCCGGTGAAATCTGAATGCTTCCGGGGGGAAGGCCGGCGGTAGAGACTGCAGAGCCCACCGGGGCAGAAGGCGCAATCCCACTATCGGCAAAGACCGGCTCGAGCTTCATGCCGCAGTCCGGTGCGATTCCCGGCTTGTCCGACTTGTAAGCCGGGTGCATCGGGTCAACCCAATAGAGAACCCTGCGCGCGTTCGTCAGGCTGCCAGCGGAGCCGCTCTTGACGGCCCGATAGACATATCCGCCGCCAAAGGCCGCCCCGATGGCCAACAGGAAGGCAAAGATGCGAAGAGCTTTCATCGCCTCACCTCATTCCGTTAGAATCTTGCCGGTGAGTTCTTCGAGCCGGCTCAGGGCTTGTGCATAGCTGAACTCTTCTTCGTGGTAGTTCATTTCGTACTCCAGCACCGTTCCCAGGTTGGTCAGCACCGACAGAAAATCGACGCTGCCGGCTTCATAAGCCGCGAGCGACGATTCCAGCGCCAGGCTGCTCTGCGGCACTACAGTTTGCGTGTAAAGCTTCATAAGCCGGGCTGAAGCCTGGGCGAGGACGAAGTCGTCGGTGATCTTTAACTGCAGCGCCTGGGCGGTGGCTTCGTAGCCGCGACGGGCTTGAGACAAGTTACTGACCTGCTCGTTGACTCCTGCTCGCTGTTTCCTCCAGTAATAAAGGGGAATTTTGAAATCGGCGCGCACCTCAAACATGGGCGGCATCGACCCCATATTGAAATAGCCGGCGTTCAGAGTGACATCCGGGTAATATTCTTTGCGCGCCAGGTTAACCGCCAGTTCACCGCGCTCGATGACCTTTTGGTCGCGGCGAAGCAGGGGCGAGTTTTGGCGCGCGGATGCAATCAGTTCCTCCAGCGTGGCGGTCAACTCGGGCAATTCCTCATCCTCGGGAGGTTCGAGGGGCGATCCCGGCGGACGGCCCGCAAGTGTATTGATCTCCGCTTCGCGGGTGCGCCGTTCCTGGTCCCACTTGACCAGCCGGGTTTCCAAAATGCTGATCTGGGTCTGGGCCTTGAACAGGTCCTGCTGGGCGGCTTTGCCCACCGCGTAGCGAGCCTCGGTCACCTCGAGCAGCCTGTTCAGCAAGTCGCGATTGCGAACGAGTACGGCGGTCATGGCATAGGCGTGGTGGAGGCTGTGCCAGGCCTGTTTCAATCGGGAGATGACGTCGAGCCGCACCGCCTGATATTGCTGGAAGGCGCCGTCGGCATCCTTGGCCGACATTTCGCCTTCGAGCTTCAGTTTTCCGGGGAACGGAATTTCCTGGGAAGCGGTCACCCCGATGTTCGAGAGGACCTTGCTGCCGAGCCCGGCGCCGGGCAGCGGATTGCCGACGCTGGCGTATCCGAGCGAGAGCGTTGGATCAGGGAGGCTGCTCAGTTGCGTGGGCCGCTGGCGGGCAGCCTCGTAATTCTTCTGGGCCGCAATTACTTCGGGGTTGTTTCGGAGGGCTTGAACAATCAACTCCTGCATGACCCCGTGGCGCTCCTCGGCCGCGTTCGCGGCCATAACCAGAATCGTTAAGGCTAGTGCTTTGTATCTCACTACTCCCTCGCTTACTTCGAAGGCGTTCGGCTGGAGCGCCGCCAGGAAGGGCGGCGGCAGCGCAGAAGCGCCGGCCCCACAACAGTGAATTGGCGAGCGAGGGATTAGATCAGAAGAGCGTGGTTCTTTAGGAAAACGTCGGGATGGAAGAAATGCAGGTCGACGTCGGAGAGGCGATGACCCGCGGAACTCCGCGCGGCTGGATTCGAGAGGACTTGGGCCAGCACCGGCAGTGCAATTGCGAAGCCGGTTGACGCCTCAGGAAGCACGGGCACATTGGCAATGCATCCCGTTTTGGCGCAGGGATTGGAACCGGCATTTCCATGATTGGGACAGCAGGGGTGGGCGTCCGTCGAAAGCTGCGAAACCATGGCCGCGCACGCGACCGGCGCGAAGCCGATCATCAGAATCAGGGCAAGGGCGGGGAAGACGCGTGCCAAAGTGCGCTCTATATCGGCCAGGTTACCCATCGCCAGTCACAATATAGCACGCTGTGAGCCAAAGCCCGGGTGGTTCCACGTACTGAGAAATGAGATCGACCGACCTCGGGACGAAAACCCGATTGGGTCGTATCGCGCAAAAGTCTGCCCCAGCTATCCTGAGATCATCCCCGTGCCTCCTCGGCCCGGACAGATCCGTCGCAGTCTTACGCGGTGTTCAGTACACTGTAGAAATGCCGCTCCGCGGGCTATTCGGTGCTCTTCTCTTAATCAGTCTTCCGCTCGCCGCAGGCCCCGCCTCCGAACTCGCTCGTTCCATTCGCGAGAACACGCTGGACGCCGAAGCCTGCTACCGGATCCGCGACTTTTCGTTATTCAAGGAAGATATTCGCTTCTACCTCACCGACGGTTATCTTATTTTCAGCAAGCCAATAGCCGGCCGGCCGGTCGCCGCGGTCTTCAGCGCG
>CAZKVF010000099.1:0-13728 GCA_964556085.1 uncultured Solibacteraceae bacterium
CGTCCTTGGCGGGCGTGACCATGCGCCAGCGCCAGTCTTCCGAAATCACGGAAACCCAATAGCCGGTCAAGTCCGCCGGCGCAGCTTCCCTAGCAGTCTTCGCAGGCGCCTGGCCCCCTTGTCCCGGCGTTTGGCCGAAAAGCGGCGAAATCAGAAAAAACGCGGCAGTAAGCTGATAGCTGATAGCTGATCGCTGATAGCTCATTTCTTCAGACTCTTGTAAACAGCTTCCACAAACGCTGGCGCCGCTTTGGCATCGTACTCTGTGTCGTAATCACGCGTGGGCCGGACCGTCTTCACTTGTTCCAGGGTCATGCCTTTTGCGATCATGTCGCGCACGCGATCGCGAACAATCGTCACCATGTCGCGGAACTCCACCACATCGGCCTCATCGCACAAGCGCCCGTGGCCGGGAATCACATAAGTGCCCGCCTCCTGGTATTTCAGAGGGACCGTGATCCTTAGAATCTGGTTAACCGCATCGATCAGCCCTTGCACGCTGCCGCCGCGCTCCAGATCGATTACCGGGTAACGTCCGGGAGTGAAGACATCGCCGGTGGCGAGAACGTCCGAGCGGCGGAAATGCACGATGCTGTCCCCATCGGTGTGCGCGCCCGTAACGTGATACACCACCACGGCCTCTCCATTGAAAGAGAAATCCTTGGTGGGCGTGAAGTATTCGTCGTTTGGCCAGAGGGCCTCGGCAACCGCGGCTTGACTGGCTTTAGGGCCGGCGCTCATGCGGTTGAGCACATTCTGGTGGGCTACAATCCGCGGCGGCGGCCCGCCGGAGCCCGTCTTACCGTTCGTCACCAGTCGTCCGAGAGCTTCGTTGCCGCCCGTGTGATCCGCGT
This sequence comes from uncultured Solibacteraceae bacterium, assembly GCA_964556085.1. Taxonomy (GTDB): domain Bacteria; phylum Acidobacteriota; class Terriglobia; order Bryobacterales; family Bryobacteraceae; genus PSRJ01. The sequence continues at coordinate 855 of CAZKVF010000099.1, forward strand.
CGCCGCTGGTGTTCACCACCCAGCGAATCGGCTTATCAGAAAGCTTCCGCAGTGCCGCAGCCACCTTGGGCGCGTCCGCTTCCCTGCCCGTGTCCACCACCAGGATGCCGTCTTCGCTGACCTGGGCCGCGATGTTGGCGCCCGCGCCCACCAGCATGTAGACGTTGCCCTGCACCTTGAGCACGCCGATCTCTCCGCCGGGCGCCGCCGATTGGGCCCACGCGCACGCAGTCAGCGCCACGCTCAGCGCGAGTTCACGTTGCATTCGAATATCCCTACGCAGCGGCAATAACGTTCGCACTTGGCGGGTGGCTTGTAATCTTTCAGCTTCTCCTGATATTCCGGATACAGCGTTTCCTTCCCTCCCCGCGTGGCTTCAAAAGGCAGACCGTAGTAGTCGGCGAACTCGTGCAGGAACGGATTCTGGCCGGGCAGGAAATGGGGCACCGTACCTTCCGGCCGCGGCACTTCCGGTGCGTACTCGCAGCCGAAAATTCCGATATGCTGCCCTGGGTCGAGATACCAGTTCGTGCTGCGCACCAGCGGCTCCTCCAGGAACACGGGATCCTCCGTGATGGTAACGATCGTCAGAATATCGCCGTGCCGGATCCAGTGTTCCGTAACAATGGCCCGGTCGCTGCGCGGCAGAGCGTTGCGGCGTAGATAGTTTTCCTTGAGGTGCGTCGTGGTCACCGTCAGCATGTCGCCATCCCACTTCGCTGTGGAAAAGCCCTGCCAGGTATGGGCGGCGTAATCCGGCGGGTGGGGCCGGTCGTCGATGTAGATTGTTCGCTCGCTGTCCCACGCCAGCGTGTGCGTATGGAAGGCGATCGTCCGTTGGGTGGCCGAATCGATCTCCCGCCAGATGCGCACGTTGCCCAGGCTCCGAAATCCGTAATCAGGCGAATGCGGCCGGCACTGGTATTCCTGCTCCACCGAGATGCGGTCAGCGTCGAAGCTATCCGCGCGCAATCGGGCCGCTTCGTTGATGGGCAGCTCGGTATAATCGCCCAGTTCGGCCCCCGGGCCGCGCTCCACGGCGTCCTCGTGATAAAACGGCGCCCATTCGCCGGTGAAATCCACCTGCGCGAAAGCGGGCGCAACCAGCGCCGTCATCGCGCAAACCACCCAGCCTCTCATCCCTGCCAACCTCCTCCAACAGGTGGGGCAGGCGCCTGCCTTGCAAATGTGCTTCTCTGCGGCCTCTGTCCCCGCTGTGCTCTCAATGTCTTGGCCTTTGTTTTTCTCTGCGGTGAAATGGCAACCTACAGCTTCAGCACCTTCACCAGGTTTCCACCCAGAATCGCTTCCTTCTGCCCGTCCGGAATCTGCGCTTCCAATATCGCGTCCACCGTATCCGGCCAAACGAACGGCATGTCCGTGCCATAAACCACCTGGCTCGGTCCCGTTTCCGCCACGAGGTGCCGTATGCCCTCCGGCGAAAACACCATCGAATCCACCAGGATTTGGTCGCGGAAATATTCGTGAGGCCTCTTCTTGTTCGCGCATTTGGCGTTCTGCCGCACATCGCACGCCACTTCCGTGCGTCCCATGTAGGACGTTATGTAGCCCCCCGCGTGCGCCGCGCATAGTCTCAAACCGGGGAAGCGGTCGAAGGTTCCATCAAAGATCAGGTGCGATAGGAATAGCGTCGTCTCCAGCGGATTGCCGATAACGTTTCCCAGATCGCCCGATCCCTCCAGCGCGCCCGGTTTGGCGATGTTCTCCGAATTATTGGGATGCATGAACACCAGCACTCCCAGATCCTGCGCCTTCTTCCAGAACGGATCATATTTCGGCATCGACAGTGGCTCGCCGTTGGCGTGGCCTCCGATGGCTGCTCCGCGCATCCCCAATTGCTTCACGGCGTGTTCGAGCTGCTCTGCCGCCAGTTCTGGAAACTGCAGCGCCGGCGACGAAAACGCCACAAAGCGGTCCGAGTGCGCCGCCACCCATTTCGCCAGCCCCGCGTCGTGCGTCTCGACGATCTTCGTCGCGAGATCGCGGTCCGCCTGGTACCACCAAAAAGTGTTGACCTCGACTACCTGCACGTCGATGCCGCGCTTGTCCATTTCCTGGATGCGGTCCTGGCCCAGCGCTCGCGCTCCCCTCCCGAACCGGGCCAAGGGCCCGTCCTTGATCAAATCCGTAACCTCGGGGAAGGTGGCGTGGGCATGAATATCCACCACCTTGACGCGCTTTCCGCCTACCCGCACCTCCCGCCGTCCAGCCGGTGCGCCGGACCGCGGCGTCTGGGCGCCCAAATGCGCCAGTGCGCCCCCCGCCAGGGCGCCCGCCCCGCCTGCCAGCGCTCTGAAAAACTCCCTTCGATTTCGCATCGCCCCCTCCTCGCAAAAGTGCCGTGCTCCGGCCCAATCATTTTAATCCGTCAGGGGTGGTACAGGCTTCAGCCTGCCACCCTGTGGGGCAGGCGCCCAAAGGTCCGTTCCGGATTCCGCCTGCCAACCCATTGCACCTCCACGGGCCTTCTTCAAAGGCATCTCATCCCACCCCAGACCGTTCCGCCGAAGCGGCTAGCGGGTGGGCGCCCGGTACTTCCAGCGTGTCGAGTAATGCCGGTATTTCGAATTTCGTATTCCGCGCCGATAGCATCAGCCGCGCCAGAACGGTGTCGAGGGCGGTGCGGCTCGTAAGCGTCAGCGGGACTAGCCGCTGCATCAACCCGGCGCGTTGTGCGTCGGTCAATCCAGGCGCAGCCAGCACGGCGGCAGAGAAGCGTGCCGCAAGAATCGGAGTGAACGCAGGCTCGGGAATATTCACCGTATCGCCCAAATTAAGCTGCTGATCGGACTGGAACCAGCTATTCACCTTCTCGAGTTGCTCTGGCTTTCGCCGGTAAGCGTTCGCGATTTGAGCCAAAGTCCGCGCCCCCAGCACATCTGGCGGGATGGGAAGCGACTGAAAATTCGAGTCGCTATACCGGAAGTGAAAATCATCCAAGACCCGGTGAACGGAACAGAACTCCTCGGCCATCGGATCTCTTGTGAAGGCTTCCACTTTGCCGGGATCGAATCCCGCGTTCCACCAGTTCAGTCGCATGGCATTTACCATCGCCGTAGTCTGCAGGCAGAATGGATAGTCCTGAATGCGATGCGAGGCGGCCTGCGCCGATTCCAGGCCCGCCTCCATGGCTGCGCGGTCTGAAGGTGTGATGATTTCGGTGGCCTCGGCCAGTGTGAGCGCCGAGAAGGCGCGGAATCCGGCAAAGCCCTTGGGTAATGCTCGCGCCAGTTGCAGCAGGTTCCAGGCAGAGGCAGCGTCGTCCAGCGCCAGGGCGTAAACCTCCGCCAGCGCGCATGCGCGCCGCTGGTAATGCGACCAGGAGTCGCCCGGTTGGTCCGAGGGCGGCGGCGCTGCGGTTCCCCCTCCTGCACCCAGCATGGCCGCATCCTGAAACAGCCCTTGCCTAGACGCATCCAGCTTGGTCCTTGCCAACGCGTCGCCAAAGCGAGCCTTGAGTCCCAAAACCGAGAGCGGAAGGAATTCCTCGAAATCGATTTCGGTCACCGTGAGAGCCGCGGTCACCATCTTCTGCACGACATTCCGCACCCACTCCCCGTCGGGATAGGCAAGCACCCATTTCAGCAGCGCCCATAATGATCGATTGCGGTAATAGCGGTATCGGTTTGAGGCGTGAATCTCGATGTAACGTTCCAGGAATTGGGTGTTCGAGCCGGGATCGAGTCTGGCGAATGCCACGAGCACGGGACCGTCCTGGTCGGCGATGAATGCAGAGGCATCGCTGGTCACCCCTGACGCGAGGGCGTTGACATTGATCGGTTCTATTCCCGTAGGCGTTTCCGCTCCGCCAGCGCGCTGGAGAATGCCCGTTACTTGATAGGGATAGGGAATTTCATTGTTAACCGGCAACCCATTTGGAACCGCACCCGGAGGAGTTTGCACCCATACCAGCAGCGTTTTGAGCTCGGGCCGGTCGCACGATGCCGCTGTCACCCCGGTAAGTTCCCCGGCTTCGGCAGCGTTCACCGGTGGCGCGACCCAGGCTATCAGCAGGCGCGCCGCGGTTTTCCACTCCTGTTCGGCGTCCAAGAGATCGAGCCGCTGTACGGCTTCCCCCAGCCGTCCCTCGACCGCAGCTTTGAAAAATACCTCGGGATTATGCTTCCAGCCGGAGTAGGACCTTTCGACCACAGCCAGTGCCGCCACCAGTGCCGCGGAGTCCGGTCCGGCGCCGTCGGATGCTCGACGGAGCGCCAGTAGAATATGCCGGTGAAGCGTCGCCGGATCGCTGTGCCGCTCGCGGTACTCGCGATAGCGGGAATCCGTGAGAAGGTCGATAAACTGGCGCCCGCGTTCGACTATGCGGTTGGGATCGGCCATGCTTTCGGCTATATGGTACGCGACATACTGGCGTGCGTACGCGCTCGCAAGCCGTCGGGGATCTTTCCAGGCATCCGCCAGTCTCGCGTGCAGAGATGCCGCGTCCCCCAGTTGGGCCGCGAAATAGCCCCGCATCACATCGTGGATTCGAACCGAGCCGCGCGAAGTCTCACCCGGTTTTCGGGAGAGGTCCAGCCCGATCAGCGCGAGATCCTGCATGCCCTTCGCCAGCCGCAGCGTGTCTCCGTCATTCGTCTGCCATACCAGCCCGATCGGTTCCAGCGGAATCTCCGTATCTTCCGGGAAGATCCCCAATTCCAGGCACCGGGCGCGATCCTGCTTGAGCAAGCCCAGACTCAGCTCCACTGATTTGCCGATCGCCTGCTCCCTGGCTTTTGCGTCCGTGCGGTCAAACGCCACCACGCCCATTCGGTCGAATTCAGTATTGGCCCAATCCAAGGCGCCCTCGACGGAATCGCCCAGGGCCACCTGGACGAGCATGGCGCCGTTCACGAGCTGAACCAGCATCGGCCACTCGCCCAGCCGTTGTGCAAGCAGCCGGAAGCGGGATACCAGCTCGGAAGGAGGATTAAGGCGCGCGGCCAGCAATTCGAGCGCTTCATCCGGCTTCAGTTCGGCCACGTTGATGCGCCGGGCTGGGTCCTCTACCTGCCGCACCGCCAGGTTGAAACGGCGGGTGGTGATAAGCCGCGCGCATTTATCTCCTCCTTCGAGGAACGGCGGCAAATGCTCATCTTCCCAAACATCGTCGAGAACAATAAGGCAGGATTTTCCCGCGAGCTTCTGCGATACCGCCACCCTGGCATCCTCGAGAGTGGCAAACTGCGGCCGCTCCCCTTTGGGCGTCAGTGCCGCGTACATTTTCGTAAGCTCCTCGATCGGAGAGGGCTGCTCGCCCAGCGTCGCCCACAGGATGCCGCCGTCATAAGCCGTGAAGATATCCTCGTCGTGACAGACGTTCAGCGCGAGCGTGGTCTTGCCGAACCCTCCCGACCCGTACAGCACCACGTTCTTGCCGCTGGGATTCTTATGCTCACTATCCAGAAGGCCGTCGATGATCCGGCTGGACTCGAAAGGACGCCTGACGAAGTTCTGAGGAAGACTGGGGGCGAGAAACGGCACGCGGGTAGCCTGGCAGGGGCTTTTGAGGGCCCGGACAAAGATTTCCCAGTCGCCTTCAAATTCGAATCGCTGTGTCTTTCGCATCCATCGCGGCCACTTGTTCCACAACTCTTCGAATTCCTTCTGCATTTCTTCGGAGTGGAAAGTGGGCTTGATGGGGCAAATGCAGACGCCGTTTTCGCGCGCATAGCGCCACTCTTTTTCCACCCATTCGGAGCGCATCGCCGCCGGCGTCACCACAAGCACCAGGTACCTGGAGGAGTCAATCGCTTCCCTGATCTGCTGCTCGAAATCACCCGGCCCCATGCTGATGCGGTCTTGCCACAAAGCAACCCCAGGCTCGGCAACGAGGCGTTGCTTTAATTCATTGGCGAATGGTTCACCATCCAAACGCGCATACGAAATGAAAACTAGCGGATCCTGAGCCATCCTCACCCCTCGGCGCAATCAGTGCGCGGCCCGTCAGGCCGCCCACATGGTACACCAATAGAGATGATTCGAACAACCGCGAGTTTGCTGGGGATCGCTATTTTTTGCGCCGCTGCGTATGGCGCTGACGCGCCCACCGTCGGGCAAGTCCTGGACGGCCAGTTCCGGAATGCGGACCGCGAAATCACTTCCCTGGTGGAGGCCATGCCCGCCGAGAAGTTCAATTTCGCTCCGACCAATGGCGAATTCAAAGGCGTGCGTACGTTCGCGCAGCAGGCCAAGCATCTCGCCGCGTTTATTTATTTCGCTTCATCCGCGATCCTGGGGGAAAAACCTCCCGTGGACCTGGGCGGTGAAAACGGCCCCGACTCGGCTCGAACCAAGGATCAGGTTGTGGCCTTCGTGAAGGGCGCATTCGCCTATGGGCATAAGGCCCTGGCCTCGATCACCGAGAAAAACCAGATGGAAAACGTGCCCTTCGAAGGGCAGCCCATGCCCCGCATCGGCGCCGCCACGTTCATCATGTTCCACAGTTTCGACCATTACGGCCAGATGGTCGAATACCTGCGCATGAACGGCATCGTTCCGCCGGCCAGCCGCGGTCAGTAGGGTTCTTGATTTGGCAGCGCTTCCGCCTGCCAAACCTGAGCCGCGACCGTTCGGGAGCGCTCGGTCAAGCGACTCGCTCACTGCTGCATCAACTCCCCCACCTTCTTCAGTTCCAGTACCAGGTCACCCTGCGTATTTACGAAGAACGCCGGCGCAAAGCGTGCGCCCCAAATGACCTCGTCATGGCGGTACGAGCGGCGCGCGAACACCGTCTGGTTGAAGGTGTCATCGTGCCCCTTCAGCTGGATAAGCACTTCGGCCTGAAGCCGTGCGAGATCCTCGGGGCTCTTACCCCAAAGGGGGCTCGCATTATCGATGGGGTGCACCACCGTCCAGGTAAGCGGCAGAAAAAGCACGCGCTCCCGCTCCAGGCGAAGCGCCTCGTAGGTGCGGCGAGGCTCACCGTTTTCCGTCTTCACCTGCATGAGCAGCAGTTGCGCTTCCAGTTCTACGATCGAATTCTTGCGCCGGTTGACCACCCGAAATTGCAGGCTGGTGATGTCCTGGTACGGGGTGACGAGCAAGTTAGTGCTGAAGCCGATCCGGGCCGAAGGCCGGGAAACTCGCCCGAACAGGAGGCCGGTCGCCACCGCGAAACCCAGGACGCCCAGCAGTGACTCAAAGGATGCCAGGACGTTCGCCTCCACTCCCGCGGGCGCGATATTGCCGTAGCCGACCGTGGTAAGAGTGTGCGAGCTGAAGAAAAAATCGGCGAGAAATCGCTGGAAGCCGCTGGCTGCATCGACACCGTGAAGTTCGTCCGTGGGCATAAAAAAATATGCTGCTGCGAACACGCTGTTGATGACGATAAACCCCAAAAACAAGGTCACCAGAAACGCCGGCCAGCTCATGTTGATTAGCAGCAGGTAGGGGTGAAAATCGCGCAATGTAGTCCCATCGCGGCGGACATTGAAGGTGCCGTCCTGGTTGACGATGCGCCGCACCCTCCCCGCAAATTTCTCCGTCAGGCCGGGATCGTATCCTGGTTGCCTCATATTCCTCGAATATACGGCACGGTGCCCGGGCTTCGCGTTACGATTGAACCGATGGCTGAGAGGACGCCCCGCGAACGTCTCACCGAACTGCGTAACGAACTGCTGCGCTTGCACAAGGCGTTGCTCGATTCCGAGCGTGCCGCTTATGAGCGTGACGTCGAACGAATCACGTCCACCGGGCAATATCTGAATCTGGTGTTGAACGATCCCTGGTTTGACTGGCTGCGTGAGCTCTCACAATTCATCGTACTGGTGGACGAAACGCTGGACTTCGAAGACCCCGCCACGCCGGCGGATGCGGACCGGCTGGTGGGCCAGGCCCGACACCTGGTGGCGCCCTCGGAAAATGGAGCGCTCTTCGCGCGCCGCTATTTCGAAGCCATGCAGCGCGACCCGTCCGCGGTGCTGGCGCACAGAGACATCGTGCGCGCCCTCGCCGGACTTGTTTGATGTTCATCGAAGCTTCCGGCGCGGTCAGCCTGGCGGCTTGGCTGTATCTCCTCCTGGGCCGCGGCTTCTTCTGGCGCATGCCTGGTCGCGCCCGCTCTGGTGGGGCAGACGCTTCCGCCTGCCAACCTGCATCAGCTGTCGCTGTCATCCCCGCTCGCAACGAGGCCCCCGTCGTTGCCCGCGCAATTGCCTCTCTTGCCGCGCAGCAATACTCCGGCCCATTTCACATTACCCTCGTCGACGATGCCAGCGACGACGGCACCGCGGATGCCGCCCGCTCGGCTGCTCCCGCAGACAGGCTCACGATCCTCCGCGGCGCTGCCCTGCCAGAGGGGTGGACCGGCAAGCTTTGGGCCGTCTCGCAAGGCGTCGCGCACGCGGAAACGCTGTCCCCCGAATATCTCCTCCTCACCGATGCCGATATCGTCCATGCGCCCGAAGGCTTGGAAAAACTTGTGGTGCAAGCCGAACGGGGCTATGACCTGGTGTCCTGGATGGTCGAGTTGCGCTGCGAATCGCTGGCGGAGCGCGCCCTGATTCCCGCATTCGTGTACTTCTTTCTGCTGCTCTACCCGCCGGCGTGGACCAGCAATCCGCGCATGCAGACAGCAGGGGCTGCGGGCGGCTGCCTCCTGATCCGTCGACGAACGCTCGAAAAAATCGGCGGCATTGCACGCATCCGCGGCGAGCTCATCGACGATTGCGCGCTGGCGCGAGCGGTGAAACATGCGGGCGGCCGAGTCTGGTTGGGCCTCAGCTCTGAGACCCGCAGCATGCGCGAGTACCGCACCTTCCGCGAACTCGGCGCTATGATCTCCCGCACCGCATTTACGCAACTGAATTATTCGCCGCTCTTGCTTCTCGCTACCCTCGCTGGGCTGGCGGTCACTTTTTTCGCACCGCCGCTTGCAGCGATTCGCGGAAACATGACCGGCATTGCCGCGTGGGTTCTGATGGCCGCGACGTACGTGCCCGCGCTTCGCCTGTACCGATGCTCGCTGCTTTGGGCGCCCCTGTTGCCCCTGATCGCAGCGTTCTATGCCGGTGCGACAGTCCATTCGGCCTGGGCATGGCGGCGCGGCGCGGGAGGCATGTGGAAAGGCCGAGTCCAGCCTAGGTACCGCCGGTGATCTTTTACTGGTGGCGCCGCTGATTTGTCAGGGTGGTGCCGGTGATCTTGTCACCGGCGATCTCGAACAAATTTGAGACAACGCCCCGCTCCGCCCGACTAACAGGTAAACACTCTAGAGAATGTCCTCTATGGCAGGGCAATTCGGCGTGAGGGTTTTGCCCTGCCATAGCAACACCGCGCTCAAAGCAAATTCGAACCGCGATTGTTAGGGAAGCGGTCAAGCCGGTCTGCCGGAGCAAACACTGGCGTTACACTCTAAGCAAGATGCCGCGGTGGGTGAATGTTGCCAATCTGCTTACCGCCCTCCGGCTGGTCCTGGTCCCGTTCATCATCCTGGCGATTGTCGATGGCAATCACATCCGCGCACTAGCGCTTTTTGCGTGCGCTGCGCTAACTGACGCCCTCGACGGCATCGCGGCCCGCGAGTTGGGCTCCACTTCCAGGTTGGGCGCTTATCTCGATCCCATCGCGGATAAATGCCTGTTGAGCGGCGTCTTCCTCGCCCTGGCTGTAGCTCACTTAGCACCACGCTGGCTGGTGGTGCTGGTGTTCGGACGGGACCTCTATATTCTCGCCGCTGTTGCTTTTCTTTTGTGGCTCACTCCCGTCCGCCGTTTTCCCCCTAGCGTTTGGGGTAAGGTTTCCACCTTCGTTCAGGTCCTTACGGTAACCGTGTGGCTGTCAAGAAATGCCGCTCCGCTTTCAGTACTGGAGCAGCTTTCCGACGCAATCCAATGGCCCTGCGCGGCTTTCACTGTCTGGAGCGGCATTCACTATACCTGGAGGGGACTTCATCTGGCCCGCGTAGATTGACTGACTGTGCGCTGGGGAGTAGTCTATAGTTGTCAGGTCCTAGATGACTCGTTATTCGCCGGCGCAGCGCTATTTTTGGTTGGGGGCCGCGGCAGTCGTGCTGGGTGGCGTGGTAGGTTTCGTGGGCCGAGGTTGGTCGCCAGTATTCCTCCCAGCGGCTCTGCTGTTCGTCCTGACGGCGGCTGCGTTGTTCGTGATGGCGTTCCGGCCCACGATCGAGGTCAATGAAGGTTATCTCTCGATCGGCAAACGCCATATCCCCTGGATGGACATTCGCCGCCTGGATCGAACAGGTTGGATCTCTCCCCTTATCCTTCGCCTCACCTTGTACGACGACTCACGCATTCTGCTGATTTATCCCGGCGACCTGGATTCATGTAACAGTCTTTTGCGCCATTTGCGGCGCTTTTCGACAGATGCCCTCATCGACGGCATCCCCTATCGGCAATACTGGGGCGAGTTGTTGGCACCCGGGGCGGAACGAAAGCAGATCCAGCCTCCACTTCGCTACAAGGTCCTGCGCCCGGAAGATGAAGCCGAAGTTGAACGCCTGTACCAGCGCCTGAAAACAGTAGGTAACCTCGATCAGAAGTCCGGGGACGAGAATTAGTCCCGTGACTGCCGCAATCCGTGTTCCGTGAAATCCTTGACGTCCGAAACAGGCTCGGCTCGCGAAAACTTCCTAAGGGCTTTATTCGGCGGGCATGGGATTACTCCGTGCCAATAAGCCGGCCGCGCCGTTTCCTCCTGTTCTTTGCTGCAATCCTGCTCGTCGCCGGCATAGCCGCCGCTTCGCGGGACTGGTGGCTGCGGGCCATCGGTAGCGCCTTGATTCACGACGATGGACCCGCCAAGGCGGAAATCGCGGCGGTGCTCGCGGGCGATTATTGGGGAAACCGTATTGTGAAGGGCGGCCAAATGGTTCGTCTGGGCTATGTTCCCGCGGTGTTGGTGAGCGGCCCTTCCGGCTTCTATGGCCACTATGAATGCGAGCCGGCTATCGCCTATGCTGTGCGGCAGGGCTTCCCCGCCGACTGGTTCATTCCCGCTCCCAACAATGCCCGTTCCACGCAAGAGGAAGCTTGGGCCATCCTCCCGGAATTGCACCGTCGTAACATGCATAGCGTGCTGCTTGTAACCAGTGACTACCACACACGCCGCGCGCTCCGGATTTTCCGCCGGACAGAACGCAAAATGGGAGGCGGCATGGAAATCCGCGCCGTCGCAGCGCCCGACGAGGAATTTCACCCGGATTCCTGGTGGCGAAGCCGACAGGGGCAGAAAGTCGCGTTCATGGAGTGGACCAAGACTCTGGCTGAGGGGCTGGGGCTGTAGCGCGCCTATGTGGGAGTCGCTCGCAACCATCCGCCCCTACCTCTGGCGTTATCGCTGGGGGATGGCCGCGGGCATGCTGTGCCTCGTGATCAAAGATGTGGCTGCAGCCGCGCAGCCGCTGATGATCGGAAATGCTATAGACGCGCTGCACCGCTCGTTTCAAGGCAGTGTCCTCGTCCGATACGCCGCTTACCTCGTCGCGCTCTCACTCGCGCAGGGAATTTTCCAATTCGGGATGCGCGTGATCATTATCGGCATCTCCCGCGATATCGAATATGACCTGCGCAACGATATGTTCGCCCACCTGGTGGCGCTTTCGCCCGATTATTACCAGCGCACGCGCACCGGCGACATCATGGCGCGCGCTACCAACGATCTGAACGCCGTGCGCATGATGCTGGGCCCGGGTGTAATGTACTGGACTGAGACCAGCCTGACGTTCGCGCTCGCGATCGCCGTGATGGTTTCGCGCGACTGGCGCCTGGCCTTACTCTCAGTAGTGCCAGCTCCGGCGGTCAGTCTCGCGGTGATCTTCTTCGGCCGCGCCATTCACGACCGGTTTGAGAGCATCCAGGCGATGTTCTCGGATATATCGAGCCGCGTCCAGGAAAATCTGGCCGGCGTGCGCATGGTCCGCGCCTTCGTGCAGGAGAAGGCCGAACTCAGGCGCTTTGAAACGCTTAACCGGGAATACATCGCGCATAACGTGAAACTCGTTTTGATTCAGGGCTTGTTTCAACCGCTACTGGAAGCGTTGATCGGATTGACGTTCCTAGTGGTGCTCCTGGTTGGCGGCTACCAGGTCTTACGTGGACGGATCACGCTTGGCAGCTTTGTTATGTTCAACACGTACATGGGCCGGCTGGTATGGCCCATGATCGCGCTGGGCTGGGTCGTAAACTTGATGCAACGCGGCACTGCTTCGCTCAGCCGCATTAACCAGATTCTTCATGAAAAACCTACCATCACCGCGCCGCCCGATGCGCGCCCCCTGAGATCGGTTCGCGGGGAGATCGAGTTCCGCGGCGTTTCGGTGGACTATGGCGCGGGGCGCGTGCTCGACGAGATCGATCTACACGTTCCAGCGGCATCCACAATCGCGGTCGTCGGCCACACGGGCTCAGGCAAGAGCACGCTGGTGAACCTCGTGCCGCGCCTTATGGACCCGACCGACGGCGCCGTCCTCCTGGACGACATTGACGTTCGCGATCTGGATCCGGCCGGCGTGCGGCGGCACATCGGCTTTGTCCCCCAGGAAACGTTCCTGTTCAGTGCCACCATCGCGGAGAACATTGCGTTCGGCGTCGAGGACGCCACCGACGAAGATATTCGCCGCGCAGCGGAGCTGGCTGGCCTGGCCGGCGATATCGAGAGGTTCCCCGAGGGCTATGCCACCATGGTTGGCGAGCGCGGCATCACGCTGTCCGGCGGCCAGAAGCAGCGGACGGCCATCGCGCGCGCAATCCTTCGCGATCCTGCCATCCTGATCCTCGACGACGCGCTTTCGAGCGTGGACACGCTGACCGAGGAGCGCATCCTGAATCATCTCGCGCACGTCATGCGCGGGCGCACCGTGATCCTGATCTCGCACCGTGTTTCGACGGTG
>CAZKVF010000100.1:0-19200 GCA_964556085.1 uncultured Solibacteraceae bacterium
AGCTTACGCCCCGGGCGCCGTGGCCACCGTGAATGCATTGGGAACGATCGATACTGTAGCCGGCAACCCGGCGGATTGCGTGCACGTGGATGGCAGTTCCGGACCATGCGGCTCACCGCAACCCGGGTTCAAGGATCAGGACGTGCCCGGCGGCGTTGTAGATGGCTCGAACAACTCGTTCACGTTATCGGCGGTACCAAACCCCGTCACCAGTCTTGCCGTCTACCGAAACGGATTGCTCCAGGAGCCAGGCACCGACTACACATTGGCCGGCAGCAATGTCATTCAATTCACGGCGGGCAATATTCCGCAACCGGGCGACACTTTGCTGGCGAACTATCGTCTCTCGATCACGGGCACCGGATCCTCCCTGTTCCCGAACCCGCAAGTGCTGTGCAGCGGAACCGGGGGCTCGGTCAACACAACGACTACCGGCAGCCTCGGCTCGTGCACGATTCCTTCGGGACTGCTCACCGGCGGCGATCACGTAGAGGTCAGATTCGACCTGGCGCATCAGGGAACGAGCGGGGGCTTCAACTTCCAGGTCCAGTGGGGCGGGACTACGATCCTGCAGCGCACCGCCGCTGCCGGCGACGCGCAGGTGTCGGGCCACGTTGACGCGGGTCTGGATTCGAGCGGAGCCCAGGTGAGCACTTTATCGTGGGGTACGGTGCTGCCGTTGAACGCCACCGTGGGTAATGCGACTGACCAGTACCTCAGCGGGCTGGTGATTCAGTTCCAAGGCGCGATGGGGGTTGGCGGCGAGACGCTCACACTACGAAACTACGCTGTGGTACGGCTGCCGTAAAGATCAGATGCCGGTGGGCCTCCTGCCGCTTGCGCTGGGGTGTGTACTAAGGTTAGAGTATCCATAGTTCCCTTCGAGGAGGTCCCTGCAATATCCCGGCGTAGCTTGGTTATAGTTGCGGTTGGAGGGCGTCGTAGCATGCGTAGGTTTATCTTATTCGGACTGATTGGTCTCCTGTTTGCCGGTGTTCTAGCTGCACAGACACGGGAGGTTCCCCGGGAACTGATGGAGTACGTGCGGCAGGCCAGAAAAGCGGGCTTGGCCGACTCCCAAATCAAATTGAATGCCGTGCGAGCAGGCTGGCCGCCCGAGGATCTGGATGCGGCGCTTGGACCCGCAAATACCCCGTCGACGCCCAAGGCCGAGCCTTCGGCAGCGCCCAAGCCTGAGCCGAAGGAAGTGATTCCGGAAGTTACCCCGATCAAGCCGACCCCTCCTTCAGGCGCGCCCACACGTGTAGTAACAACAGCGCCGATAGCAGCGGTTCCGGCGACAGTGACGCCTACGCCGGCCACTAAGCCCGCGGAGCTGCCTCGCGCGCCGGTCCAGCCGGCCGCAGGCGGCACGCCTCTCACCACACTCCCTCCAAGAACCGCAGCGGATGACGAGTACCTGATCGGCGCGGGCGACGTGGTGCAGGTTTCGGTTTGGGGCGAGCAATCTGCTTCCGTTCCCTCGGCCGTGGTACGGCCGGACGGCAAGATTTCCATGCCGCTATTGAAAGAGGTCGCTCTTGCCGGATTGACTCCCGCTCAGGCCGAGAAAAGCATAGCCGAGCAGTTGGATCAATTCATTAAAGGCGCCAATGTTACTGTGGTCGTTTCCCAAATCAACAGCAAGAAGATCTACCTGCTGGGCGCGGTGAAGAAGGAAGGGACCATTTCGTTTACGTATAAAATGACAGTGATGCAGGCTCTCAGCGAGGCCGGCGGCTTGACCGATTACGCCAAGCGCAAGAAGATCTATGTCATTCGCCTCGAGAACGGGAAAGAATATCGCTTGCCGTTCGACTATGACGCGGTGGTAAAAGGCGAGCGCATGGAGCTGAACATCCCACTGGAGCCCGGCGATACGATCGTGGTGCCGCATTAAGCTTCATCTTCTTGCTGCGCCAGTAACCAGAGATTCACTCCGGCTTCATTTCAAGTTCATCTGAAACACCCATAATCCCCTCTTGGGTTGCAACGGCGGCTGCGTCTGGCCGCCGGCGAAATGTTTGATCCGAGGAGGGTGTTTTTGTCAAAACATATATACGTTCTGAGCGCGATGTTGTTCGCGATGGCGCCGAGTCTCGCTTTGGCGCAGCAGGGAAGCGGCCACACGACCCTTCCCGTGGGCAACTACCCCACCGGCTCGATTCTTCCTACCGGACAGGTGATCACGCCCACCGCCGCGCCGGGCTCCACTCTGCAAGTGCTTTCGACCGGCTTGCGCGCGGATGGAGACGCCGATGCAGCGGAAGCAGTCAACACCGCCCTGAGCCCCGATGGAACACTGCTGCTGGTTCTCACCAGTGGCTGGAACAAGAGTAACCACCTTGTCGATGGCACACTAATTACGTATCCCACTCTCGATCCCAGCACGGGCGCGCCGGTGGGCACAACGGCTCTTTCCGAATGGGTTTTCGTTTACTCCGTCGCCGCCAACGGCAGCGTCACCAAGCTCCAGCAGATCAGCATCCCGAGCACGTATAGCGGGCTGCGTTGGGCTCCCGACGGCAGCCGCTTTTTCGCTTCCGGCGGCCAGGATGATCGCGTGTACATTTACAAGTGGAACGGCTCGCAATTCGTGCCCGACGCTCCTTTCGTGCTTCTCGGTCACAACTCCAACCAGACTGCGCCATTTCCGAACTATGACGGCTCCATTTTGAAAGGCAGCAAGGCTGCCCAGGCGGTCACGTTCGGCGGCAGTTCGCTGATCGTGGGAGGTGCGGTGGCGGCGGGCTTCGCGCTCAGCCGCGACGGCAAGACTCTGGTGGTAGCCAATTTCGAAAACGATTCCATCTCCGTTGTGGACACTACGTCCCGCGCTGTAGTTAACGAGATCCATTTCTTCACGCCCGGCGGAAAAATTGCCCAGGGAGAGTTCCCATACGATGTGGCGGTGCTTAGTAATGCTGACGGCTCGGCCAAAACGGCTTTCGTGACCAGCCAGCGCGATGACGAGGTGATGGTGGTGGATATCGCGAGCGGCAGGTTTGCTTCGATTCCCGTGGGCGACCAACCCAATCGCATGGTTCTCTCTAAAGATCAAAAGACCCTGTACGTCGTGAACGGCAATAGTGACACGGTGTCGGTGATCGATACCGCTGCCGAGAAGGTGCTGCATACGATCTCGCTTTCGCGGCCGGGGGACAAATACAAAGGATCTGACGCCAATTCCGCGGCTCTCAGTCCCGACGAAAAGACGCTCTACGTGACCTTGGGTTTTGAGAACGCAGTAGCCGTGGTTAGCCTGGTCAGCAATCACGTCAGCGGACGCATACCCACCGGCTGGTATCCCACGTCCGTCTCGGTGAGTAAGGATGGCGCCAGACTTTACGTGTGCACGTTCAAGAGTAACTCCGGCCCTAATCCACCTAATGGCCCGGCGCCTAATCCCACCTTTGTGCAGACCAGGTCGTGGCCAAAAGAAAAGGCTCAACTGAATATCATTCCGGTGCCGAGCGCCTTGACGCTGGCCATGGTTTCCCGGCAGGTGGATCAGAACAACGGCCGCGCCAACCGGCGCCGCGATCCGACGATGGAATTCCTTCAGAACAAGATCGAGCACGTAATTTACATCATCAAAGAGAACAAGACGTACGACCAGGTGCTCGGCGATTTGCCGCGCGGCAACGGCGATCCCACGCTGACACAATATCCGCAGGCTGTCTCCCCGAATCATCACAGCCTGGCGTTGACCTTTGGACTGCTGGACAACTTCTACGACAGCGCCCAGGTGAGCGGCGATGGATGGGGCTGGTCCACTTATGCCGAGACAACCGATTACAACGAGAAGACGATCGCGGTCAACTATGGCAACGGCGGGAATGGCGTGACCTACGATGCCGAAGGCACCAACCGGCTGATCGGCATCGGACTGCCCGATTCCGCCGCCTCACCCAGCCCATTCACGGTCCGATTGACCACATTGCTCGATCCGACGGGCAGTTCCGCCATCCTCCCTGGACCCAAGGACGTCAACGCGCCTTTTGGCAGCGCGTCGTATCAACCAATCGCAAAAGACGATGACGATGAATCCGAAGGGGAGGGCCTGGATGCGAGCGCGGTCGGCGGCCATCTCTGGGATTCCGCCTTGCGCGCCGGCAAAACCGTTCGCAACTATGGCTTCTTCATCGATCAGGCCTACTACGTCACCTCGCAGGCGGATCCCACCAAGCCCGATCCGGTTCTGAAGACATACCTTCCGATTTCGCCCACGCCGTTCGCCTCGGGCCTGCCCCAGGCGGTTTCCCTGGAGCCGGAATTGCGAGACAAGACGGATATATATTTCCGCGGCTTCGACATGAACAACGCCGACACTTACCTCTTCAACGAATGGCTTCGCGACATGCAGATCAACGGTCTGCCGAATCTAAGCCTGGTCCGACTGCCCCACGATCACTTTGGAAGCACCTCGACGGCCATCGCCGGGCTGAATACTCCCTCCCTGCAAATGTCGGACAACGACTATGCAATCGGCCGCATCGCAGATTACATCAGCCATTCGCAATACTGGCAGAATACGACGATCTTCATTCTCGAGGACGATTCGCAAAGCGGCGGAGATCATATCGATTCCCACCGGTCGTTTGCCTTCGTCATCTCCCCATATAGCAAGCGCGGCGTGACCATCTCCACGAACTACAACACGGTGAACGTGCTGCGCACGATGGAAGACCTGCTGGGGATTGAACACCTGAACCAGAGCGACGCCAACGCCGCACCGATGTCGGACGCGTTTACAGAGACCCCCAATTTCACGCCGTACAATGCGATCATTCCGGGCAGTTTGTGCGCGTCTCCGGTCGACCCGAATCTGGTTCCCGCCTGCAAGAGCGCGGGCGCAAAGATCAGTCCGAGGATGAAGGAACTGCACGACGCGGCCTGGTGGGCCGGGAAATTCGCAGGGTTGAATTTCCGGGACGCGGACCGCAACGACGCCGAAAGCTTCAATCGCATTCTCTGGCAGGGGACCATGGGCGACCGGCCGTATCCCACCGAGCGCAGCGGCCTCGACCTGCGGCATCATCGGACGCAATTGCTGAAAAGGTGGAAAGCGACGCGGGAGAGCCGCGGCGAAACAATTCAACAGTAGCGCAAATTTAAACGCCGGCGGCACACCACCGGTCGCGTTACGATATCGAATACCCCCGAACTTCCATGGCGGGGTCTTCGGACCTTGGAAACTAAAGATGTACGGCCGCGTCTAATCGGTATGCGTTACTGGGCGCTCCTGGCGGCCAAGCTTGTGGTTGCGGCTGTGCCGATGTATGCCTTGCTGGCGGTGATATCCGGGCTGTTTCCCCAAAGACCGGAGTACGCTTCGGATTTCTGGCCGCTGGAGACGGGCGGGCAGGCATTGGCCTGCAATCTGGCCCTGATGGCTTGGTTCCTGGCGTGCGCCGGCGTGTTCTACCTGATTCTGTGGGACCAGCGGCACCGGTGCCGCGTCTGCCTGCGGCGGCTGCGTATGCCCGTGGAGACCGGCTCCTGGAGCCGCATGCTCCAGCTCGGGCGTCCGCGCATCGAATACATTTGCCCCTATGGGCACGGGACCCTACGGCAGGAAGAGATCCAGATCCTCGGTCTGGAGACGCCGCAGTGGGACCAGACGCCCGATCTGTGGAAGGACCTTTGCGCCGCGAGCAAGGAGTCGGAACGAGGCACGAAAGGCGAGTCGTGATGCGCGTGCCGCGCTGGCGCATCGCCGCCGCCGCGGCGCTCCTCGCCGGGCTCCTGCTGTTCGCCATTCTTTTCCTGCCAATTTATTTTCACAATCTCGAATTGCAGAATTTCGTGGCGGACGTAGCCGTGCGCAGCGATTCGGTTTCCAAGTCCGACGACCTGCTCCGGACCTGGGTGCTCGACAAAGCGCATGAGCTCGATCTTCCCGTCCGCGCCGGCGATGTCAAAATCGCTCACTCGTCCGACGGGATGCGGATCGACGTGCGCTATCAGGTGCGCGTTGATCTGCCCGGTTACACGGTCAACCTCCATTTTTATCCGGGCGCCGGCAGCCATTAGAGCGGGGGCCGGGGGGCAGGAGCCTGGGATCAGGGAAAGAGGGTAACCTCTACATATGTTCATCCTCATCGTCAACCTGCACGTCAAACCCGAACATGTAAACGCCTTTCGCGAAGCCACTATAGAGAACGCGCGCAACAGCCTTAAAGAAGAAGGGATCCTGCGGTTCGACTTCCTGCAGCAAACCGACGACCCCACGCGCTTCGCTCTATATGAGGTGTACCGTGACGCCGATGCCCCGGCCAAACATCGCGCAACGCCGCACTATAATGCCTGGGTTGCGAAGGCCACAGAGATGCTGGCCGAGCCGCGGACGCGCACCACATTTGGTAATATCTTTCCGGCGAACCAGAACTGGTAGGGGCCACTCGAATGCGGTTCGAATTCGCCACTGCGGCGCGCATCTGTTCGGCCCGGGGACCGTGGGAGAAGGAATCGCTGCCGCAGGTTCCATGGGCCGGCGAATGCTCTTGGTCACCGGTGGTACAGGGCTGCGGACCGCGTTAGATATCCCGGCGGACCACTGCACATTCGCGGCCGCCGGCGAACCAACAGTTGACGCCATTCGCCGCGGCGCCGCGCTGGCTCGCGAGCAGGGCTGCGACGTCGTGGTGGCCATAGGTGGCGGCAGCGCCATCGACTCCGGCAAAGCGATCGCTGCGCTCCTCACCAACCCAGGCGACCCCCTCGACTATCTCGAAGTGATCGGCCGCGGCAGGCCGCTCGAACATGCGCCGGCCCCATTCATCGCCATTCCGACAACGGCGGGCACCGGGTCGGAGGTCACACGCAACGCCGTGCTGGGGTCGCCCGAGCATCGCGTGAAAGCCAGCTTGCGAAGTGAACGCATGCTGCCGCGGCTGGCTGTCGTCGATCCTGAATTGGCGCTCGGGCTTCCGCGGGGCGCCACCGCCTCGACCGGCCTGGATGCGCTCACGCAGTTGATCGAGCCCTATGTCTCGGTGCGCTCCAACGCGATGACGGACCTGTTCTGTGTCGAAGGCATGCGGAGCGCTGCCCGCGCACTGCCGCGAGCATGGGAGGACGGCAGCGACATCGAGGCCCGGACCGACATGGCCTGGGCGGCTCTGCTGGGCGGCATGGCGCTGGCCAACGCGGGGCTGGGCGCCGTCCACGGCTTCGCAGCGCCTATCGGCGGCATGTTCCCGGCTCCGCATGGAGCTGTCTGTGCCGCGCTGCTGCCCCATGTAATGGCTGTGAACGTGGCGGCCTTACGCGTGCAGCGGGCAAAAGCTGTCAGCCATCAGCTATCGGCTATCAGCAAACCCCTCGAGCGCTATGAACAAGTGGCACGGCTTTTGACCGGGCGTCCGCAGGCCACGGCGGAAGATGGCATTCAGTGGGTCGCGGAGCTGTGCCGCAGGTTGGAAATTCCGCCAGTTCGAACCTACGGCGTGGGCGATAATGACATCCCCGCGCTGGTGGAGAAGGCCGCCCGCGCCAGCAGCATGAAAGGCAATCCGGTTCCGCTGGAGGCCGGCGAATTGCGAGAAATAGTCGCGCGGTCGCTGTGAGGTGAGCTTTCAGCGATCAGCTATCAGCAGCCAGCGAAAAAGCGGATAGCTGATAGCTGAAGGCCGATAGCATTTAGAACGTGAACCGCGCGATCAGCGTGCCGCTGCGCGGCTGCTGGTACAACTGGCCGACGACCCCATTCTGGGTGTAACTGGGCGTGGCTCCAACCGCCAACGTTTCGTTGATGACGCCGAAGCCGCCGGTGTACTGGCCGGCCTGGTTCTTGGTCGGCGCCCCTAACGGATTCGAGGTGATCGGGTTGCCGATCTGGGTGCGGTTGAAGATGTTCACAAACTCCGCGCGGATCTGGAGGTTGATGCTTTCCCTGATGCGGAAATTGCGGCCGAAGTTCAGGTTTTCCTGCGGCCGGCGCGCCTGCCGGAAATCGGTATAGAGCAGGCCGTTGGTCCCCGACGGTCCGGGGCCGAATGTATACGGAGCTGGGTTCACCCAGGCAGCAGGATTTAGCACCTGATCGTAGTAGGGGTTGATGCAGCCGCAATTCAGATTCTTCAAGTACAAGGGCTGTCCGGGCACGCGGAACATTTCGCTGGATCCCAGGTTATTCGGTGTGGTAGCCGCCGGCGGCGTGAGCGGAAGCCCGCTGCCATATTGCAGGATAGAGCCTACTGTCCAGTCCTTGACGACTGTCTGGGCGATGCGATTCGTCAGGAACTCCGGCTTCGGCACGGTGTAATTGATACCTGCGTTGAAGAGGAAGGGCTGATCGGTGGCTTGGATCGATTTGACGGAGCTGGCGGGATTGAAAATATCCTCTCTCGTCAGCACCATGGCCTTCGACCAGGTGAACGTGGCAGTGGCCTGCAAACCGTGTGAAAAGCGCTTGTTGCCTCTCACTTGCAGCGAGTCGTACCAGGTTTTTCCGGTGGGCGAGTCGCTGAGCACAATCGAGGAAAACTGCGGGAACGGGCGCAGCGCATTGAGCAAGGTGTTGGATGTGGAATAGCCGGAGTACGGCAGGATGTTACCCACCCGGGATGTTACGGCCGCGCTTCCGATGGTCGAGCTGAGCAGTTGGTTGTCGGCTGGATTGGTATAGGGATTCAGGCCGTAGGCAGCAAAGGTCGCGGGCGATGGTTGGTTCAATAGGGGCAGGCTATTGCCGACCCCGGCGGCCGTGCCGCTCCACCATACGCCACGGTTGCCCACGTAAGAAGCTTCGATGACCAGGTTCGTCGTGATTTCCCGCTGGACGCCGATCGACCACTGGTTCTGCCGCGGCGGCCGCGAAGCGTTGCGGTCATAGGCCGTGAAACCGTTGAAGCCTGTAGTCTGGCCCGGCAGCGGTGTCTGGCCGGGATTGAAGTTGGGCCACACCGGCTGGGGCAGCGCGCCGGGCGCCTGGAGATTCAAGAACGCATTCGATCCTGGCGCTGCACTGTCGATCTGGCTGGAGGTTTGTGCGGTAATGTCAGGGGCGAACCCGTAAATGAAGCCCCACCCGCCGCGCAGGACAGTCTTTGGAGTGACTTGGTAGGCCACACCAAGCCGCGGCCCGATTGCATAGGGGTAGTTATGGAAGAATGTGCAATTGCAGGTAGCCTCAAAAATCGGCGCGCCGATACGGCCTCCGGCTGCCGGATTCGATACCAAGCCCAACTCCGAGGCACGGCCATACTGTTCGCGGGGCGCGGTGGCGTAATCCCAGCGAATGCCGTAGTCCACCGTGAGCTTGCGCGTTACCTTCCAGGAATCCTGGATAAACAGCGCCCATTGCGATTTGCCCATGCGTGTATCAGTCGGCGCCTTTTGGGAAATCTGTGTCATATCGCCGAGCAGGAAATTGGCATAAGGGAAACCGGTTTGCCATCCGCTCAGGTTTAAACCGACCTGCGGCAGCGCGGTGGCGCCGGCATTGAGAGTCGCACTCGCTGCCGGCCCACAGCCGCCCGGGCCGAGAATGCCTTGACAGAGAGCGGGGTACAGTGCGGTGCCCGAGGGCGGCGCCGCAATCGCTCCCTGGAACCAGACCTCGCCACCGAGCTTATAAGTGTGGTTACCGTGCACCCAGGTCCCGTTGGCGTTATACGCCGGCCGCTCGGTGTAGGAGTTGGTGTGGGCGAGGGCGTTGCCTAGCTGTTGCAGGCCGCCGAGTGCCCCGCCCGATCCGATCTCGCGCATATCCCCAACGGTGGGGAAGTAGGTGCTCGCCTGGCAGCCGTTCAGCAGGATCGCCGTGCAATTGAAATTGCGGACCGGGCCGCCATCGAAAAACCAGATGCGCGAGTATCCGGCGCCGACGTGAAGCAGGATTGTAGGCGTGAGCGTGTAATCGTAGTTGAGGCGTAAAGTCTGAGCATGAATGAAGGTGCCGCGCGCGCCGCTGATCAGGTCGGGGAGGCCATCGGCATTGCCATTGGGAGTCGAGAACTGCGCGTCGGTCTGGGTGGTGGACCAGTAAAAAGATGCGTGCCCCTTGACGCCGGTAGTCTGATCGATTTTGAGAGAAGGAATGGCGGTGGCCCGCTGCAAGAGGTTGTAGCCCGTGGCGTTGTTCGTCAGATTGCCGTTGGTGACAGCCGGCAAGAGAGCCTGGATCTTGAGGGCTGTGGGATCGAACCGGTACATCGGAATTTGGTTATTCGGGAACGGATCGGCATACGCGGCGCCGCTAGCCGTAAATGCCCGGCTAGCGGGATCGTAAATCGTGTTCGCCAAGATTGGCCGCCCAAGCGCGTCGGTGGAAGGCAGCGCCCCGGAGGGAACACCGAGGCTGGGATTGAACCCGGATCCTCCGTTGGGCGATATGGCCGAGAAGTCGCCATTGCGGTACGCCTGGGTGGGCAGCGTCAGGCTGGGGTTGTAGCCGATCCCTTCGCGGTACTGCTCGTATCCGAAGAAGAAGAAAGTCTTGTCTTTGCCGTTATACAGTTTCGGAATCCGGACCGGCCCGCCCAGGGTTCCGCCGAAATCGTTGCGGCGGTTGCGTGGCCGGATCTTGTTTCCGTTGGCGTCGATCGTAAATGGAAACCCCGCGTTCAGGTCCTCATTGACGAAGTACTCGTAACCGCTGCCGTGGAACGAGTTGGTGCCCGACTTCATGGTGAGATTAAACAACCCGCCACCCGCCGTCCCGAATTCCGGCGCGTAATTGCTAGTCTGGATGGCCACCTCTTGAATGGAGTCCGCGCTCGGCTGGTTTTCCTGCAGCGCGTAACTGACCGTGTGATTGGTATTGTCCAGGCCTTCCAGGCGATATGCCGCGGTATTGCTGGGCGCGCCGTTGATGATCATCACGAAATTGGCAGCGTAATTGATGCCCGGAATCAGCACCATGGAGTTGTACGGGTTGCGGACGCCGGAGCTGCCGGAATTGGCGGCGCCGATGCCCAGCACGGGCATATCATTCAACTGCTCGACCGTGATGTGCTGGTTGATGTCGCCGCTTTCGGTCTTCAACTGCGAGGCCTCGGCGCTAATCGTGACAGCTTCCGTGGCGGTGCCGACTTCCAGGCCGACGTCCTGGCGGAGAACTTCCGCCGCGGCGACCGTGAGATTGGTATGAACGTATTTCTTGAATCCGGAGACCGTAACATCGAGTTCGTAGGTCCCCGGCGGCAACTGGCTCACGGTGTAGTTTCCGGTGTTGGTGGAAACCACCGGATACACAACTCCGGTTTGCGAATTTCTTACTTCCACATTGGCTCCGGCAATTACGGCTCCTGCCGGATCGATAATGGTCCCGGTAATGCTTCCCGTGGCCGCCTGGCCAAACGCGGAGGCTGCGCACACGAGGGCGCTGAGGATCGCAAGAATGCTTCGTAGCATGATTTACCCCTGAACTTTTCTGTCCTGCTATGTGGGGACGATTTTATCGGGGCGTCTTTGCCAGTGTCAAGGCCGCTGAGGATTGTTAACAGTGTTTGCAGCCTCGCAGGATGGTGCGGCTCCAGGCCGGGCCGTCATGCATTTTGCGGGCTAAACTAAAAGTGTGGCGGCGCCAAGAAGCGTTATCTTGGGCTGCTTCGGTCCGGGGCTTCCGCCAAAAAAACGCCAATCAAACCCAATGGCCTTTTTAACTCCTTGAATTTAAATATGGTTCCAGCTCGAGTCGCCCTTCGAAACGAACCCAATTTAAAGCCGCCCGTTTTTTTGGCCCTCCATCCTTGACAACGTTCCGCTCATGTTTAATAATGAGGATGTGCTAAGCGCTGGATATCTCCCGCGCACCTCGGAAACCTTAGTTTTCGAAATGTAATCGAGGCACGGAGGCTTTTCATCAATGGCTAAAATTATCGGCATTGACCTGGGAACGACGAATTCAGTGGTCGCCGTTATGGAGGGCGGCCAGCCCACGGTCATCGCAAACCAGGAGGGTGCCCGGACCACTCCGTCCGTTGTGGCGTTCACTAAGAGTGGCGAGCGGCTGGTTGGCCAGGTAGCCAAACGGCAGGCCATCACCAATCCCGAAAACACGGTCTTTTCCATCAAGCGCTTCATGGGGCGGCGCTTCGATGAAGTCACCGAAGAAATGAAAATGGTCCCCTACAAAGTCGTTCGGGGTGAGAATAACGACGCCCGTGTTGAGATTGCCGGCAAGAAGCTCTCGCCGCCGGAAATCTCCGCCATGATCCTCACCAAGCTCAAGGAGGCGGCCGAGTCCTACCTGGGCGGCAAGGTCACGCAGGCGGTCATCACCGTTCCGGCATATTTCAACGACGCCCAGCGGCAGGCCACCAAGGATGCCGGTAAGATCGCCGGGCTCGAAGTGATGCGCATCATCAACGAGCCGACGGCAGCGGCCCTGGCTTACGGCCTGGACAAGAAGAAGAACGAAACCATCGCTGTATACGATTTCGGCGGCGGCACTTTCGATATCTCAATCCTCGAAGTGGGCGAAGGGGTCGTCGAGGTGAAATCCACCAACGGCGACACCCACCTGGGCGGCGACAATATTGACCAACGCGTGATCGACTGGATCGTCTCGGAATTTAAGAAAGAAAACGGCATTGACCTGTCGCGCGACCAGATGGCGCTGCAGCGTCTGAAGGAGGCCGCTGAAAAAGCCAAGATGGAGCTTTCGACGCTCCTCGAATCGGAAATCAACCTGCCTTTCATCACCGCCGATGCCAGCGGCCCCAAGCACCTCCAGATGAAGCTGACGCGCTCGCGGTTCGAGCAGATGGTGGAGGACATCATCCAGCGCTCCGTAGGGCCCTGCAAGCAGGCCATGGCGGACGCCAATGTCACGCCGTCGCAGATTGACGAGGTGGTGCTGGTCGGCGGGCAGACCCGCATGCCGCGCATCCAGCAACTGGTGCGCGAGCTGTTCGGCAAGGAGCCGCATAAGGGCGTCAACCCGGACGAAGTCGTCGCCGTCGGCGCTGCCGTTCAGGGCGGCGTGCTGGGCGGGGAAGTCAAAGACGTGCTGCTGCTTGACGTGACCCCGCTCTCGCTCGGCATCGAAACTCTGGGCGGCGTCTTCACCAAGCTGATCGAGCGCAACACAACCATCCCGACCCGCAAGAGCGAGGTCTTTTCCACGGCGGCCGATAGCCAGCCCTCCGTGGAGATCAAGGTCTACCAGGGCGAACGCGCCATGGCTCGGGACAACCGGCTGCTGGGCGTTTTCCAGCTCGGCAACATCCCGCCTGCGCCGCGCGGCATTCCGCAGATCGAGGTGACCTTCGATATCGACGCCAACGGCATCCTGAACGTCACGGCGAAGGACCGCGCCACCAACAATGAGCAGAAGATCACCATCACTTCCTCTTCCGGCCTTTCCAAGGACGAAGTGGAAAAGATGGCCCGCGACGCCGAATCGCACGCCGCGGAGGACCGCAAGCAGCGGGACACCATCGAAGCCAAGAACCGCGCCGATGCGATGGTCTACAACGTCGAAAAGACGCTGAAGGAGCATCGCTCCAAAATTAGCGACGCCGAAGCCAAGGACATCGAAGCGGCCGTCGAGGACACCAAGAAGGCCATTGCCGAAAACGACCCTGACCGGATCAACTCGGCCGTAGACAAGCTGACGAGCGCCAGCCACAAGCTGGCTGAGGCCATGTACAAAGCCAGCTCGCAGCCCGGTGGGCAGGCTCCCGGCGGCGACGGTCAGACGCCCCCGCATGGCGGCCCCTCCGGCGATCAAGGCAAAGGCGGCAAGGATAACGTTGTCGATGCCGAATTTGTAGACGTAGACGACAAGAAGTAAGAAGAAGCTCTCAGCAATCAGCCGTCAGCTCTCAGTTAAATCCTGCAGCTGACGGCTGCTGCGCTGATAGCTGAAAGCGGATTGCTGACAGCAATGCCAACGGCATCCAAGCACGACTATTACGAGACTCTGGGTGTGGGGCGGAAGTCCTCCGCGGAGGAGATCCGCAAGGCATACCGGAAACTCGCTCGCAAGTATCATCCCGACCTCAACCCGGGAGACAAGTCGGCTGAGGAGCGTTTCAAAAACGTCCAGGAAGCCTACGACGTGCTGAGCGACCCCAAGAAGCGCCAGATGTACGATCAGTACGGTTTCTATTCCGAAAGCGGTTTCGCCGGCGGCGCCGGGCCAGGCGACCGGAGCCGCGGACCCAACCCGAATATGGATTTCGGCGGGTTCGATTTCTCGGATTACTTCAGCGGAGCCGAAGCCGGTGGCGCCGGGGGCGGACGGCGGACGGAGAGCACATCAGGCGGTTTCCGCGATATCTTTTCCCAGTTTTTCGGAGGCCGGGGCGCGGCTCAACAGGCGACGGCTGAGAAGGGCGCCGATCTCGAATATGTAATGGACATCGACTTCTGGCAGGCCATCCGCGGAACCCAGACGCGCCTGAACATCACCCGCTACGAAGTCTGCGATACCTGCCACGGGTCGGGGACCGTCCCCGGGTCCGGTGAAGTCACCTGCCCCGAGTGCAAAGGCACCGGCAACGTAAGCCAGATGGCGGGCGCTATGCGCTTCAACCTGACGTGTCCCCGCTGCGGCGGAACCGGAAAGCTGGGTAACGCCTGCCCCACCTGCGGCGGCGATGGGCGCGTGACTCGCACCGAGAGCGTCGAAGTCCGCATTCCGCCCGGCGCCCGCAATGGGTCCCGGCTGCGTGTGCCTGGCAAAGGCAACGCCGGCACCTTGGGAGGACCCCCGGGAGACCTCTACATCACCACGCGCGTGGAGGATCACCCCTTCTTTCACCGTGAAGGCGACAACATCGAAATTAAGGTGCCTCTGGCGGTTTGGGAAGCGGCCCTGGGCTCCAAGATCGAGGTGCCCACCATCGACGGCCGGGCGCAGCTCAAGATTCCCCAGGGCACCCGAAATGGCCAGCGATTCCGTCTGCGCGAGAAGGGCGTCCTGAACTCCCGCACAGGCCAGCGCGGCGACGAAATTGTCGAGATCGCCGTGGAAGCCCCCGATCCGCGCGACGAGCGCACGCGCGAACTGCTGCGGGAAATGTCCAAGCTCCACCCCGAAGATCCCCGCGCCGGGGTCTGGTCGCAGGTTTGACCATGCCGAGGCCAAAGTCCAAAGCCGCCTACATGATTTCCGCAGTCGCGGAGCAATACCAGATTCATCCTCAGACTTTACGGCTCTACGAGAGAGAGGGACTGTTGAAGCCTTCGCGCAGCGAGGGCAACACGCGTCTGTACACCGGGGAAGACCTGGAACGCCTGGAGGTGATTCTGCACCTGACGCGCGATTTGGGTGTCAACCTCGCAGGCGTTGAGATCATCCTGAACATGCGGCAAAAGATGGGCCAAATGCAGGCGCAAATCCAGGAATTCATTGCCAATCTCAACCGTGAATTCGCCGCCCACACGCGCCTGACGGAACAGGAAGAGCGCCATTGGCTTGTACCCGTCGTCAATGCCCGCCCGCCGGCATCGAAGGGGGGGCAGGCGGTTCCGCCTGTCAACCCTGGAACCCGCCGGAATTCCAGATGACTTCTCGTGGGGCGGACCCCCTGGTCCGCGGCCGGTCCCCCGGCCGGCCCTCACATTCCGCAGAGCGTAAGAAAGCGGGGCGAGGGTGCCCCGCGCAGGTCAGGGGACCTGCCCCACGAAGTGATATGGGTGTCGGATGACAGCTTCCCCCGCTCAAACAAGCCGATATTCCGGCCCCACGCTGGCTTTCATCACCCCCTTCTTGATTTACGCCGGAATGATCGCTTTCCCCCTTTCCCCCGGCGTCCTGTTTCCACTGCGATGTGTCATCGTCCTGGCTGTTCTTGTCTTCGTCTCGCGTCCATATGTCTCTCTGAGGCCGTCCCGCCCCCTCGCGAGCGCGGCCGTGGGGATTTTCGTCTTTGTAATCTGGGTTGCCCCGGACCTGCTCTTCCACTATCGCCATCATTGGCTGTTTGAAAATTCCATTACGGGCCATGCCGCCAGTTCGCTGTCACCCGCGCTCCGCGGTAATGTACTCTTCCTCGCGGTGCGTGTGCTGTCCAGCGTAGCCTTGGTGCCCGTGCTCGAGGAACTGTTTTGGCGCGGTTGGCTGATGCGCTGGTGGATCGACCGGAATTTCCTGGCGGTACGTCTTGGTACTTATCAGACCACCGCTTTCTGGGTCGTGGCTGTCCTATTTGCTTCGGAGCATGGCCCTTACTGGGAAGTGGGCTTACTGGCAGGAATCGCTTATAACCTTTGGTTAATCCGCACCGGCAATCTGGCCGACTGTATCCTGGCACATGCTGCTACCAACGGTACTCTGGCCGCATACGTACTTGCCGCGGGCCAATGGCAATACTGGCTATAACCAAATCGCCCTCCGCTGCATCAATACTATAGACAGGTGTCCAGAAGTTTCCTTCTCCCCCTGTCCCGTGGCTCCGGACACGCGGTCTGTCGGGCCCCGCTACCGGAGCCACTCAACGAAGTCCTATTTAAAGGTGGGGTTTCTCACGATTCGCGGTTAAGCGCTTGTGCAACAGACCTAACCCTGAACGCCGACGGGTACTTCCTCGGGCTGAAATGTCAGCTCCTGGCGTGAAGGAGATTCGTCAACCAGTATGGTCTGCCCATCGCGGATCGCGCCTTGGATGATGAGGCGGCTGATCGGCGTTTCGACTTGCTTCTGGATCGCGCGCTTCAGCGGCCTGGCGCCGTATACCGGATCGTAACCGGTATGCACCAGATGGCTCTTCGCCGCCTCAGTCAGCTTGAGCTTGATATTGCGCTCTGCCAAGCGAGTCCGCAGGCGTTCCAACTGAATATCGACGATCTGCCG
The DNA here is from genome assembly GCA_964556085.1 of uncultured Solibacteraceae bacterium. GTDB lineage: Bacteria > Acidobacteriota > Terriglobia > Bryobacterales > Bryobacteraceae > PSRJ01. The sequence goes on from CAZKVF010000100.1 coordinate 16,754, forward strand.
CAGTTCGTCTTCGGTAAGCGCGTGGAAGACGATGATGTCGTCGATGCGGTTCAGGAACTCCGGCCGGAAGTGCTCCCGCATTTCCCTCAGCACCGCCTCTTTAACCCTCTCGTAAGAGCCGCGCTGTTCCAGGATGAGGTGGCTGCCGATGTTGGAGGTCATGATTACGATGGTGTTTTTGAAATCCACGACGCGGCCCTGGCCGTCCGTCAACCGGCCATCATCGAGCACTTGGAGCAGGACATTGAAGACGTCGTGGTGAGCCTTTTCGATCTCGTCAAACAGCACAACGGAATAGGGCCGCCGGCGTACGGCCTCGGTAAGCTGCCCGCCCTCTTCGAAGCCGATATATCCGGGGGGCGCGCCCACCAGCCGCGCGACGGTGTGCTTCTCCTGGTATTCGGACATATCGATGGTGATCAAGGCCCGCTCATCGTCGAACAGAAATTGGGCCAAGGCGCGCGCCAGCTCGGTTTTGCCGACGCCGGTGGGCCCGAGGAAGATGAAGCTGCCAATAGGCCGGTTCGGATCTTTCAATCCGGAGCGGGCGCGAATGACGGCCTCTGCCACCGCGGTGACCGCCTCGTCCTGCCCGATCACCCGCTTGTGCAGTTCGTCTTCCAGGTGCAGTAGCTTTTGCATCTCACCTTCGAGCAGTCTTGAGACGGGGACGCCGGTCCAGCGGCTCACGACTCGGGCGATGTCTTCCTCGTCCACTTCCTCTTTAATCAGGCGAGTCCCGCCCTTTTTCTCGGCCTGTTCGGTCTCGGCCTTCAGTTTGCGCTCCAGCTCCGTTAGCTTGCCGTACTTCAGCTCGGCGGCGCGGTTCAGATCGTAGTGCCGTTCCGCCTGCTCGATGGCGATCTTGGTCTGCTCGATCTGCTCGCGCAGCTCTCGCACACGCTGGATGGACTGCTTTTCTGCCTGCCATCGGGCCTTCAGGGCATCGGACGCGGCGCGCAGGTCCGCGAGCTCCTTTTCGATCAGCGCCAATCGATCTTTGGATGCCTTATCTTTCTCCTTCCGCAGCGCCTCGCGTTCGATTTCGAGCTGCATGATGCGGCGCAGGTTCTCGTCCAGCTCCGTGGGCATGGAGTCGATCTCAGTCCGGAGCCGGGCGGCGGCTTCGTCTACCAGATCGATGGCCTTGTCGGGCAGAAAGCGATCGGAGATGTAGCGATTGGACAGGACGGCCGCGGCCACCAGCGCGGTGTCCTTTATGCGCACTCCGTGGTGCACTTCATAGCGCTCCTTCAAGCCGCGGAGAATGGAGATGGTGTCTTCCACCGAGGGCTGATCGACTAATACTGGCTGGAAGCGCCGCTCGAGAGCCGCATCCTTCTCGATGTGCTTGCGGTACTCATCAAGCGTGGTTGCGCCGATGCAATGCAGCTCACCCCGCGCCAGCATCGGCTTGAGAAGGTTGCCGGCATCCATGGCGCCCTCCACCTTGCCGGCTCCAACCACGGTGTGCAACTCATCGATGAAGAGGATGATTTCGCCCGCCGAATCCTGTACCTCTTTGAGGACGGCCTTGAGGCGCTCCTCGAACTCCCCGCGGTACTTGGCGCCCGCAATAAGGGCCCCCATGTCGAGCGAAACCACGCGCTTGTTCTTGAGACCTTCGGGAACGTCGCCGCGCACGATGCGCTGCGCCAGACCTTCCACAATGGCGGTCTTGCCGACGCCCGGCTCGCCAATCAAAACGGGATTGTTCTTGGTACGCCGCGAGAGCACCTGGATAACGCGGCGAATCTCCTCATCGCGGCCGATCACCGGGTCGAGCTTACCCTGCGCGGCGAGTTGCGTAAGATCGCGGCCATAGCGCTCGAGGGCCTGGTAGGTGGCTTCGGGATTTTGGGAAGTGACGCGCTGGCTTCCGCGGACCTCGCGCAGGGCTTGCATGAGGCGATCGCGAGTGAGACCGAATTTTTTCAGGATGCGGCCGGCGGCGCCGGAATCATCGAGCGCGGCGAGCAGGACGTGCTCGATCGAGACATATTCATCCTTGAGCTTCTTGGCCTCGTCCCCGGCGCTGTCCATCAGCCGGTTCAGTCGGGGCGTGACGTAAATCTGGTCGGGCGGCCCGCTGGGCCCGGAAACCTTGGGCAGGCGGTCCAATTCCTGCTCCAGCGCGGTCTTCAGAGCGGTAACGTCAACGCCAGCACGGGTGAGGATCGAGCCCGCCAGTCCTCCCTCCTGCTCCAGCAGGCTGAGGAGAAGGTGTTCGACATCAAGCTGCTGGTGACCGTAGCGGTTAGCCTTGCTCTGCGCGGCCCGGAGCGACTCCTGCAGTTTCTCGGTGAACCGGTTGATGTCCATACACTAATTATCCGGCAGGTACCGAACGTCGAAATGCAAGAAAACAGCCTAATTTACTTCTTCGTGAAGATACTCTTGGGGATCATTCCGTGTACGCCTTTGGTCCCATCAACCAGTTGGGTGAT
>CAZKVF010000101.1:0-10462 GCA_964556085.1 uncultured Solibacteraceae bacterium
ATGAGGAAGCCACGGGAGCGGGCGAGCTTTCGATAACCGTGGTCGCCGCCGCGATCGGCAACGCCATCTTCGACGCCACCGGAGCGCGCCTCCGACAGGTGCCGTTTACGCCGGAACGAGTGAAGGCGGCGCTCAGAGAGCGGGGCTAGGTGTCGAGGAGCTACTGAACCGCGACCGCTCCCTAGCGGTCGCGGCTCCGAAAAATTGTTTCAATTCGCCGTGCTACTATCGTCGCCATGCGGTTCCTGTATTCGTGCGTGCTGCTCGTCGCTTCGGCGGCCACTCTGCCGGCTGCCAAGAACCTGGAAATCTACTTCATCGATGTGGAAGGCGGCCAGTCCACGCTATTCGTTTCGCCATCGGGCGAAACGCTGCTGATGGACACCGGCTATGCCGGCTTCAATCACAGAGACCCGGAGCGCATCGCCGCGGCGGCCAAGGCAGCAGGCGTCAAGAAGATTGATTACCTTCTGATCAGCCACTACCATGCCGATCATGTCGGCGGGTTGTATGACGTGGTCCAAAAATTCCCGATCCGCAACTTCATCGATCACGGCCCCAATACCGAAAGCGACAAGGATTCGCAGGTTCGCTTTAATATGTACAGCTCGTTCGCGGACAAGGCCAATCGCATGGTGGCCAAGCCCGGCGATACGATTCCACTTAAAGGACTCGAGGTGAAGGTGCTTGCCGGCAACGGCGATACGCTAACTGCGCCGCTCGCGGGCGCCGGGCAGCCGAATCCGGATTGCGCCGCCTGGCAGCCCGATCCCGACGAAGCTGTCAGCGAGAACCAGCGCTCGCTGGGAATCCTGATCACTTACGGCAGCTTTCGGATCCTCGACCTGGGCGACCTCACCAGCAGCCGCGAGCACGATCTGGTTTGCCCGGCCAATAAAATCGGCTCCGTGAACGTTTTCGTTTCGTCGCACCATATGGGCGCCGCGGCCAACACGCCGCAGCTTGTCCATGCCGTTCATCCCAAGGTAGCCATCGCTAATAACGGCCCGCGCAAGGGCGGCACGGCGGCTGCCTGGCAGACCCTGCATGACACGCCTGGCCTGGAGGACATCTGGCAGCTTCATTACGCCATCGGCGCAGGCAAGGAATACAATTCCGCCGACGCCTTCCTCGCTAACATCGACGAGCAGTGCGAGGGCAAATGGCTCCGGCTGACGGCGGAGAAAGACGGTTCGTTCAACGTCTATAACAGCCGGAATAAATACGAAAAGAGCTACAAATAAGCCGGATTGGCAGGCGGAAGCGCCCGCCCCACACTTACTTGCGGGGCTGTTCGTTCACCTTGTCGTCCTGCAGCGGCGCGGGAGTCTCGGTCGCGTCGAATGTGATCGCAGATTCGGCCGAATACTTGTGGTAGAGGTGGTACTCGTTATCGTTGCGCGTCAGGACTTCCGAGCCGTTGATCAGCACTCTATTGGCTAGAGGAAGCAGGAACTTCTGGCCGCCCACATCCTGGTAGTCGTAATCGAGTCTGTCGCTGGCCTGCTTCACCGGAAAAGTCGGCGGCAGGTCCACCGCTTCCAGGCTGATGCGCAGCACCTGGTGCGTCTCCTGGTCCACGTAGAGCACGCCCTTGTAGGCCGGGATGATATCTTCCTGGTCGGCCGTAACATGCCATTTCGAGCGCTCCTGAATCACGCGGTAGGCAAACACGAAGGTGGGACGGCCCCGCAAGAACGCCCAATGATCCCATTCAAAACGGGCTTCCGTGGCGGGTTCGAATACCTCACGCAATAGGGTGCCGAAATCGCCGGAGGATCTCGTGCCGCCGACCTTGTTGTAATCCACCTGCGTGGGCGTGTTGTTCACCAGGATCAGCTTGTAATCTTCCTTTTGTTCGAAGTAACTCAATTTCACGGTAAGCGTGTTCTGCAGCTGCCAGGACGGATCGTCGCCGCGCCGCCCGCCATACCGCCCCCCGGGAATCGGCGCCGCATAGCGCCGCACCACTAGGGTGCAAATATAGTCGGGCAGATTCTTGCTGTAGTTGAGAGCGTATTCCCGCACATCGGAAATGATCGCCGCCTGCTCTTCCGAAGAAGGCGGCGGTTTCGGCACTGTCTTGACCTGCACAACCGGGGCGGGAGCGGACAGGCTCTGCGATTGTTCGCGTAAAACCCGCAGCGCAGCCATCGTTTTGGGGCCGATGCCCAACGCTTGCATCTCCTCCACCGTCCGGTCGTCCAGTTTTTCGCTCAGCTTGGCTTTGGAAAGGAAGCTGGATACCTCCTTGTCCGTCTGTCTCATCTGCACCGAAGATTGCAGGAAGCTAAAGAGTTGTTTGACGGTGAGGCTTTGAGCCGCCGCGGCAAAAGAGATTGCAAGTGCGAGGGCGACGAGGCGCAACCGCATATTCCCATATTTTCGCATGCCGGCCCGAGGTCTGAGGTGTTGCCGGCAGTTGCCCCCGGGTTATCTCGCCAAATCGCTGCCGGCTTGAGACCGTTAACAAACTTCCTAGTTGCGCGGCGATATTATAGGGGATACATGGAACCGATCTTGCGGCGCAGCGCGCTGGCGCTCTGCCTCTTGCCCCTTTCCGGTTTCGCGCAAGCCGATCCGGAGAACTTCCCCAAGCACTCCTCCGAGGTTGGGGATATTCAATTGCCCAACGGCAAATCGCAGCGCGACGAGATTCTGAAGGCGGAGCGCGAGCAGAACATCAAGGACGCCTCCAAACTCGCCGATCTTGTCGACGAACTGAAACAGGCGCTGGAGAAAGAAGACCGCTTCGTCTTGTCGCTTAATACGGTCAAAAAGACCGAGGAAATCGAAAAACTGGCGCGGAAAATCCGGATGCGCATGCGTCACGAATAGAGCAAGCCGGACCTTTCGAGCGGCCGCCTATTGTGATAACAATTACGGCCTTGCGATTCGCCTGCGGATTGGGAGCAGCGCCCGGAGTCGCCCAGCGCGCAGGCGGCAGTGGCGCGGGCACGCCCATCGACTCACTTCATGTGCTTTAGGGACTGCTCGTTTTCCATACAGATTTCGTCGATCAGTTCTGCGTCCACCACGATGCGCTGCTTCAATGTGACCGTCCAGGGCTTGGTGTAAGCCTTGGGATCGTCCACCGTGACCTGGATTTCGAGGTGCCCGAAATCCGGGCGGTGCATCTGCTCCCGCACTTTGGCTGCCTGGGTCAGCACACTGCCATTCCAATCGATCCAGGTATCGTCCCGCACTCCGATCGTGTCGATCACCAGGGTGTCGCCGGACCATTTCGCCGAGGAGTATCCCTGCCAGGAGGGAGTCGGATCTTCAGGCAACGGCCGCCCGTCCGTGAACACCTGGCGATATCCGGCGTTCATTTCATTGAGCACCACTAGCAGATTCGGCGTTTGGACGAACTTCAGCAGATGCGGCAGCCCGTACGCGCGAAGAAAATTATCCGGCAGGCACCTGATGTGCGGGTCCTCTTTAGCGAGGTTATCGGTGCGCTCTTTGACGATCGGCACAAGCCAAGGTTGATATGGCAAGCCTCCTGGAAGATCGATACCGATATTCGCCATTTGTCGCGAAGCGGTAATTCTGGTTGGATCACCGGGAGCATCGTTGGCACTCTGCGGAACCCGAGGGCTTGGTGCTGCTTTGGGGCTCGACAACTCGTCAGTCTGGCGATTTGGTTCTCCAGTGGTCCAGATTCCGGAAAAGTCAGGCTTGCCATTCGCCATGCGAGGCGCTGGAGCCGACATATCCACTTTGCCGTCGGCCTTTCGCGGCACCCCTGCGCTGGGATGGTTGATCCACTGAGCGGCCAAACGGGTCGATGCCAAGGGTGTACCAAGCATGACAACGAATGTGACGAGAGGCCGAAACGCCATTGGGCTAAGGATACACCAATGAATGAAGCAGCGGACCCGATGCGTGCTCGCATCGGGTCGCCTGGCGCAAGACCCGGCTAATGCGGCTTCACGTGTCCCGGCGCGTTCGGGTTGCCACCCGGATGCGGCTTCGACCCTGCTACGGCGGACGTTCCATCGCCAGGCGAAACGAACTGGATCAAGTAATTGACCAGCTGATCGGCCACGGGGGAACCCAAGCCGGTTGCTGCGTCCCAGCCTGGTCCCGCATTGAAGCCCGGCACCCCAAAGGCCGCGTTGTTCCCGATCGTCACATCGAAGAATGATGCGGAGTAATGGCTCTTGGCCTGACCAATGTGGTACGCCGCTTTGTTGATAAAGCCCAGATCATATCCGGCCTTTTCGCCGGCAATCGCCAGGATGGCTGCCCACTGTGGCGAGCCGGCGCTGGTTCCGCCGAACAAGTAAAAGCCTACCGGGATACCAGGGATGTTGAGGTAGGTCAGGACGCCATGTAACACGGCAGCACTGTACGAAACATCTGGCTCACCCCGCTGCTTGCCGCCATGGATGGTCCCCTGCTGGTAAGACGGCTCGTCGTACAACACGCTGAAGCCGCCTCCGCCGGCTCCAATCCCAATCGAGGATTCGTTCCAGACAACCTCGCCTTGGTAGGTTCCGGGAGCGGGGTTGGCGGCCGGATTGCAGCCGAGCGACGCCAGGCAGTAGCGGGCGGCATGCAGCTCGGTGCCGCCCACGGCCGTCACAAGCGGATCAGTGGCGGGGCTGGAGGCTGCTTGAACCAGGGCTGATCCGTCGCAGGTCGGTTGTCCCGACCCAAAATCACCAGCGGACGCCAGGAGCGTAATGTTCTTCAGCGTGGCGTCGGCAAACACTTGATGTTCCTGCGCCAGCAATGTCGGATCCACGCAGCTTTCGTTCTCGCCGAAGCTTTGGGAAATCACGTCGCCGAGATTGTGATCGACGGCGTACTTCGTGGCACTCAGAATGTCGGCATCGGCGTCCGATTTGGAGAGCACTAGCGTGATGTTGGCGCCGGGGGCGATGGCATGCGCCCACAGGACGTCGAGAGAGATCTCCTCCGCCCACCCGACCATATCGGCGTTAGTAGGATCAAACGGTGTCAGCCCGTCCGGCGCGAGCTGAGTGAATGTCCCCAAGCCGGCGTTCGGTGGGGCGCCCAGCCCGTTCAAACCGGGCAGACTGTAAAAGCCGGTATAGAAATTCAGTTGCTGCACAATGTTGGGGGACTGGAACGCGTCAATGATGACGATTGTCTTCCCCTTGCCGTCAAAGCCCGCGTTGATGAGCTTGTCAATGTTGTAGGCATGCCGAATCTGATAAGGGTCATAACAGGTTTCGTTTGGGTTGAGGCCTACCACCTGGCACGTGAAAAGGCGATAATTGGGACCGGCGACACTGGCCGGGACTGCTTGCGGCCCAACCTTGAGGAATGGCGACACGGACGAGCGTCCCCGCGCCAGATTGCCCGGCGCAGGCGCGAGGCAAATCATCAAGGCTAGTACTGCTATGGCTTTCAAGGCAGCCGGGATTTCGTAACGCTTCATGTTTCACTTCCCTTCCGGATGGAGGACGGCAGCACGACGGCGGCCGGACGGTTTGCGCTTTGCGGCTTATCAATTATAAGAACTAAAGGCCCTTGAATCCAGAAAAATCTGGAAACTGGCGTAAAGAAAAAGAAGCGCAGCCCGCGCGAACGATCCGGAGGAATGTCAGCCCAATCTTTCGATTAGGCCTTTCCGTATTGGCGCAGGAATTCGAGGAGCAACGCGCTCACCTGTTCCGGCTGCTCCTGCTGCACCCAGTGCCCGGCGCCTTCGACCAGGTGAAATCCGACCATGTGCGAGCAGGCTGTGCTGCGCATCCGGTCTACCGCGCCGGGGGTCTGGTAGACCCCCCAGTCGCTTTTGCCCGCGATGAATTGCGAGGGCACGTCGATCGCGCGCCCGGAAAAGGTCTGTATCTCGGCGATGCTCCTGGGATCGGAGCCCCGCCTCACGCGATATCCCTGCAGCGCGCCGGTGAAACCGGTCCTGCCGTATTCGGTCGCGTATACTGCGACTTCAGCTTCGGTTAGCCACTTACACTGTGCGATGTAGTCCGCCGGCGGCATAAACGACGCCGCAGTCGCCGCCATGCCCTTGTCTCGCTCCATCACATAATAGTTCGGGATCTGCGCCATTTCCTCGGCCGTGCGCGCCTTCAGCGGATGGGGGCTATTGCCCTTGTAGTCTGCGCTTTTCGAGAAGTAATAAGCGCGGAAAAAATTATGCAGGCCCTGCGGCGCGTGCAGCATGTCTTCATTGGCTCCGCGCGTGCGCTGGTAGTTCTGATAGTATTTCCGCGGCGGACTGAGCTTGGCGAGCGCGGCATCCAACTCATCGTCGTTGACACCCGGGCGCGGCGGCGGCGCACCGTTTGCCGTATCGAACGGCAATGCCGGTGGGCCTTCGAAGGGCGAACTCATGATGGTGACGGAGCGGAAGATATCGGGGCGAATGAGCACCGACCACGCGGCCACCGGTGCGCCGGCATCATGTCCCACGATCATCGCTACCGAGCGGTGGCCCAGTGCATAAACCAGGCCGACGGCATCCCGCGTCATATTGAGGATGCGAAACGGATCGGGGTCGGCATCGTAGGAATCGTCCCAGCCCGTAGTGCGGCCGTAGCCGCGCTGATCCGGGGCGATGACGTGACAGCCAGCGGCTGCCAGCGCGGGCATTACTTTGCGCCAGCTATAGGCGAGTTCCGGGAACCCGTGCAGGAGCAGAATTGCCGGCTGCCCCGGCGTCTCGTATCCAGCCTCGAGGATGTGCACGGTCATGCCGTTCACGTTGGCAATGGAGCGTGAGCGGATGCCGGCGGGAAGCGTGCCGTTTCCGTAAGGCGGCAGCGAGCTGAAATCGGTCCGAACGATGGCGGCACGCGCCCGTGGGAACCGCGCCATCGCCAAAACGCCCGCGCCCGCCGCAAGAAACCCTCGCCTGGTGGGACAGGACTCCCGGCCTGTCATCTGGATTTGCTCGAGCATCGTCAACCTCCCGTGCGGATATCTAGCGCTTCTTACGCGCGGCCCCGTAACAGAGCTGCGACCGTCAGGGAACGGTAAAGGAATTATCCCTCAGCGCCTCTGGCATTTGGGGCAGAAATGCGAGGACCGCTGGGCGACCAGCACGCGCCGGATCGGCGTGCCGCAATTGACGCAGGGTTCACCGGTCCGCTGATATACACGGTGGCTGATCTGAAAGAATCCTTTTCGGCCATTGGCGTCCACGTAATCGGAGATAGATGAGCCGCCGGCGTCGATGGCTTCGCGCAGCACCGCGCCGATGGCTTCGTGCAGCCGCCGCGCGCGCTCGCCGCGAATGCGCGAAGCCATTGCGAGCGGGTGCAGGCCTGCGCGAAACAGCGCCTCATCCGCATAAATGTTGCCCAGTCCGCGGAGGAACGCCTGGTTGAGCAGCAAGGCCTTGATGCGGGTCTTGCGGCGGCGAAGCGCGGCTGTAAAGTCCGCCAACGATATGTCGAGCGGCTCCGGTCCCAGCTTTGCCACTCTTGCCGGAATGTCCGCGCTGTATTGGAAACAGCCGAACTGCCGGCTATCGTCATAAAGCAGCACCCCTCGATCCAGGGTCAGGATGGCATGCGTGTGCTTGCCGGGTTCGCCGCCCAGCAACAAGCGCCCGGTCATGCCCAGGTGGATCACAAGGTAGCCGCCGCCCTGGAGCGCTACGAGGATGAATTTGCCGTAGCGCCGGACTCCTGCCACCTTGCGGCCTTCGATCGAGGCTGCCAGACGCTGCGGATCGGCGCCGCGCAGCACCAACAGGCCGCGGAACTCGGCCGCGACAATACGCCGCCCCACCAGCGGCGCGATCGAACGCGTAACCGTTTCGACTTCAGGCAGCTCGGGCAAATCAAGGAACCTGCAGCAGGATGTCGGAGCCTTCCACTTTTACCGGGTAGATGGTGACGCACTCGCTCGAATCGAAGGCGTTGACGCCCGTACGGCAATCGAATTCCCAGCCGTGCCACGGGCAGACTACCCGCCCGTCCGCGATATTGCCCTGGCCCAGAGGCCCGCCTTCATGCAGGCAGACACCGCTCAGCGCGGTAATGGTTCCATCCACGTTGCAGATGGCATACAGATCTTCGCCGACGCTCACTTCGAAGACGGAATTCTCGGGCACATCGGCGAGCGTGGCGACCTTTACGAATGGCATATTTTTAATTATTAAGCCGCGTGAAGGGCGAAACGCAACGCCCCGCGAGGCGCGTCTCGAAAACCAGAGGACAATGAAGCAGAGAATCGTTTTCGCCGCGGCCGCGGCGGTGGCGCTAACCCTTACCGCCTGCGCGCCGGTCACGATCGGGCGCATCAACCAGGATCCCAGCCGGTTTCGCAACCGGACGGTCCATGTCGATGGAACCGTCGTGACATCAGTGGGATTCTTAAAAACCGGGGGATACCAGATAGACGACGGCACCGGCAAGATCTATGTTGTATCGAAATCGGGCGTGCCTTCAAGCGGCTCCCGAGTCTCGGTTACGGGAAGGGTTATGCCGGGAGCCGAGGTTCTCGGCCAGGCACTAGGCACGGCTATAGTCGAGCAGTCACACTCCGTTAAGTGACGGATCGTGCGGTGGCTCGCCGCGCTTCGCGGGTCTCGGCCCGGTTTCGCGGGCTGCGGCCGATGCCGGCATAGTCAAATCCGGCAGCAATGGCCGCTTCGGGCGTAAACATGTTGCGCCCATCCACCAGAATCGGTGAAGTCATCAGCTCTGCCAGTTCCGCGAGCGGCAGGCTGCGAAACTCGTTCCACTCCGTGACCACCACCAGCGCATCTGCATCCAGGGCCAGCTCCCTCGCCGACTGGCAATAGCGAATCTTGAGGTCCGGGTACAACTCGCGGCAGGATTTAATGGCGATGGGATCGTATGCCTTCACGCGCGCGCCCAATTGCAACAAGCGCTCCGCGATCTGCAAGCTAGGGGCATCGCGCAGATCGTCCGTATCGGGCTTGAAGGCTAAACCGAGCAGCCCGATAGTCCGTCCTTTCAGGATCAGCAGCTTCTCCTGAAGCTTCTGAATCACCATTTGCCGCTGCGCGGCGTTGACTGCCAGAGAAGCCTCAAGCAAGCGGCTGCGATAGCCATATTCGCCGGCGGTTTGGAGCAGCGCGTTAATATCTTTCCCGAAACAGCTTCCGCCCCAACCCACACCGGCATTAAGGAACTTAGACCCGATACGGGAATCGAGGCCGATACCCTGCATCACCTCGGTGGCTTCGGCGCCGACAAACTCGCAGATGTTAGCCATCTCGTTGGCGAAGCCGATTTTCATGGCCAGAAAGGCATTGGCTGCGTACTTGATCATCTCCGCGCTGGTCAGCGATGTACATACCAGCGGCACGGTCGCGAGCGATGCCGGCCGGGGCACTCCGGGCGGTGGCTCGAAGCTCTGTTCGGTGAGGGGGCAGTATAGCTCCTGCATCAAGCGCAGCGTCCGCCGGTCGCCCGCGCCGATGACGATCCGGTCCGGATACAGCGAGTCCGCTACCGCGCAGCCTTCGCGAAGGAATTCGGGGTTACTCGCCACGCCGAAGGTGATCCCGTCCAAAGCCGGGCCCGACTCTCCAATTCCTTCCCAAACGAGCGTCTCGACCAGGTTCGCCGAACCCACGGGGACCGTGCTTTTGTTGACCACCACGCGAAACCGCGAGCTGTCCATCGCCGCGCCGATACTGCGCGCGGCGGCTTCCAGATAACTCAGATCCGCCGCGCCGCCGGGCAATGGAGGTGTCCCGACTGCGATAAAGATGACGTCGCTCGCGCGCACGGCCTCGGCTACATCGGTCGTAAACTCAATCCCGCCGCGCTTGGCGCACGCCGCGATCAGTTCCGCTAAATTTGGCTCATATATAGGAGCTTCGCCGCGCTGCCACTTGGCAATTTTCACTATGTCGGTGTCAACGCATGTGACTCCATGGCCTAAATACGATAGGCAGGCCCCAGTTACGCTGCCCACGTAGCCAGTGCCGATTACGGTGATTCGCATGGGTTTTCGAGCAACTACACGAACTTCGCGCCTTGAGTATACCAACTACTAACGGCCTACAACCTTGGCGCCAAGGGCGCCGCCCGCAATCGATAGAAAAGTTATTATCAGAAACATTGCCGCGAGTGTGAACGCCACCACAAGCGCCATTCCGGCGCCGCTCTGAAACAAGCCCATCATCTGCTCGACGATGGCCGGATCCTGCGGCCGCATGGCCCTCAGACGATCCTCGATGACGCTGCTCATTCGCGGTAACTGCAGCGCAAACGGGACGATGTACAGCGCAAACGCCAGGACACCGGTGATCCATCCCATGCGCATCCCGGCGCCCAGATTCAGTAACGAGCCCGTGCGGCGCCGGTAGAGAAACACGGCAAAGAATCCACCGAATACCCAGTTCAGAAACGGCAGGAAAAAGAAAATCAGGGTTGAAGCCGCGGCCACCAGGAGTCCGATGCGAACGGCCGCGCTATTGCGAAAATTCAGCGGCAACTCGCGTAAGACGTCGCGCGGCGGCAGAAACTGGGGACGCTCC
>CAZKVF010000102.1:0-18586 GCA_964556085.1 uncultured Solibacteraceae bacterium
CCATGGAAGTGATGGCGCGACTGGAAACGATTCTCGCCGAAATTACCGGAATGGACGCGGTGACGCTACAGCCAGCGGCCGGAGCGCACGGCGAACTTACGGGCATCCTGCTGATTCGCGCGCTGCTGGAAAAACGCGGCAATCCGCGCAAGAAGATTCTCATCCCCGATTCCGCGCACGGCACCAATCCAGCGTCTGCGGCCATAGCAGGATACGCGGTGGAGAATATCAAATCGAGCGAAGCCGGTGTTCTCGACGTGAGCGCGCTGGAACACATTGTTGATGAAGATGTCGCCGCACTCATGTTGACCAATCCCAACACCTTGGGTGTTTTCGAAGAGAACATTGTGCGCGCGGCCGAAATTCTGCACGCCAAAGGCGCCCTGCTCTACATGGACGGCGCGAACATGAACGCTCTGCTGGGCATCGCCCGGCCGGGCGATTTCGGAGCGGACGCGCTCCATCTCAACCTGCACAAGACTTTTTCCACGCCCCATGGCGGCGGCGGTCCGGGCGCCGGACCAGTGGCCGTAAAGAAAGAGCTGGAGCCGTTCCTGCCCGTGCCGCGCCTTAAACGCGTGCGCAACAAATGGGTCTACGATTATCGCCGCAAAGATTCCATCGGCCGCGTGCGGGCGTTCTATGGCAATTTTGGGGTGCTGGTGCGGGCCCTGGCGTTCATCCTGGCGCACGGCGGGCAGGGGTTGCGCAACGTCACGCTCGACGCCGTACTCAATGCCAACTACATCCGGCGCAAGCTGGAGCCGCATTACGATCTGCCTTACGCCTCACCAACCATGCATGAAGTGGTGTTCAGCGATTCGCGCCAGGCCGCGCGCGGCGTGCGCACCGGAGAAATCGCCAAACGGCTGATCGATTACGGTTTCCATCCCTACACCGTCAGCTTTCCGCTAATCGTGCGCGGCGCGATGATGATCGAGCCCACCGAGACCGAAACCAAGCACGAGCTGGATCGGTTCATCCAGGCCATGACCGCCATCGCAGCGGAAGTCGAAACCGAGCCGGAGACGGTCACGAGCGCGCCGCACGCCACACGAACCAGCCGCGTGGATGAAGTGACTGCCGCGCGCCGGCCCGTCCTCCGATGGAAGCCGGCGTAAAGCGAGTTCGGGATCCGGGGACCGTGAGCCGGGCGCTGTTCCTGGTAATGGCTGTCGCATTACTGCTGCGGCTGCCCTTCCTGAACCAGGCGATCCAGGGGGATGACGACACCTACATTGCGGAGGCTGAGCATGCGCTGGTTGACCCGCTGCACCCGGCCGATACGACCTATGTCTTTCGCGGCGTCGATGTGGATCTGCGCGGCCACCCGCATCCGCCGCTCGACGCCTGGGCACTGGCGGCCCTCCTGACGGTTTTTGGTGATGTAAAAGAAGTTCCCTTCCATGCGGCTTACATCCTCTTTTCGCTAATCGCGGCGGCGGCCATGTGGTCATTGGCGCGGCGTTTCTCGCCGCGTCCCTTGTGGGCGTCTCTGCTGTTTCTGGCAGTGCCGGCCTTCATGGTGAATGGCAATTCGTTCGAATCGGATTTGCCGTTTCTGGCCTTCTGGATGGCAGCCGTGGCCTTGTTCTGCTCCGGCCGCCTGTGGCCGGCGGTGGCGGCCATGGCTCTGGCCTCAATGGCGGCCTATCAGGCCGTGTTTTTAACGCCGATTCTGGGGGTCTACGTCTGGCTTTACCACCGCGCGGATCGCCGCCGATGGGCCGCGATTTTCACGCCGCCTCTGGTGATCATCGCCTGGCAGCTCTTCGAACGGTTTTCCACCGGCGCCCTTCCAGCGAGTGTACTCACCGGATACTTCACCGCCTACAATTTTCAATCGTTGGCGAACAAAGCTCGCAACGCCGCCGTCCTGGCGATCCACGCGTGCTGGATCGTGTTTCCGGGGCTGCTGATTGTCTCTCTATGGTTCATGTGGGGCAGCCGGGCCCGCAGGCTGAAAGCCCGCCCCACATCGGAAGGCTCTTTTCTGCTTTCTTGGATTGCCATTTTCCTGGCCGCCGCCGCCGTTGTTTTCTTTGCCGGATCGGCGCGGTACCTGCTCCCCATTGCCGCCCCCGTGGCGTTGCTAGCTTCACGTCTGCCTGCGAAATGGGTGGCACCGGCCTTGGCCGCGCAGATGACGCTCGGCCTGGGCCTTGCAGTCGTGAATTACCAGCATTGGGATTCCTGCCGGCGCTTCGCGGCGCAGATCCGCCAACTGTCCGCGGGGCATCGCGTCTGGGTGGATGGGGAACTGGGCCTTCGCTTCTATCTCGAAGCCGATCATGCCCTACCGCTGCGGAGGACACAAAAGCTGCGCGCCGGCGATATTGTTGTCTCGAGTGAACTAACTGAGTCCGTAGCACCCGCGGCGCCGGTCTCGACCATGGCCCGCATGGTGATTCAACCTGCGATTCCGCTGCGCCTGATCGGGCTGGAGTCGCACTCGGGATACTCTGATGCTTCGCGGGGCTTGTGGCCGTTCGGTGTGTCGAATGGCGTGATCGATCGGCTACGCGCCGACCTGGTCATGGAGCGCCACCCCACGCGAGAATACCTGCCGATGAACGCCCCCGAGACCGCGGAGCAGATCGTCAGCGGAATCTATCAACTGGAGGGCGGAGCGTACCGTTGGACCAGTGGCACCGCTGTGGTGATTCTCAAAAGTCCGGAGACGCCTGCGCCGCTGGTGGCCAACTTCACAATTCCCCCACCTGCTCGTGCGCGCCGTATCACGCTTGTGATGGATGGCGCCATTGTGGCGGCGCAGAGCTTTCCCGGACCGGGGACATACGAGTTAGCGACCAAGCCCGTGCGGCCGGCCGGCAGCACTACCAACGTCGAGATCAAGGTGGACCGAACCTTTACCGCGCCGCCCGATACGCGCGAACTCGGCATCGTTTTGAGCGCCGTTGGATTCCACCGGTAGCCAGCGTAAGATCGTGCGGCCGGCGGTGACCAAAGTCACAGAATTTGTCTAATTAGAGTAATAATATCTGAATAGGACGATGACGGCAAAATGGACTGAAGAGGATGGGACTGTGGCGCAGGCGATCTTGTCGCCTGCCAAGGTGGGGCCGGCGCCCCGGTTTTCGGGTCCGTCGCGGATTTCGTCTGCCAAAGTTTCCCACAAAAAGCTCCAGCGGCGCGCCGGGCCCGATCACTCCCAGTTCCTGCGCCGGACATTCCAATTGATTTTCCTGGCCCTGAATATTTGGATAGCCGCCGGTTTCTACCGCTTCGTCCGGTTTTACGAAACGGGTGGCCGGACCAGTGCGGTCTCGCGACCGCCCGGTGTCGAGGGGTGGCTGCCCATTGCCTCGCTCATGAACCTTAAGGTCTGGCTGGTCACGGGCGCGCTGCCCCGCCTGCACCCGGCGGGCATGTTCCTGTTCCTCTCGTTTCTGAGCATGTCGTGGGTCTTCCGCAAGAGCTTCTGCAGTTGGCTCTGCCCCATAGGTACCGTGTCCGAATATCTGTGGCGCCTCGGTAAGCGCGCCTTCGGCCGGAATTTCCGCATCCCGCGCCCTGTCGATGTGGCGCTGCGCAGCCTCAAATACATCCTGCTCGGCCTTTTCGTTTATGCCGTGAGCTCGATGTCCGTATCTGCCATCCACGCGTTTTTGGAGGGGCCGTATGGGATCATCGACGACGTGAAAATGCTCAACTTCTTCCGGTTTCTCGGCTTCACGGGCGGACTAGTATTGGTCGGCCTGGCAGTCGCGTCTCTGTTCGTCCAAAACTTCTGGTGCCGCTATTTGTGCCCGTACGGCGCGCTCATGGGGCTGGTCTCGATGGTCAGCCCGCTGCGCATCCGCCGCGTCGAAGGGCTGTGCATCGATTGCGCCAAGTGCGCCAAAGCATGCCCTTCGGCACTCCCGGTGGACAAGCTTGTGACAATCAAATCTGCGGAATGCCTGGGTTGCATGGAATGCGTCGCGGCCTGCCCGGCCGCGGGGGCGCTCTTGATGTCCGCGCCGCGCCGCAAGCAAGTCCCCGTATGGGCCATCGCCGCCGGAACCGCCTTGCTTTTCCTGGGTATTACCGGCTATGCGCGCTGGTCCGGCCACTGGCACACCGATCTCCCCAGCCGCATCTATTTTGAACTGATCCCTCGGGCCAACGAGTTCACTCACCCATAAGGTGGGGCAGGCGCTTCCAGCTGGCAAAAAACACGCGCTACCCTTCCAAATATGGACCACTTCCTCCAGGCGGCTATCGAAGAAGCGAAAGCAGGGCTCCGGACGGGCGGAATTCCGATCGGTTCGGTTCTAGTGATTGACAACAAGATCGCCGGCCGTGGCCACAATCTTCGCGTGCAGGACGGGAGCCCGGTGCTGCATGCCGAAATGGCTTGCCTCACCAACGCGGGCCGGCTGCGGCCTGCCGACTACCGCCGCTCGGTCCTGTATTCAACGCTATCTCCGTGTGACATGTGCAGCGGCGCGGTGCTCCTCTACAAGATCCCGGTTGTCGTCGTGGGTGAGAATCGGACCTTTCGAGGCCCGGAAGAATACCTGAGGAGTCGCGGAGTGCGCCTCGAAATACTCAACAGCGACGAATGCCATCAACTCATGCAGCAGTTCATTGGTGCACATCCGGAACTCTGGAATGAGGATATCGGCGAACCCTACTGATCCTTCGCCATCTTGTTCACGTTCTTCAGGTTGTTCCGGATCTCTTCGGTCGCGTCCACGATCTGGTTGGTATCGTAGATGACGCGCGGCGTCAGGAAAATGATCAGCTCACCTCTTGTCTTGCTGTAGGTCTTGGAGCCGAAGGCCGCTCCGATTATCGGTAGCCGATGCAGCACGGGGATTCCGCTGGATGATTCGGTCCACTGCTCCGTAATCGCCCCGCCCAAGGCGACCGTGTCGCCATCCTGCACCGTCACCTGGGTGCTGAACGAACGGTTCGAAAACGCCGGCGAATTAATGCTTGAGAACGTGTTGTCCTGCGGCTGGCTCAACTGCTGGTTGATGACCATGGTCACGATCCCGCTGCTATTGACATGGGCCGTGATGGAAAGAGTCGCGCCCGTGCTCTGCTGCGTGATGGTCTGCGCGAATTGTGTGTTCCCGCCTACCTGCACCCCTGAAGCCACTGTGCCGGTGGCCACGGGAATCTGGCTGCCCACGTTCATGGTGGCGGGAATGCTGTCCGTCGCGATGATGCTTGGCGCCGAGATCATGCGGGCCTTAGTCTGCGACTCGAGCGCGGTGAGCACGCCCATTAGTTCATGATTCTTTGAAAGCAGCGCTCCCGCCGTCAGCGCGACGCCGCCGCTGCCGGAAGCTAGAGCCTGGACAACACGCGAAGGGGTGATGCCGCCGCCGGCAAGCGCTCCCGCGCACGCCCCCGGCGTCTGCAAGCACCAGGATATGCCGCCATTCACATCGTGCGTCAGGTCCACTTCGTAAATCTTGGCCTCGATCAGCACCTGCCGCGGCGGGATATCCAATTGGCGCAGCAAACCGGTGATGGCTTCATACTCCTGTGGCGTGGCTTGAATCAGCAGCGTGTTGTCAAAGGGGTTCGGAACGATATGCGGAATCCTGGTCCCGGGCGGCAGCGCGGGCACGCCTCCGCCCAGGTAAGTGCCCGTCAGATCCTGTCCAAACGGAGTCCCGGCCGGTACGCCGGGCGCTGCTCCAGTCGACGAAACCAACTGGGCGCCAGGCCCGGCCTGAGGAGGCGGCAGCGCATATGGATTACTCCCATAAATGCCAGCGCCGTAAGGGCCTCCGCCGTAGCCGTACGGGTTGTTTCCATACGCGCCGGGGTAATTCCCCCCGTAACCGCCGCCATAGCCGCCGCCGTAGTTGCCCCCTCCGATTGCCCCCGGGATGCCCATTCCGGCGCTGACCATCCCCGCGTGCGCCGCATTAGCCAGGCCGACCAAGGCAGCCGTATTTCCGGTGTACAGCGCGGTGATCGCCAGCGCCACCGTCTCCGCCTGCCCGTATCGCAGCCGGTACACATAGGTCGTAACGGCGCCGGCCGTGATCTTCACAGCGATGTCAAGCTTCTTGATCCAGCTATCTACTTCTGTAAACACGCCGGGATTAGGCGCCACAGCGATTAGCGTGTTAATCCGGTCAACCGGAATGAAGCGGACAGCCGTGGCTTTTTCGGACAGAGAGTACGCTTTGAAAACGTTATCGAGATCTTTTACCAGGTCCGAAGGCCGGCTGTTCTCGACGCTGAACAGGCGCACCCGCTGGCCCGCGAAGGTATCGCTATCGAACAGCGCGACGAGTTGCATGGTGCGCTTCATATTGCGGCTGTTGTCCTGGATGATGATCAGGTTGGCCGGCTCGTAGGGAGTGTGCGTCGCGCCTTCGCCCATGAACGGCGCGATCAGCTTGTCCAACTCCACGGCCGTGGCGTATTTCAGAAAAATCAGGTTCAATACGATGCGCTCGTCGTCCGGCAGGGTCTTGGGATCGGGACTTACCTGCGGCTCTACGGGAAGCTGGGACACGAGGTTGATCGGAACGATGCGATACAGCTCGCCGACCTTCACCATGGTCGCGCCGTTCACTCGCAGCAGTGTTTCGAGCAGGGGCATCAAGTCTACAGGCTTCACTTCGCCATAAGTGAACAGCGTGACCGACCCCTTCACCCGCGGGTCGAGGATGTAGTTGATCTTGAGCTGCTTGGCGATGATGTCGATAGTCTCGGTGAGAGAAACGTTGTTGAGCAGGAAACCGCCGGTGTCCGTGAGCCGCGGCGGAGCGGCTACCGTGGCCTGCTGGGCGGGTGTTGTGCCCTGCGGGGCCTGCGCCGCGGGGGGAGCGCCAGCCGGAGCCTGCGCCGGGGGCGGCGCCTGTACCGGCGTTTGCTGCTCGGGCTGCTGGCCGGCAGGGCGCGACGGCGCCGGCCCAGCCGTCTGGGCCATGAGATTCCCCACCAGCACGAACAGCAGTGCTGGCATGACCGCTCCCTTACGGTCGCGGCTCCGAAGGCTGGGCAGGCGAAAGCACCTGCCCCACCTCTTCTCTTGGTCCAGACGCTCGCGCCTCATCTGCCCACCGGATCCCACCTGCAAGCCTCCCCAAACGGAGTCGGACTGACCACCTTGCGATATCCATCCACCACTGTTCCAGCCGGCGTGCTGTCGTTAGGCTCGCAGCGCTTGAAACCGGCACCCGTGTCCGCGCCCGGGCCGGTAGGCGTCCTGGCCACCGGGGCGGGTGGCGCCGGAGCCGCCGGCTGCTCGGTGCGCCCGGCCGGCGCTGCTACCTGCTGCGACCCGCTCCGGTCCAGTAACTCGTCCACGTTTTTGCGAATGGTCTTGCCCTCCCACTCCAACGTAATCTCATCACTAGTGACGTCTACCAGCTTGAATTGGCCGATCGTCTCGCCGGGATGCAGAAACACGCCCGCGCTGTTGGGTTTCTCACTCAGGCTGGCCATGGGCCCCGTGCCGATATTCATCTGCCCGTGATACAGGGGCAGCGGCGGCATGGGTTTCGGCGGCGCCGCGGGCGGCACTTCCACCGGTACGTTTGGATTCCGCGACCGGTCAAACAGTGTCTCCTGCGCGATCTCGGCATAGCCCGCCGGCACGACTGGGGGTGCAATTGCCAGCGGCGTCCATGGCCGGGGCGCGGCCGGCTTCACCCTCTTATTCAACTCCGCCGCCTCGCGCGCCTTTTCCGCCAGCCACGCCTGCCGTAACGCGAACCCGGCATATGCCAGGAATGCCGCGAGGCCCAGGTTCAAGATCAACAGTTTGCGTTTCAAAACGGCAGCGCCCCTTTCCGTTCCGGCACCAGCTTCTTGGGCACCACGCCTGATAGGCTTAGACGCACTTGCACGTTCTTGTTTTTGTCGTTGCCGCCCGAAACATTGATTTCGTTGGTTGCCAGGATTTGCGGTTCATTGGCCAGCCCGGCCAGGAAGTTTACCAGTTGCTCGATGCCGCAAGTGAAGGTCACTGTCACCGAAACTTCGCCGTAGTCATTGGCCAGCGGCTTCACCCGGTTCACTTCCTCCGCGCCGCGCACGTCGATGCCGTTGGCCATGCCCGCGCGCCGGATCACGTCCAGAAGCTGCGCCCCCGCCTGCGCCGCGGTATCGGCTTTCAGGATGCCCGCTTCCCGCGACGCCAGCTCGGCTCGCGCCTGCTGGAGCAGGGCCTCTTCGCCTGGAACCGTGGATGCCAGTTGGCGCATTCGCTCGAGGCGCCGCTCGGCGATCGGAACCGATTCCGCCGAAGCCACCACGGGGGCGGGCGTATCCCGGAAAAGGGTCGCCAGGCGAATCAGCAGCAGGGCGAGGCCCACCAGCAGGATCGCCAGCTTCTTGCGGTCGAGTGCGCCAATCGCCAGGTTCAAGGCCGCTTCTCCCGATTAGTCCTGAGCTGAAATGTTTCAGTGTCCTTGCCTTTCCCAATGCCCAGAAACTCGGAGTTCTCGAATAAGGGAGACGCATCCAAAATGCGCAGCAACGGTGCGGCCTGCGGCGCTTCCCCGGAAATGCGCGCCTGGTCGCGCGTAATCGTGATCGAGTTGCTCCACGCCGGCGCCGTCAGCAGCTTGGTCAATTCCTGAAACGCGTCCAGGTCGGCGCGGGTCTGGCCGCGAAACTGATCGAGCAGCCGCGCCCGCGCGCGCGTGACTTCCAGCTCGCGGTCCAAATCTATTGCGCGGCGCGCCTGAGGCTCTAGCTTCGCGATTTCCGCCTCGATCTTCCGCAAATACCGCTGATCCGCGATCCGCGAGTAGGCCGCCATCGCCGCAACCGCCAGAATCACGAGCATTCCCAGGATGATGCTTGGAATGAATATGGCCCGCGAACTCGAGCGGCGGTGCTCCTGCGGCAGCACATTCGCCGCGGGCGCCAGCCGGGGACAGGCCCCAGCCAGCGCGGTCGCGTACGGTAGTGCATTGCGGGAGAGATCGTTCTCAATCGGATTCTGAAAGGGCTTCGGCAGCACTTCCTCCAGGGTGCGCGGCTCGGTTTCTGGAGGCAGACGCAGCTCGGCCAGCGCCAGGGCCGCGGCGCGTTCCGGAGCGAGTTGAAACTCCGCGCTGAACACCGGCCGCGCCGCGCTCTCGCCATATGCCTCCACCGAACCCGAGGCTGTCCGCCGCAGCGCCAGGAAACTCTGCCCCGAGCTTCCATCTAAGCGGATGGCTGCGTGCACTGCCGCCGCTGGGAAAGTGAAACCCGCCACGGCCACGCCGGCCTCTGTGAACAGTCGCGCATAGCGGTCCACGACTTCGCGCCGCGCGATCCCGACCAGCACGGCGCTCTCGCTGACGGCGGTCCAGTCCCAGGCGACATCCTCTTCGCCATACGGGTGCAGCGTGTCGAGTTGCAGCCGGATCGCCGCGGCGCGGTCCCTGCGAGCCACTCCCGCCATCGCCACTTGCCGCACGATCACCTCACGCCGGGGCAGAAGCACCGTCGCGCTCACGTGACTCATTCCAGCCGATCGCAAAAAACCCGCATATTCCGCTCCCCACTCGCCCGCCGGTCGCGCCGCAAAGTTCGCGATCGTCGCCCGCCCGGCCACCTGAATTCGCGCTGGCCGCACACGAACGGCCACCACCTCCAAGTCCGACACCCCCACCTCGATGCCGATTCCCGAACCGAACGCCAGCAGCTTCTTGAAATCGAGAGAAGCCGCGCGAGCGTCTTGCGAAACCGGCTCCGACATGTCAGAAACTCCACGCGGCGTCGTACCACCGCAGGATATGGATTGGGGCATCGTACCCCGGCGGCATGTATTTCACCTGTGCGGCTACCGTGCGCCGCAAATCGGATAATTTGCCATCGGGCAGGCGCAGCCGCGCCGTCGCCCGCATGGTTACGATCGAATTCCCCTCCAGGCGCAATCGTGGACTGGCAACCCCGTACGCCCTGAGAAAATCCGCCAGCGTGCCTCCCGTAAACGGCTCGACGCGGCGTCTTGCCACCAGCGCACTCACCACATCCGGGGGCAACCCGATCGCCGCCAGAACCCCCGGCGCCGCGGTATTGGCATCTACTGCGCTTCGCGAGCCGTACACCGACAGGCAATCCACCAGTCCCTGCCGGGCCAGCAGCCCCGTTCCGGCGCCCTCCGGGTTGGAGACATAAGTTCCGTAATAGATGTCCGGAGTCACTCCTTTCACCAGCAGCAATTCCTCGATCTCTTCAAAAGACGCATGCCGCGCCCGAAAAGACGGCGTGAACGCCCCATAATATTCGTCGAAACCTCCGGCCGTGGGCGGCCCTCGCCAATCCACGATGGCCAGCGCGATTTCGCGTGCCCGCTCCGGGTCCAGGCCCAGGGCCACACCCAGGCGGTAGAGCTCCTCGGGTGGCGTGGTGTTGACGTCCAGTTTGCCCTGCTCGGGCAGGAGCTCCACGCGGACATTGCCCGTCGGAAAGGCGTATTCGACCTGAGTAGAGCCTTTTGGGATCAGACGCTTACCCTGGTTGTTAACCGACCATAGCAACTCGTAGGTTGCACGATAAATGCCTCCCGACGCCAGGTAATAAGCGCGCAAGCCGTCGACCGACGTGGAGGCGCGGTCGGTTTCGCTACGGACCGTGCTGGCCAGGGAAAACCCGATAGCCGCCAACGCCGCCGAGACCCACAGCACGGCCAGCAGCGCGCTGCCTTTCTCTCTCCGAGCGGCGACCGTGAGGGAGCGGTCTGCCCCCCTAATACTGCAAATCCTCATACCGAATCTCCGGGCTGCGGTGCACCCTCACCGGCGCCACCACCGAAATCGGCTGCACCCGCGACGGGTCGGCCTCGAGCGGCGCCATATCGATCCGCACCGCTAACGGCCACGTCTGCGCGGTCCAGATCTGTTTCCATTGCGGTGCTTGTCCCGGGTTGGCGGCAGGCATCAGGAAGGCAAACCGGCAGTACGCCAGCTTATCCGCCAGCACGAACGAGAGCGCCCCGGCATTCACCGGAACGAACTGCCGCGGCCCCGTGCAGAAACGCCCCGCACCGAGCGGCCCGGTGTACAGCGTTTCGTTAACTACCAGGCGCACGCCCTGCCCGTTCTCGCCCGGGACCACGAACAGTTCGAGAATCTGCGGCTGGCCTCGCCAGGCGCCCTGAAGTGAATAGGCCGACACGAGTCGCATCACATCAGGCTCGCCTTGAAAAAACGGGATGCGCGGACCAGTGCCGCCCGCCGCGCCCATGCACGTGGCCATCACCGGCATCATGCCTTCGATCTCGTCTTCCACGATCCGCTGCGCGCCCGCCACCCTCCGGTTGTCCATTAGCCGTGTGTCCGCCTTGGCGTACGAGTTCAAGCCGATGCGCATGGCCATAAACATCGCCACCGAAAGCAGGCTCAGCAACGTCACAGCGATGAGGACTTCCAGCAGCGTGACGCCTCGTTCGTTCATTGAGGCACCGCCGGAGTAATGTCTTCCGGCCGCAGCGCATGCGGCCGGTATCCGTCCAAAGTAAACGTCCGCCGCTGCGCGCCGGCGAGCCACCAGACTTCCAGCTCGATCCGGTCGATCCCCATCTCACCCACGACTTGAGCCGGAGGTTTTTCAAATAGAGTTACCCGCGCCCGCCAGCCCGCGTCCAGCCCGCCTGCCTGTTGCGGATCAAAAGCGCCTTCGATAACACTGTTGCGCGGCAGGCGATCGTCGAGCACCAACTCGTTCATGCGAAGCCGGGCCAGTTGCACCGCGCGATCATAGCTGGTGAGCCGTGCCGCGTTGCGCAGCGCTCCGGAAATGCCCGCCATCACGCCGACGACCGCCACGGCCAGAATCACCGTGGCCACGATCATTTCGAGCAACGTGAATCCGCGGGTGTTTTTCACTTGCTTTCGACGGCCTCCACACGCGGAAAGCCCGTCATCGGATCGAGGTGAACCACGCGGCGCGAACCATGCCGGTTGGCCACCTGTATGCCGATCCCCGGTACCGACGCCCCCGGTAGCAGGATCAGTCTCTCCGGTGCCGCTTCAATAGTTATGCCATCCGGCATGGTCAACTCACGGGTGAACCCCGGCTCGTTCGCATATAGCGCTAATCTGCCGTCCTTAGGCGAGATGGTCAGCTCAATGGCTTCCTGCCGCCGCTCCGATCGCACCACGGCGGCATTGAGAAAAGCCGCCAGCGAATCCGTCGCCGACCGCAGCCGCACACTGTCCAGCCCCGCCGATACCGCCGGAAACGCAATACCCGCCATCAAGCCGATGATCGTCACCACGACCATCATCTCCATCAAGGTGACACCGGAGATTTTCTTCCTCCTGTGCCCACTAAATGTGGGGCAGGCGCTTCCGCCTGCCAATCGCCTATGTTCTACCGTCGAAAGCTTCCGCACTGGCTTCCTGAGGTTTCCGAGGAGGCCTTCCTTTTCATCACGTGGCGTCTCGCCGGCTCGCTGCCATGGGGCAGGCGCTTCGGACTGCCAAGCGGGGCAGGCGCTTCCGCCTGCCAGGTGGGCCAGGCGCTTTCGCCAGGCAAAAGCTTCATTGCTTTTGACCGTGAAACCGACAAAGCCGCGTTCGGACCGGTCTGGCTGCGCGATCCGCGAATCGCCACCATGGTTGCGGAGACGCTTCAGCATGGCGAGAGTGAGATGGAGTTCTACAGGCTTCGAGCTTGGGTCATCATGCCCAATCACGTTCACTTGTTGATGCTGCCCAAACAGCCCTTGCCTGTGATCATGCGTTGGTTGAAAGGCTCCACAGCTAGAAAAGCCAATCTCATCCTGAGCAGGTCGGGGGAGACCTTCTGGCAGGATGAATCGTTCGACCATCGCGTGCGAGATCAGGCGGAACTGGATTGGCTTGTGCATTACGTGGAGCATAATCCGGTCACGGCCGGCCTAATAGCCAATCCGGCCGTTTGGCCCTGGTCGAGTGCCGGATGGGAAGTGAAGACACGTGTCTCACTCGCGCAGGAAGCTTAACCAAGGGTTGGCTGGCAGGCGAAAGCGCCTGCCCCACCTTGCTCTCAAGCCCTGACCCCACTTTAAACATCGCTCTCACTGGTTCTTCCAGCTGACAATGTCGGCATTCAGAGCGTCGCCGCCCGGCTGTCCGTCGGCGCCGTAAGAAACGATGTCCGGCTCGTCGCCGTGTTCGCCGGGATATTTGTAGATGAAATCGTGTCCCCAGGCATCCTTGGGAATGTCCTGCGTCATGTACGGCCCGCCCCATAGGTTCATGCCCTCCGGCTTCACGCGCAGCGCCTGTAGGCCCTGTTCTGTGCTCGGGAAAGTGCCTGTGTCGAGTTTGTACGCGCCCAGCGCCGTCTGAAAATTGTGGATCTGCGTCCGCGTGGCGGTGACGCGCGCCGTATCGCCGCGCTTCAACATCGCCGGTGCCACCAGCGCTACAAACAGCGCGATGATGGTCATCACCACCAGCATCTCGATGAGCGTGACGCCCGCCCGCGATCGCTTTTTCCGCTTCGATTGGCAGGCGGAAGCGCCTGCCCCACCCGTATGTGCCTTCTTCATGGTTTACACCTGCACGTCGTTGATGCTGGTAATTGCCAGCAACATGCTCAAAATCAGCCCGCCCACGATCACGCCCATCAGCAGAATCACGATCGGCTCGAAGATAGCCGTGAACCGCTTAATCGAGGCGCGCGTGTCGTTCTCATAAATATCGGCCATGCGCAGAAACATCGCGTCGAGCCGCCCGGTTTCTTCGCCCACCGTCAGCAGGTGCGCCGCGAGCGGCGGGAACACGGCGGCCTTGCGCAGCGGTCCCGCGATGCCCTCCCCGCGCTTCACACCCATGGCCACGCCCGTCATAGCGCCGGCGATCATGCGATTGCCCAAGGTCGCTGCGGCAATCGCGATTGCCTGCACCAGTGGCACGGTGTTCGCCAGCAGCGTAGCCATCGCGCGGGCGAAACGCGCCGTCTCGGCTTTGCGGAGCGCGTCGCCCAGCAGCGGAATCCGCAAGCGCGCGGCATCCCACCAAAAGCGCCCGGCCGGTGTCCGAGTGTAGACACGCCAGGCGATCGCCACGGCGACCATCGCCGCGGCGCCCATCCACCAGTACGCCTGCACAAACTGGCTGGCCACCAGCATCATCTGCGTGGGCACCGGGATCTTCATGCGCGAATCGGCGAAGAGCGCGGCGAAGCGCGGCACCACGAAATTCAACAATAGGAAAATCGACCCCAGGCCGACCAGCGTCAATAGTCCGGGGTAGACCATCGACGAAATAATGTAATTCCGCAGATCGTCGCGGGTGCGCTCAAAGTCGGCCAGCCGCTCGAAGATGATCGCCAGCGCGCCCGAAGCTTCGCCGGCGCGCACCATGTTGACGTACAAGTCGGAAAAATACTCCGGGTGCGTGGCTAAGCTGTCGGCCAGCGAGCGCCCGCCTTTCAGCACGCGCAGGACATCGAGCACGATGAAGCGAAATTCCGGCCGCACCGTGAGTTCGGCCGTGATGGCGAGTGCGCGGTCGAGCGGTACGCCCGCATTCAGCAAAGTAGAAAGTTCCTGGGTGAGAAACAGGACATCGCGCTGCCTGCCTCCGCCGAACGAAGGCAGCTTCAGATCGAACGACGTGCTTTTCGGCGTGGGCCCGATGTAAACCGGCGTCAGCCCCTGCTTGCGCAGTTCGCGTGTGACCAGCTTTTCGTTATCGCCCGTGAGGCTGCCGCTGCGCATGCGCCCATCAGCTGCCACCGCCCTGAAAAAAAAGGTCGCCATTAGAAACCACACAACCGAGCCGCGACCGTGAGGGAGCGGTCTTGAGCTCTCATGCGCATCACAATTCCTGCGTCACCCGCATTACTTCATCCACCGTGGTCAGCCCCTGGCCTATCTTCTGCCAGCCGTCTTCACGCAGCGTTCGCATGCCGTTACGCCGCGCCGCCTGCGTCAGCGCCCCGGCGTCTTCGTTGTTCATAATGCGCCGCCGCATGTCGTCATTCAACTCCATCATTTCGAAGATGCCCACTCGAAAACTGTATCCCGTGCCGTTACACTCCGCGCAACCCGCGCCTCGGTAGGTCTCGACCAACTCGCCCTCCGGAGAGAGCGTCGGCTCTCCGCGCACCCGGCAATGCTGGCAGATCACGCGCACCAGCCGCTGCGCCAGCACGCCCACCAGGGAAGAGGTCAGCAGATAATTCTCCACGCCCATGTCTGTTAGCCGCGAAATGGCGCTGGGCGCGTCGTTGGTGTGCAGCGTCGAAAACACCAGGTGCCCGGTGAGCGCCGCTCGGATGGCGATATCGGCTGTCTCGCGGTCGCGGATCTCGCCCACCATGATCACGTCCGGGTCCTGCCGGACGATGTGCCGCAGCCCTGCCGCGAACGTCAGGCCGATCTGCGGGTTCACGTGGATCTGGTTGATGCCATCCATCTGATATTCCACCGGGTCCTCGATGGTGATGATCTTGCGGTCCGGCTGGTTAATGCGCTTGAGCGCCGAGTAGAGCGTCGTCGATTTGCCGCTGCCCGTGGGACCGGTAACCAGGAACATGCCGTGCGGCAGGGAGGTAAAATGCTCCATTCGCGCCAGCATGCGGTCGTCGAAGCCCAGCCCTCGCAAGTCGTAGAAATCGCCCGCCGAGCGGTCCAGCAGCCGCATCACCACGCTCTCGCCGTAAAGCGTGGGCAGCGTGGAGACGCGCAAGTCTACCTCGTGGCCCAGGATCTTCAACTTGATGCGCCCGTCCTGCGGCAGACGCCGCTCGGCGATATTCAGCTTGGCCATCAGCTTCAGGCGCGAGATGATGGCCGCCTTCAATTCGCGCGGCGGCGGCTCCTGGTTGAAGAGCACGCCGTCCACGCGGAAGCGCACGCGGAACTCTTTTTCAAACGGCTCGATATGAATATCGCTGGCGCGCTTTTCGATGGCGTCGGCGATCATCGCGTTCACCAGGCGGATGACCGGGGCCTCGCTGGCCATGTCGCGCAGGTGTTCCAGATCGGCCGTGGCCTGCTCGTCATCGCCTGCGGTGAGCAGCGTCTGGCGTTCGCTCTCGCCATAGTGCTTGTCGATGGCGTCCAGGATCTCCTGCTCGGCCGCCAGCGCCGTCTGGATCTGGAATCCGCAGAAGGCGCGCACTGCCGCAACGGTTTCGAAGTCCAGCGGATCGGCCATCGCCAGCGTGAGTGTGGAATCCGCTAGCGCGACGGGAAACGCGCGGCATTGCCGCAGGAACCGCTCCGGCAAGCCGTCCAGTTCCGGGGCCGCCGGCGGCGGCCCTTCCACCGTGACCAGCGGAAGACCAAGCTGATCGGAGAGCGCGGCCAGTACGTCGCGCTGGGCGATCAGCCCCATGTCGGTCAGGATTTTGCCGATTTTATCGCCGCGCTCCTGCTGCAATTCGAGCGCACGCTCCAGGTCTTCCGGCTCGATCTTCTGCCGCTCAATGAGAATCTCGCCCAGCCGGCGATGTAACGGTGCCGCGACCGTCAGGGAGCGCTCATCAGGAGCCGTCGACACTACTGCTCTTCCATCTGGAGGCCCGCCGGGCCGCCCTTCCGCGACCCCTTCAACACGATTTGCGTGGGCATGCCGGAGGTGTCCTCCCAAGGTTGGTACAGCAGGCGCACCCCTACCACGACCTGGTCGGTATCGGGAATCGAGCCGAGCATCCCCGCTGCTTCGGTCCACAGGTCGCGCAGAGACTTCCGCAGCAGCGCCAGGTTCTGCATCTTTCGCTGGCGCACCGCGGCGGCTTCCTGCGGCCCAATCTGCTGATGGAATGGATTGGGACGCGGCGATTCGATCAGGTCGAGTTCGGAAGTGAACACGGCGCCATAGCCTGCGAGATACAGTCCGCGCGTCAGCCCCAGGATGTAGACCCGGTCTTTGCCGCCCACCTGGTCGAGTCTCGTGTCGAGGTGCTTTTCCACGTCGGCAATCGCCTGGCGCGGAGACGCCGCAGCTAATGGAGCACTGCCGGGATTGACCGCCGCCACTTTGAGCGGCCCTTGGGCAAACGCGGCGCCAACCACAAGAAGCGAGATT
The DNA here is from genome assembly GCA_964556085.1 of uncultured Solibacteraceae bacterium. Lineage (GTDB taxonomy): Bacteria > Acidobacteriota > Terriglobia > Bryobacterales > Bryobacteraceae > PSRJ01. The sequence goes on from CAZKVF010000102.1 coordinate 16,950, forward strand.
GCGAGTCTCATTGCCGCCCTCCATAGTTGCTGCGCACAACCATCAGCTCCTCGCGTCGCGAATAATCCATCAATGAATCGGCCCACGCCACCAGTTGCCGCCGCTCCTTCCGGTTCTCTTCCTGAACAGCGGCGATCCGCTGCTCCAGTTTTGCTTCGCTGGCCGCAACGGCCCGGTCCACGGCCGCCTGAATTTGTGGGGTCAGGGCTGCTGCCCTGCCGCCGCCCTTCGGGGCGGCGCCCACTGTGTAGATCACAAGTGCAGCCGACAGCATGGCAGCCGAAGCGAATCCCAGCCGCGCGCCGGACCCCCAGAATGCCGCCCAGGCTCGCCGCACCGGCGACGGTTCGAAGATTTTGTCGGAAACGAAAGCCAGCCGCTGCGGCATCTCTTCGTCCCGGAGCGAAACCAGCGCGGCTTCGGTCACCCGCAACCGCTCCAGTTCCTCCCGGCACGCTGCACAGGTTTTGATATGTACTTCCACCTGTTTCCCTTCGGGTCCAGGCAGCTCTTTAAGGAAATAATCCCTCAGATCGAATGGCGAACAGCTCATGAGACACCTCGTGCCTTAATTGGAGCCAGTTGGGCTTTGAGGATTTCGAAGGCCGTATACAGCCGGGACTTGACCGTGGAAACGGGGCACTCCAGGATTTCGCCCATCTCTTCGAACTTGAATCCCTGGTAAACCTTCAGCACGACAGCCTCGCGTTGCTCCGGCGAAAGCCGGTCCAGCGCGCTGGCCACCGCCAGGGTCAATTCCATCGGGAAGACCGTGCTTCCGCCTACCAACACTCCGCCGCCGGTTTCTTCTTCCCGCTCCACGCCGTCGGCCTCGGGGCGCCGCTTGCGGAACAGCGAGTGCGCTTCGTTGTGGGCTATGCGGTATAGCCACGGGGCGAAGCGGCTCGGATCATCCAGCTTGCGAAGATTTTGGTACGCTTTCAAGAATGCGTCCTGGGTCAAGTCCAGAGCGTCCTCGCGGTTGCCGGTGATCCGCAGGAGGTAATTGTAAACGCGCTTTTCCCACCGGGACACGAGGAGGTTGAAGGCCTCCACCGCGCCCCGTGCGGCCTGCTGGATCAGGTCGGCATCTTCAACCGCCCGAAATATCAAATCTCTGGCTCCTGGACCATAGACGCACCCCGTACCCAAAAAGACGGAGCGGAACCTTCAGTTTACCGGGATCGGCCAGTTTGGCGGTGGGACCGACGCTTCCGTCTGTCGACCTTCTGCCGTACAGATACCGTTTGTCGGACTCGACCGATCACGTCTCTTTGGAAACAATGCTTCCTTGCCTGCCAAATACTTCCAGATGCCGGCCTGGGGAACCGGCTCGCCGCCCTACATAAGATAAGGTGTGTGGATCGCTGGTCTAAGCCCCCGGAAATTGGCTTCGATTTGTCTGGGGCATTCAAACAGGCGCTTTGCTTCCTTATCGGTTCGTTTCGTAAATTTGGGTCAGCGCCTCCGGCGGGTTTTTTCAAAGAGCGGGCTCGGCCCCCGGGTGCGTCATCTCTCCCTTTGGCCCTTGTTTCCTTTGCTTTTCGGGCGGTTTCTTGGTAACTTCAAAGACCGTCCAACCCCATGCAACGACGAATTTCTCTCACCATAAACGGAAAGCCGTACTCGGATGAAGT
>CAZKVF010000103.1:0-15456 GCA_964556085.1 uncultured Solibacteraceae bacterium
GAACTGATTTTCGAGCGGCGTTGCGGGAAGTGTGAATCGAAAGGTCGACCCTTCGCCAGGCATGGAATCGACCCAAATGCGTCCCTGATGGCGCTCCACAATTCGGCGGCAGATCGATAGCCCAAGGCCACTGCCGGGGCAATCTGAACCGTTATGTAAGCGTTGGAACTCTTCGAAGATTCGCGCGTGATCAGCGGGGTCAATGCCGATTCCGTTATCCCGTACAGAGAACACCCATTCACCGTTTTGCAGTTCAGCGCCAATATTGACTTGTGGAACACGTTCCCCACAGTATTTCACGGCATTCCCGATCAGGTTTTCGAAAAGGCGCAACAATTGGGCCCGGTCCGCGCGAAGGGTCGGGAGTGCGCTGGTCGAAACCACGGCTCCCGGACGATCACTGATCACCTCGCGGATGGCGACCTGAACGACGGCCTCACAATCGACGAGATCCGGGCTGATCTCCCTATGTGTTGCTCGCGCAAGCTCGAGTGTGTCCTGAACCAGTAGTCTCATGCGTCCCGCGCTATCCACAATCATCGCCAGCAGCTTTTGAGATTCTTCGTCGAGTCCGATTCCCGAGCGCTTTACAAAGAGCTGAATCAGTGCTCCGATCGCCCGAACGGGGCTTTGCAGATCGTGCGCCACGCGGTAGGCGAACTTTTCGAGCTCCTGGTTTGACTGTTTCAAGTCATCGGATCGTTCTTTTAGCTCTTGCTCCAGGGAATGGCGGTCGGTGATATCAACATTGGCGCTTACGACTCTTGTCAACCCACCGCGTTCGCTGATGAGCCGCCGACGGGCCTCTAACCACCGCGTCTGGCCATTTGGAAGCAGGATCCGGTACTCATAACTGATTTCCGGAATTCGCTTCTCGACTTGTTCGCGGCGCTCGTCGTCGAAACCGGCACGATCTTCCGGATGAATCCGTTTTAGCCAATCGGCAATGGTTCCTTCGAAAGTCCCGACCTCAAGACCGCACAGCCGCTCCATTTCCGGCGTCCAAATCACCTTGCCTCCCTCGAGGGATTCGGCGAACCCGATTTTGGCCGACTCCGAAGCCAACTCGATCTGCTCCCGGCTCCTAAGCAGGCTTTGATTGGCCGCCGAGAGTCTGTCATTAGCCGCGGTGACTCTGCTTTGGAGCAGGCTAATCGACAGACCGACCACTACAAAGAGCGCGAGAAGCATGAGGCCGTGATCCGTTGTAGGAACGAAATGATGCAAAGGAGGAATGAAAAAGTAGTGAGCGATAAGAAAGCTCGCTACTGTCGCACCGATGCCAAACAAGAAGCCGCCGTACGATGCCGAAACAATGATGGCAACCGTAAACGGAAGAAACGGAGACCTGTCACCCAAAGACGGTTCGATACCCAGCGCCACGATTGTCGAAACAATTATTGAGGCTGACGCAATAGCAGCGCGTTTCCAGAAGTACACAGCCCTTCGCCTTCCGATCGGCACGCTCTGAATATCTATATTGACGATTCGGGCGGTCTATACGTATTCAGAAAACTGGGATCTTTTTGGAGTATAACTCACCTACGGAAAACCTCGCAATGAATCAGTGAACAGGCTAAAGACGAAAATCCCCCAGCCCAAAACCCTAGCTCACCGTCACCGTAGACTTTCCAACACAGGTCAATTCTTCAAATCCATCTGCAGACTTTCGCCGGCGGTCTGGCCCACGGTGCTTTTGACGAATCCTGCTCCGGGCTTTCTCCCTGTGATACCATTCGTCGCCATGGAGGAGATTCCATGAACGTTCGTTTCGTGCGCCCGCTCTGGATTGTTGCCGCTGCAACGACGCTGTTGCTGGTGCCCTCGCCGGCCCGCAGCCAAACGGGGAAAGCGGGAGACATTCCACGCCTGCCCAACGGCAAGCCCGACTTCAACGGCGTTTGGGACCACCCCCGAGTCTTCGATGTGACCAAGAACAGCAACTCCTGCGCCGCCGGCACGCATGGCTGCTCTCAGCAGGGCAGCGGTGAGCTTTCCTTCACCGACTGGGGCCTGGCGCAGTGGAAAGACGTGACGCACCGGTTCGATTACTCCGCGCACTGTCTGCCGTGGGGCTACGCGCGCGCATGGCAGGTAGAATATCCGGTCGAGATCGTACAGACCGCGCAGCGCATGGCAGTTCTTTTCGAATCCAACAATATCTTCCATGTCGTCGCTACCGACGGCCGCGATCATCCCAAGGACCTCGAACCTACCTGGATGGGCAATTCGGTCGGCAAGTACGAGGGCGACACGCTGGTGATCGACACCATCGGTTTCAACGGCAAGACCTGGATCGACACCGCGGAGCACCCCTCGAGCGACGCGCTCCACATGATCGAACGCATCCACTACACCGACCAGCAGCACCTGGCGTACGAAGTGACCTGGGAAGATCCGAAGGCTTACACCAAGCCGATCAAGAACACCCGCGTCCTGGCGCGCATGAAGCCCGGTGAAGAGCTAATGGAGTACTGGTGCATGGAAAACAACAAGGATTTACTCGAAGGACATCTCTCGCGGTAATTTTCAGTCCGAAAATCTATGGCGCCGATGAGCTTGGCCCGACTGCCATCCGCGTGGTGCTGCCGCTTTTTCCTGCGTACCCGTTGAGCCGGCACGGTTGCGAAGGCATCTCCGGCTGCTTTTGATCGCTCCGGCGAGCACACGCCGAGACGCGTCCATTCCGCATGAAGTCAGAACTGGTACACTGCCGGGTTGATGCAAGCAGCGGTGCCGCCAAGGACATCGATCGCCGAACGGACACGGGCGCGCGTGGACCGGAGGCTGATGCCGTTTCTGTTCGCCTGCTATATCGTGGCAAACCTGGACCGCGCCAATGTCGGCTTCGCGGCCCTGCGCATGTCGCGCGAACTGGGATTTTCCGATCGCGTATTCGGCTTGGGGGGCGGTATTTTCTTTCTCGGGTACTTTCTGCTCGAGATCCCGGGAACCGTGCTGGTGGAAGTTTGGAGCGCCCGCAAGTGGATCGCCCGCATCATGCTCACCTGGGGCTTCCTGGCATCGGCCACAGGATGGATCCATTCACCCGCGCAGTTTTATTGGGTTCGTTTTTTCCTGGGGGTGGCGGAAGCGGGATTCTTTCCGGGGCTGGTGGTTTACATCAGTCACTGGTACCGGCCGGAGGATCGAGGCAAGGCCGTCGCGATGTTTATGGCGGCAATCCCCGCTTCGCAGATCGTGGGCGCCCCGCTGGCGGCCCTGCTCCTGCGCGCCAATTGGTGGGGCTATGACGGCTGGCGCTGGCTCCTGACGTTCGAAGGTCTGCCGGCTATCGCGCTGGGGACGGCGACGCTCTTCTATCTGACCGACCGGCCGCAGCAGGCCCACTGGCTGCCGCGTGAAGAGCGTGATTGGCTGGCCGCCGAATTGGAGCGGGAGCGAGCTACCCGCACGCGCCATTCTTCCGCCTGGAAGGCTCTCGGAAACCCGCATGTGCTTCTGCTGGCGGCGATCCTCTTCCTGGGCCTTACGCCCAACTACGGGCTGAGCTTGTGGCTGCCGCAAATGGTTCAAAGAGCCTCGACTTTCGGGCCTTCGCAGGTGAGCCTGATTGCCGCGATCCCATATCTCTCCGCTCTGCCCTTGATGCTGCTCACCGGGTGGCACTCCGATCGTTCCGGAGAGCGGAAGTGGCACACCGCCGTGCCGCGCTTTGTCTCCGGAGCCGCACTGACCGCCTGCTTCTTCTCCACGCAGCATATCTGGCTCATGGTCGTCATGCTCTCGCTTGCGACTGTGGGGTTCTATTGCGCCCACCCGGGCTTCTGGCCTCTCCCCCATTTTTTTTTAGGCAGGGCTGCTGCCGCGGCGAGTATCGGATTGATCAACTCCTTCGGCAATCTGGGAGGATTTCTTGGCCCCTACGTGATCGGATGGCTAAGTGAGCGGACTGGCGGCTTCCAGGTCAGCATGCTGGTGCTCGCCGGCTGCGCCTTTGCTTCCAGCGTGCTGGTTTCGCGAGTGAGAGTGACTAGCGCCGCCATGGGACGGCACGTGTAAACCCGTCAGAGACGAACGCCGATTTTGGCGGAGGCGTTCGTACGAATCGTCTGGCAGCGCATCTTCGCCTGAACGTACCGCTGTACCCTTCTGTTCCGCCGGGCAATCCGCCGCCGGAGGTTAGCCACCGCGTAGGTGATCAGGCACTCGAACGAGCAGAAGGTACACCTTTCGCCCGCAACTTCCAAAACCATCCGGCCCTCGCCACAACGCTCGCCGCAGTCCGAACATTTACCCATTCGACCAGTCTCCTAAGCTAATTTGTCAACTGCCCTCGCCAAAAAGAAGTGAACGGCAGTGTTTGGGCCGATCGGGACGCAGGTTTTGCCGGCCCGGAGCTTACGTTGAGTTTAGCCGAGGTAAATGCCGGTGCATGCCGGAGTCGCACAATGGTAAATATCCTCACCAGACGTATTCCACTCTAAAGTCTAGGAGTGATTCCTTAGAGTCCCGCTATCAGCCAGAATTGGTAACAGTTGTAACCGGTCATTTGGCAGTTCCAAAGCCTGACAGCGTGGCTTGGCCCGTCTGTCCGAAAGAGTTGCAGATCTCAGCCTGGGGTTCCAACGCGGACATAAAGCTGACCGCTGGGCGTTCTTCCCTGGAACTCCGGTACTGCACCACAAAACCGACTTGTTGAAAAAACCCTGAGTCACGGCTCAGTCACTGGACCAGAAGGATTGTAATTCGGGTCGAGCGCCCAGGCCTTACGCCGTAAGGTTACTATCCTGACCTTTTTACAAGAAAGACTCTAACCGCAGCGAATTCCCCCTACTATCAAACTTCCGATTCATTTAGAGCTCGGAATTCTAATTGAGGAGAAAATTGATATGTCGCGCTCGATTCAATATCTATTTGGGGTCTCCGTCTTTTTGGCTTTCAGCCATGCCGCTGGCCTGTGGCAGGAGGGACCCGAACCGATGCCTGTGCCCCCAGTTCGGACTCATCTAGTCCAAATTGCGAACGAGGGACCCGAACCGATGCCGGTGCCGCCTCTCCACGTTCAGTGAGGGCGTCCGAACGTAGAGAACTTCCTCGGTTGTCGCCGTTTTTCTACACTGGTCTGACTGAGAATTACCATCTACATGGAACTTTAGTACTGGCTACTCCTATGTTAATATTCTCACATTATGGGGCTTGCCAGCTCACTACTGTGGTGGGGCGGCATGTTATTGCTCGCCGTTGCCTTAGGTCGAATGACTTGGTCACATCTGGTCACGCGTTACCCATTCTTCTCGGTCTACCTCGCTGCCGTCTTCTGCCGTTCTCCTGTGTTATTGTCTTTGGGCCCGGTTACTTCCGATGGCTACAGGGCCGGCTATTGGATTTCGGAGTTTGTCTGCGCGACGCTTGCCTTTGGCGTCACGTGGGAGATCTATGCCAGGACGCTGTCGCCTTATCCCGGAGTGCGTAGAATGGCGCGAACGCTGATGAGCATTCTGCTAGCTATTATGGGCGCGAAAGCCCTGGTTGAAATTTGTGGGAGTCCTCTACATAACATGGGCTCCACAGTTCTTGAATTTGAACGGGACCTTCGCGTCGTGCAGATGCTGCTTCTATTAGGATTGGTGGGCTTGGTGGCGCATTATGCGCTGCCCATGGGAAAGAACGTCCTCTCCATCCTGGTGGGTTATGGACTATATCTCGGGGTGCGGGTTGTGCTGTTGACGGCGCTCGTCCGCTCGGGGCTGGTTTACAACACCGCCGTAAGCCTCATTCTACAAGCTGGCTGGAATCTCGCGGTAGTCATCTGGTGTGTTGGCATGTCCTCCCATTCGGAAGCGCCCGCACCGGACCATCGGCTGGAATGCGATTACGAGCGCGCGTCGGAACGAACCATACGGGCCATGGGCCAGCTCCGAAGTCATCTCGTGCACTCCTGGAGGTCATCATGAGTCTCGTTCTGATCGTAGGTCTTTCTGCTACGCTTGCGGCGCTGCTCGTTCTGGTATTGCGCCGAAACCGGCAGCTGGAAGCCAAGGGAAAGGATGAGTCCCCCAACCGCCTCGAGCCGACGGTCCGGCTCCCCGATCGCACGCTGCTCGACCGGTGCCTTTCCGCGGAAGATCTGGCGTTCATTTCCTCGTTCGAATCGCGGCACTTGCTGCGGCTTTTTGTCCGTGAGCGCCGCAGGCTGGCTATCGCTTGGCTGCGCCAGACGCGTCGCGAAGCGCAGCGCCTTTTGCAGCTTCATGTGCGCTCGGTTCGTTACGCCGCTGATTTGCGCCCCGGAGCGGAAGTGAAGCTTTTTCTTGCAGCCGGGCTTTTCCTTATAGTCTACGGCATGATGCTGGGCTTTGTGTCGTGGTATGGTGCGGTGCGGACGCGCCGCTTCCTGCAATCTCTGCAAGGCCTTGCCGGCCTGCTTTCCCAGCTCGGTGAACGCATCGCCGCCGGGAACGCTTCGGGAGTGCTGCCAGCTGCGGCCGGCTGGACGGGCATCAGGTGACACTGGTGACGGAATTAGCGTGGGAGAGCGCGATCCGGGATCTCGAGACGCGCACGCTGGCTGGACTCCAAGGCGACGTGAGCAGAGTGGTGTACCTCTCCGGAATTCGTGATTATAATACCGGCCAATACCAGCACCATGGGCTGGCATTGCGCTTCGGCGAATCCGCCGCGCAGACGGCTCTGGCCGCGTGCCACGAGGCTGTATTCCTGGACTTATTGCACTGCGATATGGAAGCGCTCGTGGCCCAACTGGCAGCTTATATCGAGTCCACCGGTGCTGACCGGGAGCGTGTTTTGGACAGCTGGCAGCGGCTTGAAGCCTATCGTGTTCTGATCCCAGGCAAATGCGATCCTCTGAGCGCCGATTGCTTCATCTCTAATATTAAGATCGCGCTTGAAGTTTTGAGACTGGCTGCGCCAGTGGCTCCAGGGAACTGACAATCCTTGCGGCGACCGCCGTCACGCGTCCCACGATTTCCACCTCGTTGGGGTAGGCAAATTCCCGTGTGCGGCAAGGGGAAAGCGGATGCGGGATGGAGACCAGGCTGTCCCGCCGCAGTTCGCACCAGGAGCAGATATACCCAGTCCGCAACTCCAAGAACCAGATCGGGCGTTCGTGCTCCGAACGGTAAGGGATGTGGATCTGCGGCTTCTGCTGGTCGTCAATTTGGACAAAAGAACCCGGCCGCAGCAACGGATACATGGTGAAATCCTCAAGCCCAATCAGGCCGTAGCGCATCTTACGGATGCTGAGAGATTCGAGCAAAGCGGCAGGGATCTCACTCCAAACCTCCACCATTCGGGAGAGCAGGCTGGTTTTGCCGGGCTGGAACCCAGGGTCGAATCGCACCGGGAATGTGACGGGGCGGTTTCCGTCGTATGCTTCCAGATGGACTGGGTGAGTCGCCGCCATATCCACCTTAAGGCTGTGCTGTATCAGGTTGGCCAACTCGAGGTAAAACGAAACCAGGCCCGTGAACGAGCGGCCGTAAATCGCGCTCAGAGTAAACAACTTGTAGATGCTGGGAGTGGACTCGTCATTCTCGATCTGGATCAGCCGGGCGTGAGAGACGGCGAACTCCTCGTTGCCTTCCGCCGCCGCGATTTTGCGGCTCATTTCGGCTACTTCCCGCGTGGTTAACCCTAACTGCAACCGCAACTGCTTCAGGCGTTCCCCTGCGCGGACAGGCACTTCATTCCCCTAATCAGATGTATCATAAATCACCGATTTCCCGATTACTATGGGGAGGGGGGGATAGGGTCGGTGTGTAATCGGGGGTTGTCGATCGTTATTCAGTTTCGTCTGAGAGGCGAATTCCTACACTGCGGAGAAAACGGGCGTCATCGGATTCGTCGCTTGGCTTGAGAGGCAGTGGGGCGGCGCCGGGGTTGGGACATTCGCGCCAATAGTCGGCCAGGGGTCTGACCACGTAAACCTGTTTCCGGCACCGCGGGCAGCGCCAGTGCACTACCAACTGCCGGTCCGGTGTCAGCCCGAGTTCCCGCACTCCTGCGGGCTGCCGTCCGCAAGTGCACGCGAGCCTGATTCTCTGGTACATCGAAGAAGTGGCGGCCCCGTGGGTGCGGCGAAATAAAATGTATGAATAAACGAGCCGGCGCCAGGGACCTTATGAGTATCATGCGAACAAGCGCCGCAAATGAAAAGGGCTAGCCGTACCCGGCAAGTCCTAGGCCCCGCGGGCGTTGGTACCTTCTGATAAGCCAAGCCCGGAGAAACCCCTATGCTCGGGACCAATATCCCGCGGGGACGGGACTAGGACCGGGAAATTACTGGAGTTCGCTCACCGGAACATCAAAATGGGCTGTGTTGACTACGCCCTTGCGCTGGAACTGAACCCAGATCCGATAGGTACGCGCTCGGGGGAACACTAGGCTGAACTGCACCTGCGGACCGCCATCGGCGATGAGCGGGTGCGTATGGATAAGATCGATCAAATCGTCGCTGCCGGCCAGCATGTGCGACCATGCACCGAGGTATTTTTCGAGTCCATCGGCCGGGTTCAGGCGGAAGTAAAGCTGAGTTTTCTGGCCGACCAGCGCCTGAGGCGGATCACTGGTCATAGAGACTTGCATGTTCTCCGCATCCTTGGCCGAGTAGTCGCGCAGGAGCTTGACCGGCGCGGGCGGCGGCCCGGGAACAATAACTGTCTTTGTGATTAGCTGCGGCGTGGCTCCATCCGGATAAAAGTCGCCGAGTACGCGGTACATGCCAGGCTTCGGAAACGCGATGTCGTAGATGAAGTTGCCGCCTTCCTCCAGGTGCGGGTGGTCGTGAATAAAGAACTGCAGGTCCTGGCTGACCACAAACATGTGAAACAGACGCTCGTGCACCACCTGAAAACTGGTCACCGGACGATCCTTCCAGGGATCACGCACGACGAAATCGAGGCTCGCCTTCTGACCAACCGCCAACCGGTGTGGAGTGACGGCGAGATCGAGCCGATACTCGACCGGATCGGGAAGTCCCGCGACCAGCTTCATGCCGCAGCGCGAGCACACACCTTCCCTGCTGGAGCGAACGTCGGGATCCATCGGACACACGTACACCTTATCTTGGGCCGGGTTATTCTGCGTGGCGTTATTTTGTGCCGGCAGGACACTTAAGACACCGCAAACCAGAAGCACTAGGCAGACAGCGAGTCGCATGTAACCAATTATGTGCCCGCGTGCAAAGGCTCGCAAGCGGCAGGCGGCCCGGATTCGACCGCATGCTATACTACTCGACAAAATGCGAGGAGGGACAGATGAAAAGGCTCTGGTGGACTGTTCTGACGATCATCCTCACGGTGTCGGCCGGGTGGGTGCTCTCCGCGTCGGGTGTGAAGATCGATCCTAAGGATTTGCACACTTTTGCGGACGCTCCATCGCTCACTCCGGGCACTTTTCACAAAATCACAGTGGATGTGCTGCCCAAGCCGTATGACACGAAGTCATCGGCGAATTTCGGCCGTCCTGTGGCGCGGCCGGAAGGCGCGTGGCCGAAGGCCCCGGCGGGATTTAAAGTGGAACTCTACGCCATGGGGTTTGACATGCCGCGGCAAATCCGCACCGCACCCAACGGTGACTTCTTCGTAGCGGAGAGTGGCAAGGGCGAAATCAAAATCGTGCGTGGATATAAGGATGGAAAACCGGAGGAGGTTTCGACGTTCGCCACTGGTTTGAACCGGCCCTTCGGCATTAATTTCTATCCTGCCGGCAGCAATCCGCAATGGGTCTATGTGGGCAATACGAACTCGGTCGTCCGCTTCGCTTACAAAAACGGCGACTTGAAGGCCACCGGGCAACCCGAGACCATAGTGCCGGAGCTTCCCGCTAACGGTAATCACTGGACGCGAGACATAGTCTTCTCCAAAGACGGCAAGAGCATGTTCGTCGCGGTCGGGTCGTCGGACAACGTGGATGAGCGGCACAACAACGAGCGTCGCGCTAACATCCTGGAGTTTACGCCGGAAGGCAAGTTCGTGGGCATCTATGCGTCCGGAATTCGCAATCCAGTGGGGCTGGGTGTGAATCCGGAAACAGGCGAAGTTTGGTGTTCGGTCAACGAGCGCGACGAGCTCGGAGACAACCTGGTGCCCGATTACATCACACACGTCGAGAAGGGCGGCTTCTACGGCTGGCCATGGTATTACATTGGGGCGCACCAGGATCCGCGCCACCAGGGCGAGCACCCGGAATTAAAGGACAAAGCGATCGTGCCGGACGTGCTGATGCAGCCGCATAATGCGTCGCTGGGCCTGACCTTCTACGATGGCAAGATGTTCCCGGCGGAGTATCAAGGCGACTTGTTCGCCGCCGAGCACGGCTCATGGAACCGTGCCACGCGTTCCGGGTACGAAGTAGTTCGCGTGCCGCTGGATAAAGGGCACGCCAGCGGCGTGTACGAGGACTTCATCACCGGCTTCGTTACCCCCCAAGGCCAAGCCTGGGGCCGGCCCGTGGGCGTGGCCGTTGGCAAGGACGGCGCGCTCTACGTAACCGACGACGCCGGCAAGGTGATCTGGCGGGTCAGCTACGGAAAGTAGTTGCTTTCGTGGCGCGGACTCTCAGTCTGCAGCGTCGAGACTCGTCTCGGCGCATTTCTTACCTGGGACAGGACCTCCCTCGAGCGCAGAGCTATGAAGCTTAGCTCCGCGGAATTCCCCGGAAGAAATCGCGGATGTCGGCGGCCAGAAGCTGTGGCTGCTCCAGGCAGGCAAAGTGGCCGCCGCGCGGCATGGGCGTGTAGCGCACCAGGTTGAAGCTTCGCTCGATCAGGCTTCGTGGCGGGTTGAGCGCAGTCATCTCTTTGGGAAAAGCGGCAAAGCCCAACGGCGTAGCCAGCTTGCCGCGCAGTTGCGAAGGCTCTTCCCCCGCGCCGCGATAGAACCAGACTGCCGTGTCCGCCGTGTCGGTGACCAGGTAAATCATCACGTTGGTCAGGTATTGATCTTGCGTGAAACCGGCATCGCTCCAGCCCTTCATCTTCTCCACGATCCACGCAGCCGCGCCCAGAGGGTTATCCGCAAGGACGAAGGAGACGGTCTGGGGCTTGTGTTGCTGCTCGTTGAAGTAATCCATTTCGGCGGCGCGGAAGGCCACGGTAGCGCGCTGCCAACTGCGCTCCTCTTCGCTGGGCTGTTCCGGGAAACCCGCCCCGCCCGCACCCGCGGCGTTGAGATGAATGCCTACCACCGAATCCGGGAACTGGGCGGCTAACTGAAGCGTGACAGCTTGGCCCCAATCGCCGCCCTGAGCGCCGAACTTGGGATAAGACAGCACCCCGGTCATGAGCTTGTGCCAGAGCCGCGCCGTGGTTACGGGCCCTACCGGCTTGCCCTTGGGCTTGGAAGAAAAGCCGAATCCAGGGAGGGAAGGAACGACCACATCGAAGCCGCCTTCGCTGAGCGGGCCGATGGCCTCCAGGAATTCGAATACGGAGCCGGGCCAGCCGTGCGTCAGGATCAGCGGCAAAGGGTTCGGGCCGCGCCCCCGCACGTGATAGAAGTGAATGTCGTAATCATCCACGCGCGCCTGGAATTGCGGGTAGCGATTGAGGTTGGCTTCAGCTTTGCGCCAGTCATACTGGGTGACCCAGTAGTCCGCGAGCGACTTCATGAAGTCCCAGTTGACGCCGTAACTCCAATCGGCTGAATCGATGCGGTTGGGCCAGCGCGCCTGGCGCACGCGAGTCAGAATGTGATTGATCGTCGCTTGCGGGACGGCCACGCGGAATGGGCGGATGTTGGATGTTACGGCTTGTGACATAAGCGGTGCGGGAATGAGGCGGAGAAGGTCACGTCGCGAGGGCATTATGAAGCCTCCGCGCCCGGCCTGACCCCATGAAAAGCATCCTCAAGAACCGCGCGGATGCCCTCGCGAGTTACGGGCTGGGGATTGTAGTAAGGGTTCTGGACAGCAAGGTCGGCGGCGCGGTCGAGGTCGCTTCCTTTCATTCCCAGGGCCGCCAGTGAAATCGGAGCGCCCATGGAAGCGGCCAGGTCAAACAGGCCCTGGGCAGCGGACCTGGCGCCGAGAGCACGTGCCACACGCGCCATAGCCTCCGGCGCGGCTGGGGCATTGTAGGCAACTGCGTGCGGCAACACCACGGTGTGGGTTTCGGCGTGCGGGAGATTGAAACTGCCGCCCAGCGTATGGCAAAGCTTGTGATGTAATGCTGGCCCCGTGGTACCTAGGGACACGCCTCCGAGCCACGCCGCGTAGAGCGCCTGAGTCCGAGCTTCGAGATTCCCGGGCTGTGCCACGACCACCGGCAGGCTTTGGGCGAAGGCACGGATTCCTTCCTCGGCAAGCATCGAAATAATGGGATTTGCGTCCTGCGCGTACAGCGCCTCCACGCAGTGAGCGATGGAGTTGATGCCGCTGGTAGCGGAAAGCATTGGCGGCATGGTGACCGTGAGGGAAGGGTCGTAGAGCACAGTCTTGGGAAGGACGCGCGGATCGCGGCCGGTGGTCTTGCGGCCCCCTTCGGTGAGGCCCCAGACGGGGGTCATTTCGGAACCGGCGTAGGTGGTGGGTATCGCGAGAATCGGCAACTCGGAAACCAAAGCGATCGCTTTGGCCAGACCGGTGGTGGAGCCGCCGCCGACGGCAACGCAGCAATCGGCTCCCAGCCGGCGTGCTTCTTCGCGCGCGGCTTCGGCAATCTCGACAGGGACGTGCATGACGGCGCGATCGAACAGGCCGGCTGCACGCGCGCCCAAACGCTCCACCATCTCGAGGCCGCTCTGTCGCTGCTCGGGAGTGGAAAGGACAAGAGCTTTCGACGCGCCCAGCCGTTGGATTTCTTCGGTCAGTTTTTCCAGGGAGCCTGCTCCGAAGATCACGCGCGAGGGTAGGATCTGGAACGTGAAGGAGAGCGTGGCCGCGGGAACGAAAGCGCTGCCAGCCATTTAAGCACCGTTGGCGTGAGCGCGCGCCGTGCGGGCATTGAGATCGCGCAGCACAGCCAGTTCCGTAGCAGTGGGCGGTTCAGTGGTGGCGACGCTGGCCGCGACCTTGAGCGGCCATCCGGTGTTTTCGATGGCCTTCTCCACCGGAACGCTCGGGTGCAGGCTCGTGAGCGTAAGTTCGCGCGTCACCGGGTCGGGGCTGAGGATGCCGAGATCGGTGATGACAGCTGTGGGCCCCTTGCCGGGGAGACGGAGACGGTCGCGGCTGTCGCCGCCGTCCATGTGGCCGCCGGAGGTGACGAAATCCAGCTTTTGGACAAACGCGCGTCTATTGTGGCGCAGGGTGATGAGGACTTCCTTCGAGGACGCCGCGATTTCAGGCGCTCCGCCGGCGCCCGGCAGGCGCGTCAAGGGCTTATGGTAATCGCCGATCACGGTGGTGTTGATGTTGGCAAAGCGATCGATCTGCGCGGCGCCCAGAAAGCCCAGATCGACGCGACCGCCCTGCAGATAATAAGCGAAAATTTCGGGCACGGAAACCACGGCATCGGCAGTTTCGGAAAGCTCGCCATCGCCGATAGAGAGCGGCAGCACCGGCGGCTTAGCGCCGATGGTGCCGGATTCGTAGATAAGGACGGTTTCGGGCGCATGCGTGAGACGCGCCAGATTGGCAGCCGCGCTAGGGAGTCCGATACCGACGAACAGCACTGCGCCGTTGCGGATCATACGCGCTGAAGCGACGGTCATCATCTCATCGGGCGTGTAAGCAGTCTCAGGCATAAATGGGGGCCCCCTGCAGACTGCGTTTGAAGCCCTCGAAATCTTCGGTGCCGAGGATGTGCCGCTCCATCCAGGCTTGGAACGTGTCGCGCTCGCGCGAGATGGGATCCCACGCTTTGTAGAACGCGTTATTGCGCTTGTAGTAGCCCTGCGCGTAGGAAGGGAAGGCCCCGCCCTTCACTTCGGCGATCGCGCCCACAACCCAGGAGGGGAGCACGGCGGCATTGGGCGGCGCATCCAGGCGATCCACGATCTCTTCCACCGTGACGATGGCACGCCTGGCGGCGAGCACGGCTTCCTTCTGCACCCCCAGCACGCCCCAGAGGAGAACGTTCCCGCGGTGATCGGCCTTCTGCGCATGAATGACGCTGACATCCGGCCGCAATGCCGGCACGGCGGCGAGGCGCTCGCCGGTGAAGGGGCAATCGATGAACTTGATGTTCGGGTTATAACGCGGCAGGTCGGAACCCAAATAGCCGCGCAGAATGCCGAATGGAAGATTCGACGCGCCGGCCGTGTACGCGGCGGCCATGCCGGCGTGGGCATGCTCTTCGACCGCGAGCGGCACGGGCCAATCCTGCTCGACCGCATCGCGCAAGCGGTGCAGGGAACCAACGCCGGGGTTGCCGCCCCACGAGAAAATAAGCTTGGACGCGCAGCCAGCGCCGATCAGCTGGTCATAGATGAGATCGGGCGTCATGCGCACCAACGTCAGGTTCCGGCGGCCCTGACGAACGATTTCGTGGCCGGCGGCGAAAGGGATCAGATGTGTGAAACCTTCGAGGGCGACAGTGTCGCCATCGCGTACCATCTCCCGAACAGCTTCTTTAAGGGATGTGATTTCAGCCAAGGTTTTTCGTTCATTATGACACGCTCTTGGTGTGGGTCAGGCGCTCCCGCCTGCCAATGTTCCGCCGCGCGGCAGTCTCCGCCAAGTGGCGCCGATGGTCTCCCGCCGCCGGTGGACCTTCTACGCTGCCTTGATCTCCGTCCAAATCCGGTCGCGGAGTTTCTGCGTGGCCGCGGGCACGGCCCTGGGCCATTCGCCGCGTTGGAACACTTCGATTGGCGGGTAGAGCGTTGGATTGCTGCGCATTCGTTCAGGCAAGAGCGCTTGCGCCGCGCCGTTGGCCGTGGCGGTGGAGGTGAACTGTGCCGCCGCTGCGGCCACCGGCCCGCGCAGCAGGTAATCCAGGAATTGATGCGCCAGGCGTTGCCGGCGGCTCTCCTTCAGCACTACAGCGCAATCGCAGTAGAACGGGAAGCCCTCGGCTGGATAAACGAATGCCAGTTGGGACCCGCTGTCGATGGCCTGTTGGGCGGTAGTTGACCAGAGCTGTGCCGCCAGCACATCGCCCGCTACAAGCTGATCTCGAACTTCAGCGTTGAGATAAGCGCGCAGCAGCGGCTTCTGTGCGACGGCTTCGTGCTGGGCACGGCGCAGGTCGCCCTCTGCCGTGGCATTGAAGGGGAGGCCCAGCTTTTTGAGGCATGCGCCCAGCAGGTCCTCGGGATCGTCAAGCATGGTGAGCCGGCCGCGCAGGCGCATCTCCCAGAGATCGGCCCAGCGCGCTGGGGCCGGTTGAACGGCCCGATTGTAAACGATGCCGGTGCCGCTCCACATGTAAGGAACGCTCCAGCGGAGTTGCTGGTCCCAGGCCGGAGCGCGGAACTCGGGCGCGAGGTTGCCGAGATTCGAGAGCCACTCGTGCCGCAAAGGCGCCAGCAGACCGTACGCGCTCATGGGCTGGATACGGCTGTGCGTGGGAAAAACGACGTCCCAGCCGGA
>CAZKVF010000104.1:0-6324 GCA_964556085.1 uncultured Solibacteraceae bacterium
CGGACTCGCTGTCGCGCACGCTGCAAATCCAGGCGGTGCAGGGCGCGCAGGACGGCACTCGCGTCGATGCGCTTCGTTTGCGCGGTCCCGCGGTCGAGACGATCAAAATCGAGGCGGAGCTGGATGCAAGCGATCAACTGGAGTTTCCCAGTCAAAATCCCAATGCCGTACAGTTCGGTCTGCATCCGCAGCTGGCGCAACTGGAAATGCTGGTCAACCCTACGGTCGAAACTCTTCTAAGCGACGACGCAATGGCAAGCGCTGGATCACTGGAAATCATCCCCCTGGAACAGCCCCTCACCCTGTTTGTCTGGAGCAAGAGCCGAGTCGTTCCAGTACGCATCACCGACTTCTCAATCACCGAAGAAGCGTTCGATCCCAATCTGAATCCCATTCGCGCCAAGGTGAGCCTGGGGTTGCGCGTGTTGAGCGTCGATGACGTGGGCTTCAGCGATAAGAGCGGCAGCCTGTACATCGCCTACCAGCAGCAGAAAGAGAAAATGAGCGCCCTGGCGCCGCCGGGCACGTTCTCGACGCTGGGGATCGGAGGCATCTGATGAGCACTGCCGCGGCCATACAGGCCATCTTTCAATTGACCGGCTTGCAGGCCAGCCCGTTTGCGCCCAACAGCCGCTACCTGGGAATCGATACCGGTACGCTGACCACCGCGACGGGACAGAGTATCGCCTACCTGCGCCGGCGTTTCGTGCCGCAGCCGGACGTGTTCGCGTCCGTCGGCACGCACGCCGTGGCGCAAGGCGAGCGGCTGGATAACATAGCCTGGACTTTCCTGGGCGATCCGGAGCTTTTCTGGCGCCTGTGCGACGCCAACGGCGCCATGCGCCCCGAGGAACTGGAACAACCTGGCCGCGTGCTCACCATCACGCTGCCGCAAGGAGTGCCGGCGGCCCCCAGTGCTTAGCAGCGGTATCCATCTTACGCTGATGATCGGCCCGGGCGTCCCCATCCCCGTGTCCCAGGATGTTCTTAACGCTCTCGTGTCCGTGGAAGTGACCTCCAATGCGGAGACCCCCAGCGGTTTCACCTTGCGCTTCACGGTGGCCAAAAACTCGCCGCTCTACACCATTTTTCTTCTCACGGGCGGTGTTTCGATTCCGCTGGTGCGCGTTGTCGTCGTGGTGACCATCAACGGCACTCCGCAGGTGTTGATCGATGGCGTTATGGTCAACCACCAGGTCACTCCCGGCAGCGGCGGCCAGAACCCCACCCTCACCATCATCGGCGAGGACCTCACCCGCGTCATGGATTACATCGATTTCAGCGGCATTCCTTACCCGGCCATGCCGCGCGAGGCCCGCGTGGCCCTGATTCTTTTGAAGTACGCGGTCTTTGGCGTCGTGCCCCTGGTCATTCCCAGCGTGCTCATCGATATCCCCATACCCGTGCAATCGATTCCCGCCCAACAGGGAAAGGACCTCGGCTACATCAAGCAATTGGCGGACGAAGTGGGCTACGTGTTTTACATCGAGCCGGGCCCCACTCCCGGCGTCAGCGTGGCCTACTGGGGGCCGGAAATCAAAACCACCGTCCCGCAGCCCGCCTTGAACACCGACATGGATGCGGCCACCAATGTCGAATCCCTGAGCTTCAGCTACAACGCGGAGTCTGCGAAACTGCCGCTGGTGATTATTCAGGAACCCATGAGCAAAGCCATCATTCCCATCCCCATTCCGCCCATCACGCCGCTCAACCCGCCTTTAGGCGCCATTCCGCCCATACCGAAAGACATCGACAAGATCGATGAAGCCGGCAAATATTCTCCCGTGCGCGCGGTGCTGATTGGCCTGGCGAAGGCGGCCCGATCGGCCGATGTCGCCACCGCTACCGGCACCCTCGATACCTTGCGCTACGGGCAGGTTTTGAAGGCGCGCCGCCTGGTGGGGGTGCGCGGCGCGGGCGCGCCTTTCGATGGCCTCTGGTACGTGACGCGCGTCACCCACTCTCTCAAGCGCGGCGAATACAAGCAATCTTTCAGCTTGAGCCGCAACGGCCTCCTATCCACTCTTCCAACGGTGCCCGCATGAGCGAAACCAATAAATACTACGGAAAATATCGCGGCACGGTGATCAACAACATCGATCCTCTGCAGATCGGCCGCATTCAGGTCTCGGTTCCCGATGTCACCGGGCTGATCCCGTCCTCTTGGGCCCTGCCCTGCCTGCCGCTCGCCGGCAAGCAGATGGGCACATACATGGTCCCCCAGATCGGCTCGGGCGTGTGGGTCGAGTTCGAACAGGGCAATCCGGAGTTCCCCATTTGGACAGGCAGTTTCTGGGGCCTGGTCGCCGAGGTGCCCGCCCTGGCGCTGCTTGGCAACCCCGCGAGCCCGAATATCGTCCTGCAAACCACCCTGCAAAACAGCATCGTCATCAGCGATCTGCCCGGCCCCACCGGCGGCATCATGCTGAAAAGCACTACCGGCGCAACCCTGATCGTCAACGACACTGGCATTTACATTCAAAACGGAAAGGGCGCGAGCATCATTATGGCCGGACCGACCGTGACCATCAATCAGGGCGCTCTGGTCGTGGTGTAGCTATGCCGGGATTCTTATTGCATCTCGGCGCGCAGGTGACGTGCGCTCACGGCGGCCAGGCGCAACCTACCGCGCCGGAGCCGCGCGTCCTGGTAAGCGGCCAGCCAGTGACCACTCTGTCGGCGCCTTACGTCGTAGCCGGTTGCGCGCTGCCGCCGCCGCCCGCGGCCAATGGTCCCTGTCTGACCGCTCAGTGGATCACCGGCGCGACGCGTGTTTTGGCCAATGGGGTTCCCGTACTGGTGCTCTCCAGCCAGGCCATCTGCGCGCCCACCGGCACTCCCTTAATTATCGTGGAGTCGCAGACCAGGGTTACGGGAATTTGAAAATGGCCGTCAACATCGCATTTCCCTATCGCATCGATGGCCGCGGGCGGACTGCCGCGCCGCCCGACAACAACACCCACGTCGTTCAACTCATCGAACAGTTGCTGTTCACCAACGCGGGCGAGCGCGTGAATCGGCCCAATTTCGGCAGCGGCCTGTCGCAATTGGTGTTCGCCCCCAACAGTGCCGAGTTGGCGGCGGCCACGCAGTTCGTGGTGCAGGGAGGGCTCCAGCAGTGGCTGGGCAGCGTGGCGCAGATCCAGGCAGTCACGGTTGACACCCAGGATTCCACCATTGTTGTAACGGTTCAGTTTGTGCCGGCCGGCAGCCAGACCGCGCAGGTAGCGCAGTTCACGCGAGGCATTTGACGATGGCCGTTCAATTCACCTGTAAGAACCCGCTGCGGCGCAACCTCGTGCTGGAGAGCGGCGCCCTGTCCGGCATCGATTTCCTGGAAGTGGCCACGCCGCGGAATACCTTGCTGGTCCATTTCCTCAAACCCAACCCGCCGCTCGCCGCCCCCAATTTCAGCTTGAGCGGCGGAGTTCGTATCACCGGCATCACGATCGTCTCAGCGACCATCGCCACCGCGGTCTCGCAGTTTAAGACCCTCCCCGACGCCGCCAAAATCGTGGTCGTGGTGACCAGCGCGGTCGGAGATTTTTCCACTTACACCCTCACGCTGGTCAATTCCGCCGACGACACCTCCACGCCTTCCGGCTTCGATCCGCGGCTCGCTTCCGTCGATTTTTCCTTTCGCATTACCTGCCCCAGCGATTTCGATTGTCCCACTCCGCCCCCTTGCCCGCCGCCTCAACTCCCCGCGCCCCCGATCGACTACATGGCGAAGGATTACGAGACGTTTCGCCGCGTCATGCTCGATCGCATGGCCGTCACCACGCCTGCCTGGACCGAGACCAACCCGGCCGATCTCGGCGTGGCCCTCGTCGAGGTGCTGGCCTATGCGGCCGATCACCTGAGCTACTTTCAGGATGCCGTCGCCACCGAGGCTTACCTCGGGACGGCGCGCCAGCGGGTCTCGGTGCGCCGCCACGCCCGGCTTCTCGACTACCAGATGCACGATGGCTGCGACGCTCGGGCTTGGGTGTTCCTCCAGGTGGCGGATAGCGTGACCAGCCTCTTGCTCCCCGGACCCGCCACCGGCCCGGGAGGCGGTTCGCCGGGTACCGCGCTGCTGACCCTGAGCACTTTGGCGGGTCCCGCGCTTTCGAGCGATCAGGTCGCCCAGGCCATGCTCCAAGGCTCGCTTACCTTCGAAACCATGCACGATGTGACGCTGCGCGCGGCCCACAACAGCATCCGCTTCTATACCTGGAGCGACGAACAGTGTTGCCTGCCCGCCGGCGCCACCCAGGCGACCCTGCGTAATGACCAGCAGGATATTCAACTTTCGGCCGGCGATGCCGTGGTCTTCGAAGAGGTGCTCAGCCCCGCCACCGCCGCCGACGCCGACCCGTCGCACCGCTGCGTAGTGCGCTTGACCTCCGTCATCTTCGGCGCCGATCCGCTCGATGGCACCCACATCGTCGAGATCGCATGGGACAGCGCCGACGCCCTTCCCTTTCCCCTGTGCCTCTCGACTACTGTCGACCAGGGCGGCTCCCCCGTGGCCGTACCGGATGTGAGCCTGGCGCGAGCTAACCTGGTGCTCGCCGGCCACGGCCTCACCATTCCCTCCGAAGCCCTTCAGCCCGCCATCGTTCCCGCCGCCGGCCTTTACCGCCCGCAGCTCCAAAATACCGGACTTACGTTTTCCGTGGCCTATAACGATGCGCAGGCCCGCCAACAACCCGCCGTGAATGTGGCCCTCCAGGATCCGCGCGCCGCCCTGCCCGCCATTAATCTCACAGACGGCGTCAACCCATGGTTCCCCCAGGATACGTTGCTCGAGAGCGGGCCGTTTTCGCGGGAATTCGTGGTCGAGACCGCCAACGATGGGACCGCCACGCTGCGCTTTGGCGATGGCATCCTCGGAGCGCTCCCCGTGAGCGGATTGGCCGCCACCTACCGCATCGGCAACGGGACTGCGGGGAACGTGGGCGCGGGCGCAATCGCCTATGTGGGGCCCATTGACACGGGCGGCGTCTTGAAGCCGCCGCCGGGCATCCTGGCCGTGCGCAATCCTTTGCCCGCGCAGGGCGGAATCGATCCCGAAACGCTCGACCAGGTTCGTTACTTCGCCCCCCAGGCGTTTCGCACCCAGCAAAGGGCCGTTACCGCGGCCGACTACAGCACCCTGGCAAGCGCCTTCCCGGGCGTCGCCAAAGCACAGGCCACGCTGCGCTGGACCGGCAGTTGGTACACCATGTTCGTCACCGTGGCCCGCGCCGGCGGCGTTCCCCTGGATGCCGCCTTCCAGCAAAGCCTGCTCGATTACCTCAACGGCTTTCGCCTGGCCGGAGTCGACCTTCAGATCGAGTCGCCCGTCTTTGTCCCGCTCGATATCGCGTTCACCGTCTGCGTGCAGCTGGGATATTTGCGCGCCAATGTCGAGCAGGCGCTCTACAACGTCTTCAGCAACCGCGTTCTGCCCAATGGCCAGACCGGGTTCTTCTATCCCGGTAACTTTACTTTCGGACAGCCCGTGTATTTGAGCCGGATCGTGGCGGCGGCCATGCAGGTCGCGGGCGTACGTTGGGTCGATACCGACGACACGCCGCCCAAACCCAATCATTTTTTGCGATGGGGCCAGGTTTCCCACGGCGAAACCGCCGCCGGTGAAATCGATATGGCGCCGCTGGAAATTGCCCAGCTCGATAACGACCCCAATTTCCCGGAGAACGGCAAAATCCAGTTCTTCATGGAGGGCGGATTATGAGCAGCGCCGGCGCCCCCAACCTGAACTCCTGCGGCTGCTGCCAGGGCCTGCCGCCGCTCAGCCTCGAGCAGAACGATCCCGGCCTCCCCGCGATTTCCTACCGCGTGGGAACCTACGCGACCTTCTTCCAGCAGATGATCGCGCAGCTTGGTTCGAGCCTTCCGGCGCTCACCACCCGCTCGAGCGACGACCCCTCCATT
Source organism: uncultured Solibacteraceae bacterium (assembly GCA_964556085.1). GTDB lineage: Bacteria > Acidobacteriota > Terriglobia > Bryobacterales > Bryobacteraceae > PSRJ01. Next base: position 5,923 of record CAZKVF010000104.1, read on the forward strand.
GCCCTGATGGATGCCTGGGCCGTGGTCGCCGACATCCTGACTTTTTATCAGGAGCGCATCGCCAACGAAGCCTATCTGCGCACCGCCACGGAGCGCCTTTCCGTGCTGCAATTGGCTCGCGCCATAGGATATGAGCTCAAGCCCGGCGTCGCCGCCGGCGCGTATCTCGCGTTCACCGTGGAGGACGTAATCGGCTCCGGCGTGCCTGCCCCCCTCCCGCAGACCCCCAAAACTCCCAACGCGCCGACTCAAGGCGCGCCCACCTTCAACGCGGGAATCGTGACCGTTCCCGCCGGTTCCCAGGTGCAAAGCATCCCGCCGCAAGGCAAGCTGCCCCAGACTTACGAAACCTCCGCCGGCTTGCAGGCCAGCGCTCAGAGGAACATTCTGCTTCCGCGCCAG
>CAZKVF010000105.1:0-7903 GCA_964556085.1 uncultured Solibacteraceae bacterium
GAGGCCGAAGCCCGCGCCAGCCAGCAGCAGCTCCGCGAACTGACCGGCCGCCTGCTGGATGCCCAGGAGGAGGAGCGCCGGCGCATTTCGCGGGAACTGCATGACGATCTGAACCAGAAGCTGGCTATGCTGGCGGTGGAGCTTGGCAGCATCGAATCCACGCTCCCGCAATCGGACCATGTGGCTCACGACCGGCTTCGAGCGCTGGAAAAGCACCTCAACGGCCTATCCGACGACGTGCGCCGCACGGCTTACCAGCTTCATCCCTCCACCCTTGAGCACCTGGGCCTGGCGGAAGCACTGGAGACGTTCTGCAGCGAGTTTTCCACGCAGGAGGGGATCAAAGTTGGCTTCCGCCTGCGCCAGGTGCCTGCCGCGATTCCCAAGAACGTGGCTCTATGCCTCTACCGGGTGGCGCAGGAAGCTCTTCGCAATGTCGCCCGCCACTCCGGTGCGCATCGGGCATCCGTCACCCTGGCAAGCGCCGCCGGCGACCTCACCCTCACCGTTCAAGACCGGGGTAGAGGTTTCGATCCATCCGTGGTAGAAGGAAAGAGAGCGCTGGGGCTTATCAGCATGAAAGAGCGTGTGGCTGCCGCAGGCGGCTTACTGACGATTAACGCGCGACCCGGCTCGGGCACGCAGGTTCACGTTCGCATTCCGCTCGCCGCGGGGGCGCTCAATGAGTAAGCCACGGCTGCTGCTGGCGGACGATCACCGGCTGGTGCTGGACGGTCTCCAACGCTTGCTGGAGCCGGAGTTCGACGTGGTGGGCGCCGTGGAAGACGGGCGGTCCCTGGTGTCCGTCGCGCGCCAGCTCCACCCCGACGTAGTGCTGCTGGATGTTTCCATGCCGCTGCTCAACGGCATCGACGCCGCTCACCGCCTGCGCAAGAATTGCCCCGACTCCAAAATCATTTTCGTCACCATGCATGACGTGCGGGCCTATGTAAAGGCGGCCTTCCTCGCCGGCGGCTCGGGCTACGTTCTGAAGCGCTCGGCATTCCGGGAACTGATTACCGCCATTCATGAAGTACTCGACGGAGGCACTTACATTTCTCCCGAGATCAACATCGATCCGCGGAAGGTCTCCGAGGAAATTCCTGCGGAACCGGCAGTGCCGATCAGCCGCCTCACACCCCGCCAGCGCGAGGTGCTTCAACTCGTGGCCGAAGGCCGGCGTAACAAGGAGATAGCATACCTGCTGGGCATCTCAGTGAAGTGCATCGAATATCACAGATCGGCGCTGGCCAAGAAATTGGGTACCCATAACCCCACGGCTTTTACCCGATATGCGGCCTCTGTCGGCTTGATTGCATAAAGAGGCCGGAATTTTGCTACAGGGCGAGCCGTATTACGAGGTTTCCCCTTTGCCGCGCGCGCATACTGCTTGGCGACGATCACGCTATCGTCAGCGAGGCTCTGCGCAAAATTCTGGAGACGGAATTCGAGGTCGTAGGCGCTACCAGAGATGATACGCCGGCGGCATCCGCGGCTTTTTGTCATTCCTTCTGGATCATCACCTCGGTCGATTTGACCACGATCTTGACCGCATCGCCCTTCTTCAACCGAAGCTCTTCGGCGCTGGTCCGCGTGATCACGCTTTCGACGAGGTTGTTTCCGACCTTCACCACCACGTGCGCCATAATGTCGCCGATTTGAATGTCTTCAATCGTACCTGGAAGTTGATTTCGAGCAGAAAGAGCCATAGAGCTGTTGTAGCAGCAAACTCCGTCCGGTTTGGCTGCCTGGCTGGCTTCCATCCCCTTTCGGCTTCGCAGTAAAATAATTTTGATTTTTTCGCGTAGATCAACGTAAGGGGGAAAGCAATGTACGTACTGCGACTCACCGTTGCCGGGCTGCTCGCAAGCAGCCTGAGTATGGCCGCCGATCCTTCCACATCCGCTTCCGTCACCTTCAATAAGGACGTCCTGCCAGTCTTGCAGAAAAACTGCCAGACCTGTCACCGACCAGGCCAGATGGGGCCCATGTCCTTTCTTACATACGAAAGCGCGCGTCCGTGGGCGAAGGCCATGAAAGCTGCCGTGGTCACGCGGAAAATGCCTCCCTGGTCCGCCGACCCGCATTATGGCCCTTACCTGAACGATCGCTCCCTGAAGCCGAACGAGATCGATGCCATCGTCAAATGGGCTGACAGCGGAGCACCCGAAGGCAACCCCCAGGATGCGCCCGCTCCTGTCCGATGGCCCGAGGGCTGGCTCATCCAGCCGGATGTCATCGTCGACGGGCCGGTCACCGACGTTCCTGCGACCCCCAAAAATAACGTTGTCGAGTGGATCACCGTTGTCGTCCCCACCGGCTTTACCCAGGACACCTGGGTTACCTCCGTGCAGATCAAGCCCGAGCATCCCGCGGTCACTCATCACATCTGCACCGGGTACGCTCCTCATATGGCCGGCGTGAAATACGGACTCGGTGTGTGGTCCAATTTCGATCGCGACGAAGAAGGCGCCGCGAGGCCTGAAAAAGGGCCCACTTTCGTCGGGCGCGGTCAGGGCCGGCGGGACCCCGGTAACGCTGACGCGGCCGCCATTTTCGCCGAGAGCGGAAGTCCCGGCGGCGCTGCGCAGGATTGCTACCTCCCCGGCAATGTCGCCGCGGATTACCGGCCGCTGAACGCCGCCAAGCTGATCCCCGCCGGTTACGACATCGTGTTCAACGTCCACTACACTCCCAACGGCACGGCCGTCACCGACCATGTCAAAATCGGTTTCACGGTCGCAAAAGAAGCGCCGCAGCGCCGCTACGTTTCCTTGTTGATCTCCGCTACGACCGACCCCAAAATCTTCGCTATTCCACCAAACGACGGAAACTGGCCGAGCCCGTCCGCCGAAGCCACCTTCAACCAGGACGCCGAACTGGTGTACATGATGCCCCACATGCACGTCCGCGGTAAGGACACTACCTGGACTCTCGAGTATCCGGACGGAACGAAAAAGGTCGTACTCGATGTCCCCCACTACGATTTCAACTGGCAGCTCGGCTATGACACTTCCATCAAAGTTCCCAAAGGGACCAAGCTGCGCGTCGACGCCCACTACGATAACTCCGTCAACAACAAGTTCAATCCCAATCCCAATCGCACTGTCTACTACGGCCAGATGACCTGGGAAGAGATGATGTCGCCCTTCTTCGGTGTCGTGGTGGATCGCGGAACTGACGTCAAAAAGCTGATCGACTCCCCCGTCGCTTTCGTCTCCGGCGGGGCATAGTGGGAGAGGCCTCCTTCGTGCCGGGTTCCACTTCTCGCGGGCCCATCGCCGACGCGATGCGTCCTAAAACTGATTTCACGATCGAGGGCCGCATCCCCCAAAGCGATCTGCTCCGCCTGGACGCCTATTCCGCCGCTATGGCCTTTGTCAAAGGCGGGATTACCGTGTCCGGCGACATTTTCCAGGCGGTCCGCTTCTTTCTTACCCGCAGCCGGCCGGGCGCCCGTGCCCTGTGGAACACCGTCCGTGCGAGGGTTGGCGGGCTGAACCTGAAAACGCGGCTCCGCGATCGGAGAACCACTGCCCGCGACGTTCAGTTCCACTATGACCGCTCCAACAAGTTTTACGGGCAGTTCCTCGATTCCCGCATGCAGTATTCCGAGGGCCACTTCACCGGGCCGGAGTGCTCGCTTGAAGAGGCCCAGCGCGAGAAACTCGAGCGCATCTGCCGTCACCTGGACATGGCCCCAGGACAGCGCTTTCTCGATATCGGCTGCGGATGGGGCGGCCTGCTCGCCTACGCGGCGGCCAATTTCGGCGTCGAAGGCGTGGGCTGCACGTTGAGCGAACGCCAGTTCCATTTCGCTTCGGAAACCATGAGCAAATCGGGCCTTGGCGGCCGCGTGCAGATCCTCCAAACCGACTATCGCAGTCTCACTGGCCAGTTTGACCGCATCGCATCCATCGGTATGTTCGAGCACGTGGGCCGCCGCCGCATGCCCGGTTATTTTCGCAAGGTCCGTTCTCTGCTCGCCGAAGATGGCCTATTCCTGAATCGCGGAATTGTACGGCCCGAGACCGCCACCAGCCGGCCCGAGACCCTGTTCGTGCAGCGCAACGTCTTTCCCGGCGGACAATTGATTCGTCTTTCCGAGGTCGTCCGCGATGCCGGGCGCGCTGGTTTTGAAGTGGTTTCGATGGAAGACGTCCGCCAACATTATGCGCGCACCTGCCGCGCCTGGGTCGCCAACCTCACGGCCAACGCCGTGGCCTGCCGGCGGCTGGTGGACGAGGCCACCTACCGCACCTGGGTGCTATATCTCGCGGCATCCGCAGTGAATTTCGAAGATGGCCAGATCGATTGCGTGGAAGTGGTCTTCGCCAAGCGGCCTGGGCGGTCGTCGCGGCGTTAGCGACCACGGAGGCGAGGCGGCACTGCGTCTCACAATCTGGCGCCTAGTCGGGCACTTCGATTGCAGGTCCGATAGGCATCCAGTTCACAAGCTCGGCATAAAGGCCAACGTGCATTGCGGCATCCTTCTTAGCTCCTTCCAGCGTAGTAGCATCCCCAGAAAACAGAGTCCTTCTCGTTTGCTGCGCGTCCAGCACGAACCATTCCCACCTATTAGGCCCCACGTACCGAGTTTCCAGGTGGTATATCCCAGCGGATGCGTGCTGCGCGAACACTTGTGCCATGAGCGCGAGTATACGCCCCATCAACGCACTTTTCAGGCGCTACCTGAGCTGTGTGGCGGGCCGCCCGATCTTCGCGTGCAGTATAATGGGCGCACTCGCGGAGTGCTGTCATGAGCGAAAATAACCTTTCTCGCCGCAAGTTCCTGGAAGGCACCGGCGCCGCGCTAGTCGTGGCTTCCGAAGTGCCCGCCATTAATGCCCAAACAGCGGCTGCCGCCGCGCCGCGCACCACCATCCAGCTCACGGTGAACGGCACGGCCCAAAAGCTCGAGGTCGAGGACCGCTGGACGCTGGTCGAAGCGCTGCGCGACCATCTCATGCTCACCGGCACGAAGATCGGCTGCGATCGCGGCGAGTGTGGCGCCTGTACCGTTCTCATGGACGGCAAGCCGGTTTACTCATGCAGCCAGTTGGCCGTCTGGGCCGATGGCAAATCCATCCAGACCGTGGAAGGCCTGGCTCAAGGCGAGAAACTCGATCCTCTGCAGACTGCCTTCATGGAGCACGACGCACCGCAGTGCGGTTTCTGCACATCCGGGCAGTTAATGGCCGCCAAGGCGGTGCTCAACAAGAATCCGCACGCCGGCAAAGACGAGTTGCAGGCCGGCATGACCGGCAATATCTGCCGCTGCTCGGCATACAACCGTTACGTGGAAGCGGCCATGGCTGCCGCGGGTGCTTCCATCCCCACCGGCGGCACCGCGCAGTTCGCCGACGCGCCCAACGCTCCCGTGGCCCCGCTCAAAACTGTAGGCCACCCGACCACCCGCATTGATGCTTACGAGCGCGTCACCGGCAAGGCCACATACACGGGCGATTTCCACCTCCCCGGCATGCTCTATGCGCGCGTCCTCCGCAGCCCACACCCGCACGCCCGAATCCGCTCCATCGATATTTCCAAAGCCGCTGCCATGCCCGGCGTGAAGGCCGTGTTAACGCATGAAAACTGCACCGTGGTCTGGGGCGCGGGCGGCGTGGCCGGCGGGATCCAATACAACGACCAGATCAAGAAAATCACCAAGCAGCGCCGCTATGCCTTCAACAACCCGCTTCGGTTCGTGGGCGAGCCGGTGGCCGCGGTCGCGGCAACCGACCGGCATCTCGCCGAAGAGGCCCTGTCCCGCATCGTGGTGGATTACGAAGTGCTGCCCCACGTGCTCGATCCCGAGGAAGCGCTCAAGCCTGGCGCTCCGCAGCTCTGGCCTGAGGGCAATCTTTCGCTGAACAATCAGAATGAATCCAAACCGCTGGCCCAGCGCCGCGGAAATGTCGAAGAGGCTCTGAAATCCTCCGAGCAGGTCTTCGAGGACCGCTTCAGCACCACCCTGGTGCACAACGCGCAAATGGAGCCCCGCGCGTCCGTGGCTATTTGGGAGGGCGACAAACTGACGGTCTACACGCCCACCGGCGGGATTGCCAACTGCCGCAACGATATGGCGCGCGACCTCGGCATTCCCATGGAAAAAGTCCGCGTCATCTCCCAGTACATGGGCGGCAATTTCGGAAACAAGAACCAGAACCAGGATGCCGACCTGATCGCCGCGATGCTAGCGAAGCAGGCCGGCGCGCCCGTGAAGCTGGAACTTTCCCGCCGTGAAGATTTCATCGGCATGCACGGCCGCTGGCCGACTATTCAATACTTCAAGGTCGGCGTCGATCGCGAAGGTACGCTCAAGGCGATCCAGTTGCGCGCCTACAGCGGCATGGGCGGCTACCGCAAGAACTCCGGCGGAATCGGCGGAATGGATGCCTTCCAGTGCGCCCATACCGAATCCGTAGTCTATCCGGCCTACACCAACCGCACCGTTTCCGGCAATTTCCGCGGCCCCGAGTATCCGCAAGGCTATTTCGGCTTCCAGTCGATGATGGATAGCGTGGCGTACAGGGTGAAGATGGACCCGGTGGAGTTCGCGTTGAAGAACGGCGTCCGCAAGCCCGATGGCGCCGAGTTCACCAACTACACGCTCGACGAATGCATCCGCCGCGGCGCGGAGGCCTTCGAATGGAAAAAGCGGTGGCGTCCCGAGCCGGGTTCGGACAAGGGCGCCATCAAGCGAGGCGCCGGTATGGCCTATATGGCCTTCCGCTCCGGTCTCGGCCGCAGCAACGCCGTCATCCACGTCGATTCCAAGGGCCGGTACTTCGTGCACGTGGGTGTCACCGACGTGGGCGCGGGCGCGAAGACCACCATGGGCCTGATCGCTGCCGAAGAACTGGGCGTGCCGCTCTCCCAAGTCACCGTGATCTGGGGCGATACCGACAACTGCCCGTATTCGGTCGGCGAGTCCGGAAGCCGCACCACCATCATGACCGGCTACGCCGTGGTGGAGGCCGCGCGCGAGTTGAAAAAGCAGATTGCCGAAAAGGGCCTGCCCAAGGGCAGTGATGTGCTGAGCGCTGCCACTGACCCCAACCCTTCAATGCCCGCGGGTAAGGTGCGCAACGCGTTCGGCGCACACTTCGTGGAGGTCGAAATCGACACCGACCTCGGTCGCGCGCGCGTGCTGAAATATCTCGCCGTGCACGATTGCGGGCGCATCATCAACCCGCTCACCGCTGAAGGCCAGATTAAGGGCGCCGTGACGATGGGTATCGGCATGGCGCTCCACGAGGATCTCCTTTATGATCCCGCAAGCGGCCAGCCGCTGACGCCGGGCTATTACGGTGCGCGCATCCTGACGCATCGCGACGCTCCCAATATCGAGGTGATGTTCATCCAGAGTGACGACGGTCTCGGCCCCTACGGCGCCAAGAGCATCGGCGAATCGGGTAAGGTGCCCGCGGTGGGCGCCGTGGCCAACGCGATCTACAACGCCCTCGGCCACCGCATGAAGGACCTGCCCATCACGCGCGACCGGATATTGGGCGTGCTGGCGTAAGGAAGCAGCGGCGGCGAACACTTCGATCGCGATCTGGAAGCCGCGAGCGGATTGCCCACTCCCGTTTAGGACCTGTCACGGAGGCTCGTAACAACGCGGATCAGCAGCGGCAAGCCGGCTTAATTAATTAACGCCTTGTGATCCAATGACGCTCCGCAAATCTGCCGTTTGGGGGTCAGTCTCAGCATAGGCCACAAACCGTCAAGGTGTTTCGCGATTGCCGGTCGCAGAGAGAGTCTTCGGCATCCGGCCTAGCACAGGCAAGAAATGTCGGTGGGTATCTCCGCACCTGGCGCGAGAACGAGGATCGATCGTTCCCTTCGAGCCTAGGCATCCGCCGTACAATAGAGAGCCAGAGGTAGAGCGAAACCGCTG
>CAZKVF010000106.1:0-7561 GCA_964556085.1 uncultured Solibacteraceae bacterium
TTAATTAATTTAAGAACGGTGAGACTCGAACATAGCATCACCTTGTTCCGCGACCACGCACTCAAGGGCGGCCGAGATGTGCTGCGGTTTCATAGCCATCGGGTGCTCCGATGCGTCGCCATGGAGATGGCAGCCATATCAGGTAAGTCACCGGATGTGACCTCAATTCTAGCGCTCCCTGACGGTCGCGGCTCCGCCTGAAGTACGCCTTACGCCAGGATCTTTTCAATTTACGTGCATTTCTGTAGATTGCCACTTTCAAGTCGCGCACTCCCACCACGACAAGATCGCCGGCTTCACCCCCTGATCTGATATACTTGTCACTTATGGCACGAGTTTGCGAAGTGTGCGGCCGCGGGCCTCAGTTTGGCCATCGGATCAGCCACGCTCACAATGTTACGAAGCGCCGTTGGAACCTGAATCTCCAGACGGTGCGTGCGTTGGTGAACGGCGCGAGCCGCCGTTTGCGCGTATGCACGTCTTGCATCCGATCCGGTAAGATTCGGAAGGTCGCCTAACCCACACCTAAGCGTCCGGGTTCACACCGATTCCAATCAGGGAAACCGCCGGCCAAGGCAGGGCTGTGTCCAAACGCCTCCAGACCGGCACCAGCCAATCGAACGCGCGCAATTGAAAAGCGCCGAAGTCCTGGCGCTTGAGAATCCGGCCATTCAACCACCAGCCGGGCCTGGTGACACGGTTGAACTCCAGCATGCGCTCAAAACGAAATCCGGCCTCTTCCATACGGGCGCGGAGCTGGCCCGCGGAATAGCGCCGGTAATGGCCCAGGACTTTATCAAGTGTGCCGTAGATGGACTGGTCCTGTGGGACGAGCACAATGGCGCGCCCGCCGGGCTGGAGGGCCGAACGGATGTTGCGAAGGCCGCGAAGATCGTCTTCAATGTGCTCGAGCACATTGAGGCAGACTACCGTGTCGAAGCCACCGCCGAGAGCGGCAAAATCCGCGGGGTCACGCAGATCACAGATGGCGGAGCGCAGGTTGGGCCGGCTCTGAAAGCGGACACGCAGGCGCGCCAGGTGCTCTTCATCGAGATCGGTGGCGACGTACAGCTTGCGGGAGCGCGCAAGATGCTGCGTCATGTTGCCGATGCCCGCTCCCAATTCCAGCACGCGCGAGCCCAGCCAGGGGCGGATGGTCTCGGCCATCCACTTATTGAAGCGGCGGGTTCCGGCGAGCGAATGCAGAATGACAGCGCCGGGATCGGTGTACAGATCGCGGGTGAAGGCGTAACGCAGTATGATCCAGAGCGCCTCCAGGGCATCCTTGCGGCCGATCTTTTTACCTTCCTCGTAAGTCCGGCCGTAATAACTGATGGGGACTTCGTAAATGGCCGCCTGCCGCTTGGCGAACTTGATGGTCAGTTCGGGCTCGATGCCGAATCGTTGGCTGCGGATCGGGATGGAGCGGGCGAGCGAGGTGCGGAAGGCTTTATAGCAGGTTTCGATATCGGTCAGATTGAGATCGGCTGCCATGTTGCAGGCAGTGGTGATCAGGCGGTTGGCGAGGGAGTGCCAGTAATAGAGTACGCGGCGCTCGCCGGCGACAAGAAAGCGCGAGCCATAGACCACATCCGCCTTGCCGGCTACGAGGGGGGCCAGCACCTTGGGATATTCGGCGGGATCGTATTCGAGATCGGAATCCTGAATAATGGCGAACTCGCCGGCGGCTCGTTGCAGGCACGTATTGATGGCGGCTCCCTTGCCGGAGTTCACGGCGTGTTGGAAGACGCGGACGCGCTGCGGATTCGCGGCTGCCAATTCGGCCAGGATCTCAGGGGAGCCATCGGTCGAGCCATCGTCCACGGCCACGATTTCCGAGCGCATGCCCGGGGGCAGCGGCGCCTCGAGGGCGCGCAAAACCGATGCACGCAGTGATTCCTCCTCGTTGTACACAGGCATCAGGATCGAGAGCAGCGCCTTTTCCACTGATTATCGAGCGGCCGTTGGCACAGGCTTCGGCAGCGGCGGCCTGGAGGGTGTGCGGCGCGAAGTGGTGGCCCATTGCCTGAGGCGCCATCCCAGCAGCATGGCTACAAAGAGGGCGTAAACAAGAGGAAGGCGAATGTCCGATTTCACGAGCCAGTAGTAGTGAATGACGCCGCAGATGGCCGTGAAATAGACAAGCCGGTGAAGAAGCTGCCAGCGCTTGCCGCCCAGGCGGCGGATCCAGCCGCTGGTCGAAGTCACGGCCAGAGGGATCAGCATGAGGAAGGCGGCCATGCCCACGGTGATGTATTTGCGTTTGACGATGTCGGCCCACATCTCGCCGGGATCGAAGAATTTGTCGAGCCAGATCCAGGTGAGGAAGTGGAGAACGCCGTAGAAGAACGCGAACAGCCCGATCATGCGGCGATACTGGATGAGGGCGGGCTGGTTGAAAATTTTGCGGAGCGGCGTGACGAACAGTCCGATGATGATAAGGCGGAGCGTCCAGTCGCCCGTGTAGTGGGTGATGAACTCGATGGGGTTGGCGGTGAGATGGCCGTTCAGCGCGCGCCAGCCCAGCCAAAAAAGCGGCGTCAGGCCGAGGAGAAATACCAACACCTTACCCCAGCGCCGTTTCCGGATCATGCCCTAATAGTTGCGGATCAGGTCCATACCGCTGTAGAGGCTGGCGACCTCGGGATAGCCGTTGAACATGAGCGTGGTGCGCTTGCCGAATTCACCCAAGCGCCGTTCCATTTTCTGGCTCCAGCGGGGATGGTCCCGGTTGGGATTTACATTGGAGTAGAAGCCGTACTCGTTGGCTCCGACTTCGTTCCAGGTACAGGGAGGCTGCCCGGAAACCAGGCGAATCTTCACGATCGACTTGATACTCTTGAAACCATATTTCCATGGGAGGACCATGCGAACCGGGGCGCCATCCTGGGGTGGCAACGTTTCGCCATACATGCCGAAACAGAGGAGCGCCAGAGGATGATTGGCCTCGTCGAGCCGCAGTCCTTCGACATAGGGGAGAGGAATGCCGGCCTGGAAGGGCGAAAGCATCTGCTTGGGATCGTACAGGCTTTCAAAAGCGACGAACTTCGCCTTCGAAGTCGGCTCAACTTCCTTGAGCAGGCTGCTTAGCGAATAGCCGATCCACGGCACGACGATGGACCATGCTTCCACACAGCGGTGGCGATAGACGCGCTCTTCGAGCGGCGCCAGCTTCATGAGCTCTTCTACCGTGAACTTTCGCGGCTTAGCCACGTCACCTTCGACGGAAACGACCCACGGGCTGGTTTTGAAATTCCTGGACAACTCAGCCGGCTGATCTTTGCCCGTTCCGAACTCGTAGTAGTTGTTGTAGTGGGTGACGTCGTCCTGGCTGCTGATCTTCTCGCCCGTTGTGCTGAGCGGGCTTTTCGCGGCATTCAGCTTGGTGGTCGCCGCGAGTGCACGGGCGGAGGGTGAAAGCAATTCATTTCCGGCGAGGAAGGCGGCAGGCACACCGGCCAGGAACTGGCGGCGATTGAAATAGAGCGACTTGGGGGTTACGTCGGAGTAGCGAAGGTCACGGGCTTTTTTGATGAGCATGGCAGCATCCTTTATCACGATCCTAGCCGATTATTAAGATCCTGGCCGGACCGGATTTATTCCCTGATTCGGTATTTTAACAGTTTCGGGGAAGGTCGCTTGTTAACGAAAAAGGGCTAAGTAGCGGTGGGCGGCTTGGGCAGCGCCGACAAGAACTGCCCGATGGCCGAGACAAGGGTATCGATGCGCTTTTCCAGGCGCTTGTCCCCGGCTCGGGATTCTTCGGCAAAGCCTTTCGTTTCCTCCGCAAGTCGTGTAATCGCATCGTTAGTGTCGGCCAGTTTCACCGTCAGTTCGTTGACGCGACCTGCCAGTTCGTTCAGCTGCTTCTGCGTTTCACGCCACAACTGGTGGTACTCCTCGCGGTTCTTACGGCGCTCTTCGGCCAGCCCCGTAATGTGCTCGATTCTGGCCAGCCGTTCCTCGGTGGTCATACGGCAGTTCGATTATCGCAGAAATCTCAGTCCACCCGGCTTAACACCAGAGCCGAGTTCTTGCTGCCGAACGCGATGCAGTTGGCCACGGCATGCTCGATCGCCAGCCGGCGAGACTGGCCGGGGATGTAGTCGAGGTCGCACTCGGGGTCCGGTTCATCAATGTTAATGGTGGGCGGAGCGACCCCGTCGCGCATGGCCAGCAGCGTTGTAGCCACACCGGCGGCGCCGCACGCTCCCTGCGGATGGCCGATCAGGCTCTTAAGTGACGATCCCGGCAACTTGTAGGCGTGACCGTCGAAGGCCAGCTTAACGGCGCGGGTTTCGATGCGATCGTTCAACTCCGTCGATGTGCCGTGGTAATTGATGTAGTCAACGGCCGGGGGCGGCACTCCTGCTTCCTTTAGCGCCTGGCGGATAGCGCGGGCCGGCTCTTCGCCGCATTCCTCGAGGCGCACCCGGTGGTAGGCCTCGCAGGTCGATCCATAGCCGCGGATTTCGCCGTAGATGTGCGCGCCGCGCGCCCGGGCTCTTTCCATTTCCTCGATTACGAAAAACCAGGCGCCCTCGGCGAGGACAAACCCGTCCCGGTCCCGGGAGAAGGGCCGCGAAGCCCGCTCGGGGATGTGATTCCAGCGGGTGCTCATGATGCGCATGAGCTGAAAACCGCGCACGATGAGCGGCGCAATAGGAGAATCGACTCCGCCCGCAACCACGGTGTCCAGCACGCCGGCCTGAATGTTTCGGTAAGCGTATCCGATGGCATCGGTGGAAGACGTACACCCGGTCGAGACAATATGGCTAAGGCCTCTCAGGCCGAACCGCATCGAAACTTCGCTGGCCAGGGTGCCGATGGTGCCGGTGGGGATGGTATAGACGCTGCATTGCTTCTGCCGGCCGGTGTAGTAGAGGCGGTACTGCTCCTCGGTGAAGTCCTGGCTGCCGCCGCCGGAACCGACGATGACGCCGATCTCCCGCAGTTCGTCGCGGCTCATGGAAGCCGTAGCCAAGCCGGCGTCCTGGAAAGCTTCCGTAACACTGGCGACAGCCATGGGAACAGCCCGCGAAACATGAGGGCGGTCCTTGGCGCTGACCCATTGTTCCTCGTGGCAGTCTTCCGAAATTTCGCCGGCTATCTGCACTTGGAAGCCGGTGGGATCGAAACGGGAGATCCTGCGGACGCCGCTGCGGCCGCTGCGCGTGGCGGTCCAAAAACACTCGCGGCCGATCCCATTGGGGCTGATAGCGCCGATTCCCGTAATCACCGCGCGTCTGGGCATCAACTCTTTGCCTTTAATCGTGCCGTCATTATAGGCTGAAAGAGATGCATGCCCCAAAGCCGACCGGCCGCCTTAGCTTTTTTCTGGCAGGCTTGCAGGCCGGTATGCTGGCGGTGTTGTGGATGCTGGCCTGGATGGGATTCACGGCGGTGTGGCAGCGCCGCAGTTTCTGGACGAGCGAAAACCTTCTGGCAACCACCTTTTATGGCGGCACAGCAGTGCGTGACGGGTTTACGACAAGCACGGCTTCGGGACTGGCCTTGTACCTGCTGGTATACAGCACGCTCGGTGGCCTTATTGCGGCGGCCATGGGTTTGCGTCTGGGCCCCAGGAAGCTGCTGCTGGCCAGTATCGCAGCGGCTTTGGCGTGGTATTACTTTTCCTTTCATTATGTCTGGAATGCTGTGAGCCCCCTGATTCCCCTGCTCCACGCCGTGCGGCCGAACCTGGCGGGTCACATCATTTACGGCGCGCTTGTGGCCCGCTTCCCCAATTATCTGCCGCGACATGTCTCCCCGCCGGTGCGCGAGCTGCAACCCACGGCGGTCGAGCCTTCGGAGGCCGAGGGCGGCGGGCCTGGGTAAAGGCGCGGCTATAAAAGTTCCACCTCGATCTTCTTCGCTCCCGGGTCGAGGCGAGCGATGCGAAAGCTGCGGATTTGTCCGGCGCGGGCCGGTTCGCGCCTCGCAAGGCCCGGGCTCTGGCCTCCACCCTTCCACTTGGCCTGAAGCATTGATGTAAGCGAGGTAAGGTCGGTTCGAAATTCGGCGCTGGAACCCGCGTCCGCCATGTTTTCCACGATGCGGCAGGTGGCCTGGATCCCCTCACCCAATTCGACACGCGCCTGAGCTTTGGAGACATCCGTCATACGCCCGGTAACCACGTCTCCGGGCTTATGTTCGGCTATATACTCATCCAGGCTGGTGGGGACAAGCTGCTTCATGCCCAGCCGCAAGCGGCGCTTCTCGCTGTCGATCTCGAGCACTTGCGCCTTTACCACCTGCCCGGTCTTGAGCACTTCCTGCGGGTGATTAATGCGCTTCTCGGCGCTAATGTCCCCCACGTGAATCATACCTTCCAGGCCTTCGGCCAACTGCACGAAGGCTCCAAATTTGGTGATACTGACCACAGGGCCTTCGACCACCGCACCCACCGGAAATCTGCTGCCAGCATCCGCCCACGGATCGCCCAGTGCTTGCTTCAAACCGAGGGAGATGCGCCGCTCGGCCTGATTCACGCCCAAGACCACGACTTCAACGGCATCGCCAGGCTTGACGACATCCGCGGGCTTACGCACTTTCTTGGACCAGGACAATTCGGAGAGATGAATCAATCCTTCGACGCCCTTCTCGAGTTCGACAAAAGCGCCAAAATCGGTGACTCGGGTTACGGTCCCGGGAGCGCGGTCACCGGTCTTATAACGTTCGGCTGCCTGCTCCCATGGATGCGGTTGGAGTTGCTTCAAGCCGATGGAGATCCGGCGTTTGGCGGGATCGACCTTCAGCACTCTGGCGTCAACCTGTTGGCCCACGGCAAGCACGTCGGAGGGCTTGTTGATGCGGCCCCAGGAAATATCGGCTACATGCAGAAGCGCATCCACGCCGCCTACGTCCACGAAGGCGCCGTAATCTGTCAGGGTGCGGACAACGCCTTGCACCTGCTCGCCTTCCTGCAATTCGGAATAGCGGCGCTCCTTAACCGCGCGCTCTTCTTCTTCGAGCACCGCGCGCCGGTCTACCACGACGTCCTCATCCGCCACGTCCAGCTTGATGATCCGGCAACGGATCTCCTGGCCGACGAGTTTTTCTAATTCGGCGGCGTCTTTCGCTCCACTACGCGAGGCGGGCATGAACGCGCGCACGCCGACGTCCACGCTGAGTCCCCCTTTGACCGTTGCAGTCACCGTGCCGGCGATGGCCGCCTTACCCGCGAAGGCCTTCTCGAGCGAGGTCCAGTCTTTGGGCCGCTCGACCTTGAGGCGCGAAAGCTCGTAGTAGCCGTCGGGGGTCCGTCCCTTGATCGAAACTGGAAATTTGTCTCCGGGCTTTACCGGCTCGCTCGCGAAGCTCGCCAGCGGCAGCATGCCTTCCATTTTGAAGCCGACGTCCACAAAGACGGAATCGCCGGAAACGGCAATAACGGTGCCTTCGAGAGGGCCCTGTTCCGCGGGGTGGGCGTGGGACCGCTCAAACTGAGAAAGGATATCGCCGAACGACTCGGCGGGTTCGTTGGGGGAAGCTGGCGACTCGGAAACGGTCTCCGCGTCCTGGGCCAGCGTGCTTGTCTTGGGCATGAGGGGATCTACTT
>CAZKVF010000107.1:0-7532 GCA_964556085.1 uncultured Solibacteraceae bacterium
CGGATTGCGCGCGGGGCTGGGCGATGTCGTTACCGCTAGCGTCAAAGAGGCCGCTCCCGACTCGGCTATCAAGAAAGGCAAGGTCGTCCGCTGCGTAATTGTTCGCATGCGGAAAGAAACCCGCCGTCGCGATGGCACCTATATTCGATTTGATTCCAACGCTGCCGTACTGATTACCGAAACCAACGATCCGGTGGGAACCCGCGTGTTCGGCCCGGTGGCGCGAGAACTGCGAGATAAGAAATTTATGAAAATCGTTTCTCTTGCGCCGGAGGTCATCTAATGGCCCTGGCGCGGCGCAAACCGGCGGAGCCGGTGCGCATTCAACTCAAAAAGGACGACCAGGTCCGGGTCATCTCGGGCCGGGACAAAGGTAAGAGCGGGCGCGTGCTCAGCGTGGATGAGCGCACCAACAAGGCGCTGGTCGAGCACGTCGGCATCATCAAGCGGCACACGCGGCCCAATCCCGCCAAGCAGATTAAGGGTGGTATCGCCGAGCGCGAAAGCCCGGTCCCGGTTTCGAACCTGATGATTCTCTGCCCCCAATGCGGGCCCGTGCGCATCGCGCATCACCTGGAAAATCTGCCCGGTGGAAAAGTGCGGCGCTCGCGCGTGTGCCGCAAGTGCGGGCAGACACTGGATAAAAAATAGCAGGTAGCCATGGCAGCAAGATTACGACAACACTACACAAAATCGGTGGTTCCGGCGTTAAGCAAGGAGTTCGGCTACAAAAACGTGATGGCCGTCCCCAAACTCGAGAAGATCTCGATCAATATCGGCTTGGGCGAGGCCACGCAAAACGCCAAGCTGATGGACGGCGCGGTCAACGAACTGGGGCAAATCGCCGGCCAGAAGCCCGTGGTCACCAAGGCTCGCAAGTCGATTGCAGCCTTCAAGCTGCGCGAGAACATGTCCATCGGCTGCATGGTGACCCTGCGCGGCGATCGCATGTACGAATTCTTCGACCGCCTGGTGAACGTCGCCCTGCCTCGCGTGCGTGACTTTCGCGGCGTGTCCACCAAATCGTTCGACGGCCGTGGCAATTACACGCTCGGCATTCGCGACCAGTTGATCTTTCCCGAGATCGACTACGCCAAAGTCGAGAAGACCAAGGGCATGAACATCTCGATCACCACCAGCGCGCGCACCGACGCAGAAGGCGTGGCGCTGCTCCGTGCCATGGGGATGCCGTTCCGGCAATAGCGGAGCGAGGAGAAGAGCAAAAAGAATGGCAACAACCGCTAGAAGAGCAAAAAACAGGAAGTCAACCACCGCGCTGGCCCGCGATAGAGCCGCGAATAAAAAAACACCCAAGCTCGCGGTCCGGCATCGCAACCGCTGCTGGCGCTGTGGCCGGTCGCGCGCATTTCTCCGGAAATTCGGCGTGTGCCGCCTCTGTTTCCGGCAGCTCGCGCTGAACGGTGAAATCCCGGGCGTGATCAAGGCCAGTTGGTAGGAGGACGATATGACCAGCGATCCCATTGCCGATATGCTCACCCGGGTGCGCAACGCCATGTCCGCCCGGCATGCCAAGGTCGATGTCCCGGCATCCAAGCTTAAGACGGAAATCGCGCGCATCTTGAAAGAGGAAGGGTATATCGCGAATTTCAAAGTGGCCGAGGAAGGCGTCAAGAAGGTCATCAAGATCTATTTGAAGTACGCGTCGAACAACTCTCCGGTGATTACGCGCATCGAGCGCGTGTCACGGCCGGGTTGCCGCGTCTACGTGGGCCGCGACGACATTCCACGCGTGCAGGGCGGCCTCGGCATCAACATTTTGACGACTCCTCGCGGAGTCATGACCGGCCGCACCGCGCACAAGGAAGGCGTGGGCGGCGAGTTGCTGTGCCAGATTTGGTAAATCGAGATGGGGAGATGGGGAGACCAGGAGATGGGGAGACACGAAGCCGATCGGTTTTGTCCCCCCGTCTCCCAGTCACCCGCTCTCCCCTTCGGGTCTTTTTTCTAGAAGGCTGAAACTATGTCACGAGTTGGAAACAAGCCGATTCCGCTGCCGAAAGGCGTCACAATCAGTGTCGGCGAACAATTGCAGGTTGAAGGGCCCAAGGGCGGGCTGAGCGTCCCCATCCCCGTCGGGATCACGGTCAAACAGGAAAACGGCGTCATGCAGCTGGCCCGGGCAGGCGACGAGCAAGCCGCGCTACACGGCCTGACGCGAGCCCTTGCCGCCAACGCGGTCAACGGCGTCTCCACCGGATTCACCCGGGAGCTAGATATCGTGGGAATTGGCTTTCGCGCCGACGTCAAAGGGCGCGTCGCCACGTTCACGCTGGGCTACTCGCACCCCATCGAGGTGCTGCTGCCCGACGGTGTGGACTTGAAGATCGACAAGCAGACCCACCTGGTCCTGACGAGTTTCGACAAGCAGTTGCTCGGCCAGACCGCCGCCAACATTCGCGCCTTGCGCAAACCCGATCCCTACAAGAACAAGGGCATTCGCTATACCGGTGAGGTGTTGCGCAAGAAGGTCGGCAAGACCGGAGCGACCGGAGCCAAGGCATGATCCAGAGAACTAACAAGAACGAAATTCGCGGGCGCATTCACCAGCGCATCCGCCGCAAAGTGCGCGGCACCGCGGAACGGCCGCGTCTGGCGGTATTTCGCAGCCTGACGCACATTTACGCCCAGCTCATCGACGACACCAAGAGCCAGACGCTGGTAGCGGCCTCGTCGACCGAAGAGGGCCTGGACAACGTGGCCGTTGCTCCCGCTCCCAAGGCCGCTGCGGTTAAGGCCGAGTCTCCCAAGGCCGAGAAGACGGAAAAACCGGACAAAGCCGAGAAGGGTGAGAAGGGTGACAAGAAGGGTGGCAAGAAAGCCGCTGCCGCAGAAGCTCCTGCCGCTGCTCCCGCTGCTCCCGCTGCTCCGGCCGCCCCACCGGCGCCCACCAAGGCTCGTGGCGGTAATGTTGCCGGCGCCAGGCTTATCGGCAAGACCATTGCCGATCGCGCCAAAGAAAAAGGGATCAAGGCGGTGGTCTTCGATCGAGGCGGATACATTTACCACGGGCGGATCAAAGCGCTGGCCGATGCCGCTCGCAAAGCAGGACTGGAGTTCTAATGGCTTCTACGGTAGTCAAACGGATCGATCCGCAGTCGCTCAATCTCAAAGAGCAGGTGGTATCGATCAATCGCGTCACCAAGGTTGTCAAAGGTGGCAAGAACCTGAGCTTTTCTGCGCTGGTTGTGGTCGGCGATTCTTCGGCGAAGGTAGTCGGATTCGGCGTCGGCAAGGCCAAGGAAGTGCCCTCCGCTATTCGCAAAGGCATCGAGGCGGCCAAGAAGAATTTGCGCAAGATCTATTTGCTCGAAACCACCATCCCCCACCAGGTGCTCGGCCGCTTTGGCAGTGGCCTCGTGCTCTTGAAGCCGGCGCCTGAAGGCACGGGCGTGATTGCAGGCGGGCCGGTGCGCGCCGTGGTGCAGGCCGCCGGAATTCCCAACGTGCTTACCAAATCCATCGGCTCGCACAATCCGCATAATGTGGTGAAGGCGACCATCAACGCGCTCGAACAGTTGCGCAATAAGAGCGTTGTTGCCGAAATGCGCGGCATTACAGTAGACAGGATGTGATGGCGGTCAATCATGGAAGCTAAAATCAAAATCAAGCTCGTGCACAGCCCCATCTGCACGCCAGAGAAGCATAAGAAAATCGTGCGCGGATTGGGTCTGCGAAAAATTAATCAGGTGGTCGAACGGCCTGACACAGCCGGATTCCGCGGCATGGTAAAAAAGATTCCACATCTGGTCGAACTGGTGGAGAAATAGGCATCATGAATTTAAGCAATCTGAAACCTCCGAAAGGCCAGAAGCACAGTCCGAAACGCATTGGGCGCGGGATGGGCTCGGGCATGGGCAAGACAGCTACCCGCGGCAGCAAGGGCGCGCGTAGCGTTTCCGGCTACAGCATCATGCGCGGTTTCGAAGGCGGCCAAATGCCGCTGCACCGCCGCCTCCCCAAGCGCGGTTTCACCAACATCTTCAAGAAGCACTACGCATTGGTGAACCTCGGAAGGTTAGATAAGCTCGAAGGCGACCAGTTCACCCCCGACCGTCTGGCCGAATTAGGCGTGGTGCACAAACTGCGCGACGGTCTGAAGATCCTGGGATCGGGCGATTTGACGCGCAAGGTCCGTATAGAAGCACACTTGTTTTCGAAGTCCGCACTCGAAAAAATCAAGAAAGCGGGCGGCGAGGCCGTAGTCATCGGGGCGCCTGCACCCCAGGAGTAAACTGGCCGAGGCGAGATCATGAAATTCTTCGAAGCCGTCGCGAACGTTTTTCGTATCCCGGACCTGCGCAAGCGGGTTCTGTTTACGCTTGGGCTTCTGGCTGTCTACCGGCTGGGCGGGCACATCCCCACCCCCGGAATCAACATTCAGCGCTGGACGGACTTTTTCTCGCGCAACCAGGGCACCATCTTCGGATTCTTCGACCTTTTTGCGGGCGGTAACATCCGCCGGCTGACCATCTTTGCCCTGGGCATCATGCCCTACATTACGGCGTCCATCATTCTCCAGTTGCTCACCGTGGTCATCCCCACGCTCGAAAAACTGCAGAAGGAAGGAGAGCTGGGCCGGCGCAAGATCACGCAGTGGACCCGTTACCTCACGGTGTGCCTGGCCCTTATGCAGTCGTTCGGCATCGCCACCGGCTTGCAGGCCATGCAGGGTAACATCGTCATCAACCCGGGCTACGGCTTCGTGTTGATGACCATCATTTCGCTTACCACGGGCACGGCGTTCATCATGTGGCTCGGCGAGCAGATCACCGATCGCGGAATCGGCAACGGCATGTCGCTCATCATTTTCGCCGGAATCGTGGTGGGCCTGCCCAACGCCATTCAAAATATTTACACCAACGTCTTCGTGACCAAGGAATGGGGCTTTATTACTCTGGCCATGATCTTGGTCATGATGATCGCGGTGGTGGCGTTCATCGTACTCGTCGAGCGCGGCGAGCGGCGCATCCCCGTGCAGTACGCCAAGCGCGTGGTGGGCCGCCGCGTCATGGGCGGGCAATCCACCCATATGCCGCTCAAGGTCAACGCCGGCGGCGTGATTCCGGTCATCTTCGCCTCGTCCATTCTGGCGTTTCCGCAGACGCTGGCCCAGTTGCCCTTCGTCCAGAGCAGCAAGTATCTCAGTGGGATGCTGCTATCCATCCGGCATGGCGAGCCACTCTACGTAGTTCTGTTCGTCGTCGGCATCGTGTTCTTCTGCTTCTTCTACGTTTCCATCATCTTCAACCCGAATGAAGCCGCCGACAACATGCGCAAGTACGGCGGATTTATTCCGGGCATCCGGCCGGGCCGCAACACCGCCGAATACATGAACACCATCCTTACCAAGATCACCGTGGTGGGCGGCATTTACCTATCGATTCTGTGCCTCATCCCGGACATCATGATTTCCGGCATCCACCTGCAGCATTTACCGCTCATTGGGAACTGGATCGACCAGTATTTTCCCCGATTCATATTGGACGGACTCAACGTACAGTTTTATTTCGGCGGCACGTCGCTGCTGATCGTCGTCGGTGTGGCCATGGATACGGTCAACCAGATCGAGGCGCAGCTGATCATGCGCCATTACGAAGGTTTTACCCCGCGCGCCGGACGAATTCGCGGGCGAAGGCCGAGCTTTTAGGGATTGGGAATTGACAGGTTAGAGTGGCAAAGACCGAAACCAAGGCGGAACGGATGAACCAACCGCCAGGCGCCAGACCACGTGTTCTGGCGGTAGTCCTGTTTGGATCGCCGGGATCAGGAAAGGGTACGCAGTCGAAGCTGCTGGCTCAAACCCTGCGAATTCCGCAGATTTCTACCGGCGACATGCTGCGTGCGCATGTCCGCCACGGCAACGCGGTGGGCACAGCCGTGGAGTCCAAGCTCAAGGCGGGGATCCTGGTCAAGGACGATCTGGTCAACTCACTGGTGGAAGAGCGGTTGGAGCAACCCGACACCGCCAATGGATTCATCCTGGACGGATATCCGCGGACCGTGGCCCAGGCAGAGAAGCTTTGCCGAATCCTGGCATCCCGCGGAATGCAGGAGTTGGTAATTCACCTGGTAGTTGATTACAATGTAATTATCGCTCGACTGACCGGACGCCGGCAGTGTCCCGTGTGCGGCACCTTGTATAACCTGAACTTCAAAGCACCTAAGGTGCCGGGCGTGTGTGACCTGGAGGGTGCCAAGTTAATTGTGCGGGAGGATGACCGCGAATCTGTGATCCAGGAACGTCTGGAAGCCTACCAGCGGCAGACGCGGCCCATCCTCGACTATTTTCGCGGCAAAGGCGAGCGAATACACGATGTTGATGCCAGCCACGATCAGCCGGAAGTGGTCTTCCGGAAAATCGAGATGCTGATCCGGGAGCAATGATCATTCGAAAAACCGCAGCCGAACTGGAAAAAATGCGCCGCTGCGGTCTGCTGGTCTATCAGATCCTGAAGAAGCTGGGCGACAGTGTGGCAGAGGGAGTCAGCACCTACGATCTGGAAGTGGCGGCCGACCGCATGATTGCCGATGCAGGCGCGCGGCCGGCGTTCAAAGGTTATTTCGTTCCAGCGGCGGGCGAAAGTTATAAGTACGTGCTGTGCACTTCGGTGAATAGCGAAATCGTGCATGGGATTCCGTCACCGAAGCGGATCTTGAAGAAGGGCGATATTGTTTCGATCGACACGGGCGTGCAATTGGACGGCTACTATGGCGATTCGGCCATTACCGTGGGGGTCGGCGAGTTGAGTGAGGAAACCAGGCGGCTCCTCAAAGTGACCGAGGAATCGCTCGAGCTGGCCATCCAGCAGGCGCGGTCTGGCAACCGCCTGTTTGACGTTTGCGGCACGGTCGAGCGCCACGTGGTTTCGAATGGATTTTCGGTAGTGCGCGAGTATGTGGGACACGGCATAGGAACCCAGCTTCACGAGGAGCCGCAGATTCCCAATTATGTGGATCGCAAGAATGAGAACCCGCGCCTCAAAGAAGGCATGGTGCTGGCTATCGAGCCCATGGTGAACGCGGGTAAGGCGGACGCGAAGGTGTTGGGCGACAAGTGGACCGCGGTAACCAAGGACGGGTCCAACTCCGCCCATTTTGAGCACTGCGTGGCCGTGACTTCGAATGGCCCGTGGGTATTGACGAGGCCGTAAAAGGCAGGTTTCAGGTGCCAGGTGTCAGGTGTCAGGGATCGGTTGTGGAAGAGTTACCGCAACTGATGTTTCGGGTCGATCTGGGCAAAGGCCGTGAGGTGCTGGCCCACCCGGTAGGGATGAAGGAACGTAACTTTGTTCGTCTGTTGCCCGGCGACAAAGTAGAAATTGAGCTGGCCGCGCAGGATGTGACGCGCGGACGAATTTTGAAGAAGCTGTGAGAGCAGAAACTGAGCCGCGACCAGAGGGAGCGGTTGCACAGGATTAAAGAGAGCAGGTCTTAGGTTGCTAACACCTGGCACCTGAAACCTGGAACCTAATTATGAAGGTACGAGCGTCCGTCAAGAAAATTTGCGACAA
>CAZKVF010000108.1:0-11696 GCA_964556085.1 uncultured Solibacteraceae bacterium
TCGAGCGCTCGACAGAAGAGTCGTCCGCCGCGTATTCGAAAAGCGTTTCAGCGTCGAGCGGATGTGCCAGGATTACGAGCGGATCTACGAAACCCTCACGAGCCTTCCCACGGAGCAGACGCAGGCAATAGAAATCCCCGCGATCACGACGGCGATATTGACCGCATAAGCGAGCAATGCAGCCCCAAGCCACGCCGACGGGTGCCGATGTTATCGAAGTCGGCGACCACTTTTACATCAGGGCTCAGTCCTCGCTTGCCGACGACCGAACTCGTGTTCTTCTGCATAGTGATACCTTCGCGGTTTTTAACCGTTACGGCGACATTCAATCGCTGGGCTACGGCCAGCAGGGGATCTTCCATAAGGAGACGCGCTATCTATCCAACCTCGAAGTTTATATCGGCGGCGTAAGGCCACTGCTGCTGAGTTCGACCGTCCGCGTGGACAACGTACTGCTCGCCGTGGATCTGACCAATCCGGATATGGTCGTTCACGACGTGACACTCCTGCGCGGCACGCTTCACGTTTACCGCACGAAATTCCTTGCCGAAGGGACCTGCTTCGACCGCTTTGCCATTCAGAATTTCGGGCAGGCGGCGGTAGATGCAAAAATTGCACTGAGGTTCGCTGCCGACTTTGCCGATATTTTCGAAGTCCGCGGCCAAAGGCGATTGCGCCGTGGGGTCCGTTTGCAGCCGGAAATACAGCGCTCCGCGGCGGTTCTCCCCTACGAGGGCCTGGATGGTGTGGTGAGGCGCACTCGAATCGAATGTTCGGCGCCCGATGTCGAAATCAGCGAGTCCCAACTCTCGGTACCGTTCCACCTCGAGCCCCGCGAAGAGAAGGTGTTTTGCGTGAATGTGATCTGCGAAAGCGATAATGCCGGTCCGCTGCCGCGAACGACATATGAACAAGGATTGCGAGACCGCAATACCGCGCGTCTTTCCTCTCCTCTGACCGAGCTGGATATCTACACAGCGAATGAGCAGTTCAATGACTGGGTGAATCGCTCGCATGCCGACCTGGACATGATGATTGCGTCCACTCCGTACGGACCTTACCCTTATGCAGGTGTCCCGTGGTACAGCACGGTGTTTGGGCGAGACGGCATCATCACCGCTTTGGAGTTGCTCTGGCTGGCGCCGCGCGTCGCTCAGGGCGTGCTCTCGTATCTCGCCGCCAACCAGTCGACGGTAAACGATCCCACGCGGGATGCCGAGCCGGGCAAGATTCTGCATGAGGTCCGGGCAGGAGAAATGGCGCCACTGGGCGAGGTGCCTTTCGGGCGCTACTACGGCAGTGTGGATTCGACGCCGCTGTTCCTGTTGCTGGCGGCGCGGTTCTATCAACGCACCGGAAATCTTGAGTTCATTCGTAGCATATGGCCGAATATAGAAGCGGCGCTGAAATGGATCGACGAGTGTGGCGACATAGACGGTGACGGCTTCGTCGAGTATGCTCGCCATTGCGATACCGGACTGCTGCAACAGGGATGGAAAGACTCACAGGATTCGGTGTTTCATCAGGATGGCAGCTTTGCGGCCGCTCCGATTGCGTTGTGCGAAGTCCAAGGCTACGTATTCGCGGCCAAGGAAGGGATTGCGGATGTTGCCGCAGCCCTTGGATTTCATCGCCTGAGCGAGACCTTGCGAACGCAGGCCCGGCAGCTACAGGCGCGTTTCCAGCAGGCTTTTTGGTCCGAAGAATTTTCCATGTTTGCTCTGGCGCTTGACGGGGAAAAGAAGCCTTGCCTTGTGCGAAGCTCTAACGCCGGACAGTGTCTCTTCACGGGAATAGCTTCGCCTGCGCAGGCGCATCGCACAACGGAAATGCTGCTCTCACCGAGTTTCTTTTCCGGCTGGGGACTGCGAACGATCGCGACCGACGAGAAACGATATAACCCGATGTCCTATCACAATGGATCGGTTTGGCCCCACGACAACGCCCTGATAGCGTGGGGGTTGAAGGACTCCAAGGACAAGCGTCTGGCATTGAGGGTTCTTGAGGGACTGTTGGACCTATCTATTTTTGTGGAACTTCACCGGTTACCCGAACTCATATGCGGTTTTGCCCGGCGTCCTGGGAAGGGCCCAACTCTCTACCCTGTGGCATGTTCGCCCCAGGCTTGGGCCAGCGGCGCCGTCTTCATGATGCTGCAGGCCTGTCTGGGACTCTCTATCGATGCCCGCGAGTCGCGCATTTACCTTGCGCACACAGCCCTGCCGGAGGCCCTGCCCTATGTCCGGATCCGCAACCTGAAAATAGGGGATGCCTGCGTCGACCTGGGGCTGCGGCGCCACGAACACGCGGTCGCGGTCGAAGTCCTGCGGAGAACCGGCGACATCGAGATTGTCTCACTCAATTGAGCCCGAGAAGGGCGCCATCAAAAAAGGAACTTCACGGCAAACTGTATGATCCTCCCACCCGTGCCGGCACTGACTCCCGTGCCTGCGCCGGTAGTCGGCTGATCGGTCGTAATCTGGCCGTAAGTGCCGCTCAGCGTGGCGTTGGGGGCGCCAAGCCGCACAGAGTTGGTGAGGTTAAAAGCCTCGGCGCGGAACTCCACCCGCATGGCCTCGCGAATGGGGAACTGGCGCGTGATGGCCTGGTCCCACTCCCAAAAACCCGGAGCGCGTCCGGCACTGGTCCCAATGTTTCCATAGGTTCCGATCGCCGGAACGCCCACGGCCGCCGGATTCAGATAACTCACGCAAGGCGCGGGCGCACACGACTGCCCTTTGTTACCCGCGTAGATGCTCGGCAGTAGTTGATTGGGGCGCTGTGGAACGGGATTGGCGCCGGAAGGAGCGAAGCCGTTCAGCGCGTTATCGGTGCTGGCATTGAGCTGGGGAGTAAACGGTGGACCGGTGCGCCAAGAAAAAATAGTCGAAACATTCCAGCCAGTGCCCAGGTGGCGAGCCCAGGCGCCGGAAAACTTGGGCGTGGTCGCTACCAGTGTCAGATTCACGATGTGGCGGATGTCCAACGAATTGCCGGTACAGTCGCCCATATCGAGGTGACGGTCTTGCGGGCCGTTATTTTGGTACGGCTGGTGGGGATAGACTGCCGCGAGATTGGAGATGTTGCTACCGGGAAGTCCGATGCAATGCGACCACGTCCAGTTTACGCCGAGGTTCACGTTCTGGCTTGCCTGCCAGCGGGAGTTCAACAGCAGCCCGTCGTAATGCTGCGTCCCGCTGGCGTCAAGGCTCGTGATGGAGCCATAAACACTGCCGTTGGGAGCCGAAGGATTGGTAAGCTCCAGCAGGCGCCGGAAGTTCTCGGCGCTGCCGCCGCAGTTCGCTTGTAGAGCCGCGCACTGCCCGAACTGAGCCGCCGACGAAGGGTTGGCGATAACGGGCTTTCCTGGAAGCCAAATCGCCGGGTTGAGATCCACTCCCGTCCAGACATGCGCGATCTCGGTCCCCACGTAAGTGCCCGAGACGAACAGCCGTTGCGTGACCTGACGCTGTATTCCCAGATTCCACGAGTATTGAGCGGAGGTTTTCAGATTCGGGTCGATTGGCAGGAAGCCCTGATAAGGAAGGGTGGGGAAAACCGGGTTCTGCAGATTGAAGCTATAAGGATATGGATTGCCGCCTGGGTAGTTTTTGTATGGATCGTCGAGGGGCAGCGAACCTGGCCCGGAGAATCCCTGCACGACGGTGATCCGGAAAGGCGCCACCGAGGACGTATTCTCGTGAATATCCATGCGGATGTAATCGTAAGCGATGCCGGCGCCGGCGCGAATGGCCGTTTTGCCGCTGCCCGTGGGATCGAACGCGATTCCCAGCCGCGGCTCGACGTAACCCCATTGATTGTTCATCGCCGATTTGCCGTTCACTCCGGGGTCGCCAACGTACAGCAATCCTGGAGGTGCCTGGGGCACGACTTTACTGCGAACGTTATTGTAGAAGTTGCTCAGGCTGAAATTGTAGGTGTCGCCGTTCTTGAATGCCATGGGCAAAAACGGGTTCCAACGGAGGCCATAGGTAAGGGTCAACTTATTCGTTGCTCGCCACGTGTCGGACGCGTAGAGCCCGAAGTGATTCTGCGTGACATTATCCGGGTTCGGGTTCGCCTGATGCAGGTTCACAACGTTGCCTGTCAAAAAGTCGATGAGCGGCGTTCCAAAAATGCCCGCGAATACGAAGAATCCCTGAGACCAGGCGAAGGAGTGGGCGTTCAGAAGCGAGCGGGACACGCCGCCGCCGAAACTGATCTGGTGCGACCCGCGCACCAGGCTGACATCGTCGTTGAAGCCGAAATTACTGACGGTGTCGTCGCCGACGAAAAAATTGGTCGGTATGTTGATGTTGAATCCAACTCCCGCCATCAGGATGGGCACCATCCCGTAGTAACTGTAAAAATTCATGCCTACATCCTTAGGCGTAAAAGGAACAGCTCCGAGTGTGTGGGCGCCTACGCGCGTTCCCGAGATGCGGAATGAGTTGACGGTCTGCGCTCCGATCAGGTATGTGTCTCCCAAGGCCAGCGCCTGAGCCTGATCGTCCTGGCCGACTTGAATCGTGGACAGCAGATTGTGATTGATGCTGTACGGCACATCTGTGTTGACGCGCGTGATCAGGTAGCGCGCGAAAAGACTGTGCTTCGGGCTGAGCTGATAGTCGATCCTGAAAGGGGCCTGGAGCTGGTTTTGATGCACCGGAGTTCCGTAGAGCACGAACCCGCAGGGATTATTGCTCTGAGGGAGATAAGACGAGATCTTTATGGCGGCCGGGCTCATAGTGAACGGACCGCTGAAGTGACTCAACACCGCCGGTGAGCTGGCCACCGCCGAGGCACTGGGGCATCCGGCCGCGATGTACTGCGAAAAATCCCCTTTCAGTTCTGCCGCAGTGGGAACATAGGCGGCCTGGTTGACCAGATTCTGGCGAATCGTGGTTCCTTGGTAGCCCAGAAAAAAGAAAAACTTATCTTTCACGAGAGGCCCGCCGAACGTGCCGCCAAACTGATTGCGCTTCAGACCGTCCGAGCCGGCAGCGAAGAAGTCGCGCGAATTTAGACTCGAATTGCGGAAAAACTCAAAGAGGTCTCCATGAAAACTGTTGCCGCCTGATCTGGTCACCGCATCCACGGTCGCCCCCGAGTGACCGCCGCTCGAAGCGTCCTGTGCGCTGGTGGAGAGGCGAAACTCTTGTAGCGCATCCGGAAACGGAAGAGGCATCGGAGCCCCGACATACGTGTCCAAATGCGGGGCGCCGTCCAGATTGTATTGCACGCTCCAACTCATGCCTCCGGCCACCGCAATATTCGGTCCTGTGTTCATAGTGTAATTAGGCGCTGTTGCGGATGTCGTCACAGCCAGGCCGGAGAGCGGAATCAAGTCGGTTGCTTGCCGGCCGTTCAGCGGCAGATCGAGAATCTTCTGAGTATCGAGCACCGTAGTGCCGACGCCCGCGCTCCGGGTTTCCACCTGGTTGGCGTTGGCCTGCACTTCGATTTGTTCGGAGGTGCTGCCCACCGCCAGATTGACCGGGATGTTGGGATTGGTTCCGACCTGCAATACGATCCCTGTTTGCACGAAAGTGCGGAATCCCATTTTCGTGGCCTCCAGCCGGTAAGGACCGAGAGGCAGGTTCGGAATCACATAGAATCCGGCGCTGTCGCTTTTAACCGTTCGTTTGGTTCCGGTCTCCACTTGCGTGGCCGTGACATCGACATCCGGCACAGCGGCGCCAGTTTGGTCTGCTACGGCCCCGCTGATTTGCGCTACTTCCTGTCCGAAGACAGCGGCCGAAGACAAAAGAAAAATGCATGCGAGAATCTTCATGGTTCCCCCTAATGAAGCCATCACGGCGGGACGGGCCTCCCGGCCTATCAGCCCGCAAACGCGCTATGTGAAAAGATACAGCCATTTCGATCATCTGTACAATCGTTTGTCTGGATTTGTGCTATCGGCGACATCGATATTTGCCCTATCCGCGCAGTGGATATGATCGAGCGGAACAAGCGATTTGACAACTCATCTCCGCGGCATGATTATGGTTGGGCGTGCAGCCAGAGCTTCGGCTCGGCGTGGCTGGGAGGGGATTGATGACAACCAAGCCGTTCTTGCTAGCAACAATTCTGGCGACCTCGCTCGCCGCTCAAGATTCTTCGCCAGTGACTTTCAACCGGGACGTACTGCCAATTTTGCAGAAAAATTGCCAAACCTGTCATCGCCCCGGTCAGGTCGCGCCGATGTCTTTCCTCAACTATCAACAAGCCCGGCCATGGGCGAAAGCCATGAAATCGGCTGTGGTCACGCGCAAAATGCCACCCTGGTTCGCGGACCCGGGCAATGGACACTTCGTCAACGATCGCTCTCTTAAGCAAGCGGATATCGACGCAATCGCCAAATGGGCGGATACGGGCGCGCTGGAAGGCGATGCCAAGGACGCACCCCCGCCGGTCAAATGGCCGGAGGGCTGGCAGATCCAGCCGGACATCGTGGTCGAAGGACCGACCTATGACGTCCCCGCGCGCCCGAAAAATAATGTAATCGAATGGGTCTCCGTTACCGTTCCCACCGGGTTCCAGCAGGACACGTGGATTACCTCGGTTCAGATCAAGCCCGAACACCCGGCCGTGACGCACCATATCTGCCTCGGGTTCAATCCCCACGACGCGAGCGTCAAATACTTTGATCCGGTATGGACGGACAAGCCGCGCGACGATGAAGGAAGCGCACTGCCGGGAAAAGGGCCAACCTTCGGCCCAGCCACTCCCAACGGCCGTTTCCGCAGCATGGCGGAAGACTGTTATTTGCCCGGCAATCCGGCTGCCGATTACCGCGAGTTCCAGGCGGCCAAGTTGGTCCCGGCGGGAAGCGACATCACGCTCAACCTTCATTACACGCCGAACGGGGCGGCGGTCACCGACCACGTTCAAATCGGCTTTACCGTGGCCAAGGGACTCCCGCAGAGGCGCTATGTCTCCCTTAGCGCCTCGGCGCCTTCGGACCCAGCCCACTTTGCCATTCCTCCCAACGAGCCGAACTGGCAGAGTCCGCCCGCAGAGGTCACCTTCAATGAGGATTGCGAGCTGGTTTTTATGATGCCGCACATGCACGTCCGCGGCAAAGATATGACCTATACGCTGATTTATCCGGATGGAAGGAAGGAGGTCGTGCTGAGCGTTCCCCATTACGACTTCAACTGGCAGTTGGGGTACAGCACTTCGATCCGTGTGCCCAAGGGGACCAAATTACACGTGGACGCCCACTACGACAATTCGGCTAATAATAAGTGGAATCCCAATCCAAACAAGACGGTCTACTACGGCGAGATGACTTGGGAGGAGATGATGTTCCCCTTCTTTGGCGTAGTTGTGGATAAGAGCGTAGACCCCCGCAAGATCCTATCCGTCCGCGGGCCTGTGCCGCCCGGGGCGTGAGGCGTTGACAGGCCAGGAGGCCTGTCCCACCGCATGGCAGGCGCTTTCGCCTGGCGGAAGCGCCTGCCCCACCCACGCGCTCCCTTACGGTCGCGGCTCCGACTGGGCAAGGCCAGCAGGGGCGTGAGGCGTTGACAGGGCAGGAGGCCTGTCCCACTGCATGGCAGGCGGAGGCGCCTGCTCCACCCTGAGGGTTGACAGGCCAGGAGGCCTGTCCCACTGCCCCAGCTCTGATCCTGTATCATAGATCCACTCGGCTGGAGCTATCGGCTCAGCCGATAGGTGTGGCAAATGGATCTCGCCGGTTTAGACCTGAACCTGTTTGTAACCCTCGACGCCCTGTTCGCTGAAATGAGCGTCTCTCGCGCGGGTGAGCGCTTGCATCTCAGCCAGTCCGCCACTAGCGGGGCGCTGGCCCGCCTGCGGAAGGTGTTTCACGATCCGTTGCTGGTGCCGGTCGGGCGGAGGATGGCCCTTACGCCATTGGCCAAGGGGCTAGTCGAGCCCGTGCGAGCTCTTCTCCTGGAAGCCGAGGCAATTCGGAACCACAACCCCGCCTTCAATCCCGCCGCATCCACAAGAAAATTTCGCATGATGATGTCGGATTACGTGGAAACCGTGGTGATGACGGAAGCCCTGCCGCTAATCGAAAAGATTGCGCCCAACGTCACTCTGGAACTCATACCGATTGTGGAGGGCTCCGAAGCGCTCGAACGAGGTGAAATCGACCTGGCTATTACGCCCGCCAAGCTTCTCGCGCCCGGCCACCCGTCTGAGCGCCTCTTCGAGGACGAGTTCACCTGCCTGGTATGGTCCGGGAACACGCAGGTCGGTTCCAGCATTCCTCTGAAAACCTATTTAAAGCTCGGACATGTAGTGGTGCGGTTCGGAAGATATCAGCAGATACCAACGTTCGACGAGTGGTTTGTGGACAATTTTGGCCGCGAGAGAAGAATTGAGGTTGTCACTACTGCCTTCAATCTCGTTCCGCAGCTACTGATCGGCACGGCCCGAATTGCGACGCTGCACCGGCGGCTGGCAATTTTTTATCAACGATATCTGCCGTTGAAACTGGTTGCGCCGCCGGTTGAAATCCCGCGCTTGGAGGAGCACATGCAATGGCACAAATCGCGAGACCACGATCACGGGACGGTTTGGCTGCGTTCCATGCTGAAGAGCGCCGTAAACCAAAGCGCGCCGGGCAAGAGTCCGCGTGCCGGCCGAATCCGTCGAAAAAACTGGACGGCGAAACCAGCTCTGTCATAACCTGATGTACTGTCCGCTTGAAGAGCAGTGCGCTCATTGATGGAGGTGAAAAACAGTGCTAATCCTGGCCGCCATTCTCGCCATCTTTGTCTACGGGATGATCGCGGCCATGCTCGGCACGATCCTCCCCGGGCTGTCGGAACGCTTCAAGCTTACTCCGCGGCAAAACGGGACAATCGCGTTTTTTCAGGCGCTTGGTTTGATGATCGCATCGGTGGGCGTCGGACCGCTCATCGATAACGAGGGCAAGAAAATCGGATTGGTGCTGGGTTTGGCGCTCATCGCTGCCGCTTTGGGCCTGTTGCCGCGGTCGCGTGGGTTCGGTGGCATCGTGGCTCTCCTGTTCGTCCTTGGGCTGGGAGGTGGCATTGTCGTGACCGGGGCCAATGCCCTGGTGAGCGATGTCGCCGAGAGCTATCGAGCAACGGCGCTGAACCTGGTCAATCTCTTCTTCGGCCTGGGGGGCATGGCTACTCCCTTTATCTCGGCCAACCTGCTCAAACGCGACACCGTCAAGCTCTGCTATGCTGCCGGAGCGTTTGCCTTGGTTGCGCTTCTTGTGCAAATCGCGGCTCCTATTCCTGGACCGAGCGGTACCCAGAGCTTCGTTCTGGCAGAAGCGGGTGCCGTGCTCGGCCGCCCCATTCTCTTGCTTCTTGGACTCTTTTTGTTTCTATACGTCAGCTGCGAGGTCGGGATCTGGAACTGGTTCGCGCAGCACTTGATGGCGGAAGGAATTCCCGAATCGCGCGCGCTGAACATCCTTTCACTCGGCTTTGCCCTCGGCCTATTGGTTGGCCGCGTGGCCGTCTCGCCGGTTCTGATCAGCGTTTCGCCTCAGACCGTCACCCTTTGGGCTTCGGTGGCCATGGCGGTTACCACGTGGCTCGCGCTACGCGCGCGTGGGGTCACGGCAGCCTGGGTCCTGGTCTTTCTTGCCGGCGTGGCCATGGCGCCGGTGTTTCCCACCACCCTGGCCATTGTGGGGAATGCTTTCCCGCGAATGACCGGAACCGCAATAGGGTTCGCCATCACTTGCGGCTGGATCGGGCTGGCCGTGAGTTCCCGCATCATAGGCGCGATCGCAGGCGGAGACCCCAAGCGGCTCCGCAAGGCGCTGCTCGTGATACCGGTGTTTTCTGCAATCATGATCGGTCTCAATCTGGCAATCCGGCAGTTGTTACCCTGATCGAAAGGCAAACCATCAGATGAGAATCGGAGTCTTTACCCCCGTGCTCTCCGGGATGAGCCTCGATGATGTGCTGACTAAGCTGACATCCAAAGGCATCCATACCGTCGAACTGGGCACCGGCAATTATCCCGGCGATGCGCACTGCAAGCTCTCGATGCTGGCCGATGGATCGGAACTACAGGCTTTCCGGAAGAAGTTGGCCGACCGCGGCTTCTCTATCAGCGCCCTCAGCTGCCACGGCAACCCATTGCACCCTGACTGCGAGCGGGCGAAACATGACCAGGAGGTGAGCCGCAAGACGATCGAGTTGGCTCAAAAACTGGGCGTACCGGTCGTAGTCGATTTCTCCGGCTGTCCCGGCGATTCTCCCGCGGCGAAGCAGCCGAACTGGGTTACATGTCCCTGGCCCCCAGAGTACCTCGATATTTTGCGGTGGCAATGGGATGAAGTGGTGGCCCCGTATTGGACGAAGCACGCGGCTTTCGCGGCGGAACGGGGCGTGAAAATCGCCATCGAGATGCATCCGGGCTTCGTGGTTTACAATCCCGAAACGTTGCTACGACTGCGCTCCATCGCGGGCCCGGCCGTGGGCTGCAATTACGATCCCAGCCACATGTTCTGGCAGGGAATCGATCCCATCGCGGCGATTCGAATCCTTGGCGACGCCATCTTCCACGTGCATGCGAAGGACACGCAAATCTACGCGGCCAATCTGCCGCGCACGGGCGTGCTTGACACCAAGTCGTACACGGACGAGCGCAACCGCGCGTGGATTTTCCGCACTTGCGGTTACGGACATGGAGAGGAATGGTGGCGGGAGTTCGCCTCCACGCTCCGCATGTTTGGCTACGACTACGTGCTTTCCATCGAGCACGAAGATAGCCTGCTTTCGCCGGAAGAAGGTCTTACCAAGGCAGCGGCCTTCCTCAATCAGATCGTGATTCAGGAGCAGCCGGCGGCACCGTGGTGGGTGTAAACGGCGTTTAGCGGCCTGCGCAGAGCGGACTTAAACACAACCGCTCCCTCACGGTCGCGGCTCCGATACGGTCCCAAACCGAAGCCGCGAGCGTTAGCGAGCAGGGTGTCACGCGGTTGACGCGTTGGGCAGAAGGTGGCCGGTGACAAGATCACCGGCCCCACCTCCCCGGGAACACCTTTCACTCCGCACGCCGCCCCCCTGAATAGCCCCGCGAATTCTGCCTGAGACGCGCCGTGATTCATCGCTAATAGCAGAGTACGACTGCCTTGAGACAGGAGGTCCTGAGATGCGGTGGACACCTGGTGGACGAAGCCCAGATATCGAAGATCGGCGTGGCGAGAGCGCTTCCGGTTCCGGGGGCTTGGGAGGGCTAGCCGGTCCTTTGCTGGCGGGGCTTCTATTGAACCGCCGCATGGGTATCGGAGGCATCCTCCTCCTGATTGTGCTCGGATTTATCGCGAACCGTTTTCTTCAGCCCGGACCCTCGACTCCCGGCTCAAACGTCTCTCCTTACGGCACGGCCAGCCGGTCCGGAACCGGCAACCCCGATTCCGAGGACAAGAAAATACAGTTCATCTCGTTTGTTCTGGACGACGTTCAGAACACCTGGGAACGGCGCTTTTCGCAGATGGGCCGCCCCTACCGGCACGCTAAGCTCGTGCTTTTCCGCGATTACACCGTATCGGGCTGCGGCGCCGCGAGGGCAGTTACCGGTCCGTTCTATTGCCCGGCGGACGAAAATGTGTACCTGGACCTCGGCTTCTTCGACGAGCTTGCTAATCGCATGGGCGCTCCGGGTGAGTTCGGCCAGGCTTACGTGATCGCGCACGAACTGGGCCATCACGTGCAAAAGCTGCTCGG
>CAZKVF010000109.1:0-7382 GCA_964556085.1 uncultured Solibacteraceae bacterium
GGTCGGCCACTTTGTACATCAGATCCAGGTCATGCGTCACCACCACTGAGGTGAGGTTCAACTGTCGCTTGAGGCGCAGCATGAGATCGCTCAGGTGGTCGGACATGATGGGGTCAACCATGGTGGTGGGCTCGTCATACAGGATGCACTGGGGCTGGGCGGCGAGGGCGCGGGCGATGGCCACCGCGCGGCGGTATCCGGTGGATAAATCGGCCGGATAGGTGTCCCTGGCTTCGGAAATATCCACCATCGCCAGCAGGCCGTCCACGATATCTTCGCGATTCTTCTCGTCGTAGTCCTCTCGCAGTTCGAGCGAAAACAGGACGTTTTCGGCGACGGTCATGGAGTCGAATAGCGCGCCGGACTGGAAAACCATGGTGACCTTCTTACGGATCCGTCGCAACTCATTTTCCGGAAAGTCCGTGATATCTTCATGCGCGACAATTACGCGCCCCTTGTCCGGCTTGAGGAAGCCCATGATGTGTGAGAGCGTGACCGATTTGCCCACGCCGCTGCGGCCGATGATCGCTACCGTCTCGCCGGCATTTACGTGGAAATTGCTATCGACCAAAACGGGGTGGTCGAACGTCTTATACAAGTGGCGAAATTCGATGTAATGGGGAAACGAGTCAGCCTCTGGCATAATCGGCCCAGTCCGCGGGAGTATTAACGTTTTGCAAAGGCGCGGATTCGCGGACCAGGAGTACTGCGACCGGGAGGCCCTCCAGCGCGCCAAGGATTTTGCGCTGGCCGCTCGAAAATGCTGCATGGAGCCCCTGCTCGACGCGGCGGTGGTACACGGCGCAAAGCGGTTCCAACTGGTGCGACGGACCGGCGGGCAGAAGGGCGTCGACATCCCAGGCTTCGGCGGCGTCCAGCAGTTGGCGGAGAAAAGCGGCCGACACGTTCGGCATGTCGCAAGCCACAATCAGGTTCCAGCGCGCGGTGGTGTTTTGCAATGCCGTCAGGATACCGCCCAGGGGCCCTTCGCCAGGATAGATATCGGGGACGACCCCAAAACCGCTGGGAACCCCCCTCGCGGGGCTTCCGACGAAGGCGGCTTGGCCCGCGGCAGCCCTTACCTCTTGCGCAATCGTCTGAGCCAGAACGCCGCCACGAAAGGGGAGCAAGGCCTTGTCCTGACCCATCCGGGAACTACGTCCCCCTACGAGCACGTACCCCGCCCGGTTCACACGGAAATGATACCATCAAGAGTTAATTGGCCCTCCGGCCGTCTAGGAGGGTGGATTGTGCCAACGGTAGGAGTCGGGCCGTGGCTGGCGGCCACAAGCGGCTTAGGATGAGAAAGACCAAAATTTCGCCGCGGCTTTGTTTTCGGCTGGGTTGGTGCATGGGATTGGCAGCCATCACTTTGTCCGCCGGCGGCCTGCCTGACGACTCCCAGGGGCGGCTCACAAGTGTAGTTCGCGCCGACCGTCGCACGGGTAAGCTGGTTCGGGTAATGCAGGCGTCAGGACGTGCTGAAAGCCCGAGCGCCCTGCTTTCCTCAGCGGTCGAGCGCATTGCCGCCGAGCAGGCTGTCCCCCCGGAACTGATCCATTCGGTGATCAAAGCCGAAAGCAACTACAACCCCTTTGCGGTTTCGCCCAAAGGGGCACTGGGAATCATGCAACTGGTTCCGGAAACGGCCCGCCGCTTCGGCGTTTCGAACACCTTTGACGCGGTCGAAAACATTCAAGGCGGCGCCCGGTACTTAAAGTACCTCTTGGACGTTTACAAAGGTAATTACCCGCTGGTCCTGGCCGCCTATAATGCGGGGGAGGGGGCTGTGACGCGTCACGGCGGAGTGCCGCCTTACCCGGAAACGCAAAATTATGTGAAGGTGGTGCGGAAAGAGTTGGAGAAAGCAACTGCTAAACCGGCTGGATCGCCACTCCGCGAAGGCGGTGGTGGCAAGGTGGAAGCCGGGCTCGACGCTCTCAATCCCATCCGGGAAATTAAGGAACCGGATGGCACAGTGCGGTACGTCTCCAGATAAAGACTCCTCATGCGACTCTCTGCTGACTCAGCGCACAACCCAGCCCGGCGCGGCACTGAATCAGGCGGGTTTGGGAGGTCCTCGTTACACGCCGGCGCATCGAAGGCGCCGATAGCGGTTTCCATTCTCCTGCTGGCCGCCGGCTGCGCCTTCGCACAGCCGCATAATTCCGTTACGGCGGTTCGCCATTGGTCGGTCGGGGGCGTTACCCGGGTAGCGATCGAGGTATCGGGACAGTTTCAGGTGACGGGCGACCGGGTGCATAACCCGGAACGGGTATATTTCGATCTTCCCGACACCCGGCCATTATTGGGCCAAAAGTTATTCGCCCAGGAAATTAACGAAAAGTTGCTGAAACGGGTGCGAGTTGCGGAAACCGCTCCCGGCGTCACCAGGGTGGTGCTGGAGCTGGGCAATGGCGTAGAGGCGACTCAGTCGCAACTTACTAACCCGTACCGGTTGATGGTCGAGCTGCGGACGGTCGGGCCAGTAAGCGGGCCGCCAACCGGCCCGGAGGCCGCGCCGCCGGTGATTTTGGAGCCGGCGCCGGTGATTCCGGTCCGCGTACCACCAGCTCCCAAACTGCCGCCTGGAGATAAGCCGCGGCCGCCGCGCATCCGGCCCACTCCCGCGGCAAAAACCGTGGTAACCGTCACTGCGCCGCCGGTTACGGCTGAGCCCGGCAAAAAAGAGATCTCCGTTCGCGAGCCGATTCCCGATGCCGCGCCCCAACTGGCGCAGCCTCCGGAGTCTAGGATAGAGATGGCGAAACTCCAGGGACCCCCGCCGGTGGCGCCCGCCAATTACGCAGGCGCCAAATCCGCGCGCCCCACCAGCAGTGGGCAGAATTCCCTTACTCGGGTCCTTGGACTGAAGATTAACCGGATCGTCATCGATCCCGGCCATGGCGGCCAGAATGACGGCGCGACCGGAGCCAAGGGACTCGTGGAAAAGGATCTGGTGCTGGATGTATCTTTACGCTTGGGCAAGCTCATTTCGGAGCGGATGGGCTCCGAGGTGATTTATACACGCTCCGACGACACTTTCGTTCCACTGGAAGCGCGGACCGCCCTGGCCAATGACAAGAAGGCCGATCTTTTCCTTTCGATCCACGCCAACTGGTCCCCAGCCCCGGTCGCGGCGGGAATTGAGACCTATTACCTGAACTTCACTGACTCTCAAGATGCGCTGAATCTGGCGGCGCGCGAGAATGCCACCTCACAAAAGTCTATTTTTGAATTGCACGACCTGATTGAGAAGATCTCTCTTCACGATAAGCTCGGAGAATCGCGGGAATTCGCCGGCCGAATCCAATCCTCGCTGTACGCGCTGTCGTCCCGCAATAATCCCGAGGAGAAAAACCGGGGCGTACGGCGAGCGCCGTTCGTGGTGCTGATCGGAGCCAATATGCCTTCGGTGCTGGCTGAGATCGGCTTCCTCAGCAATCCCAAGGAGGAGACGCTCCTCAAGAAGCCTGAATACCGGCAGAAGATCGCGGAGGCCTTGTTCAAAGGCGTTTCGCGTTACTCCGAGGGGCTCAGCCACGTACAGGTGGCGTCGAAATAAATTGTGCGCGTCGTGGCTTTCCGGCACGTCCCTTTTGAAGGGCTCGGCCATATCCAGAAAGCTTTAGAGGAGCGAGGCATCACCATTGAGTTTGCGGATCTTTACCATGTGGGGTCCGAGGCGCCTGAGACCGAGACCGCCGCGGGTCTGATCTTCATGGGCGGCCCGATGTCTGTGAACGACGGCTTGCCCTATCTGGAGCAGGAAATCGAATACATCCGCAGGGCCGCGCACAACGGGCAGCCTGTGCTGGGAGTGTGTCTGGGCGCGCAGTTGGCGGCTAAAGCCATGGGAGCGCGCGTATATCGAAACCCAGCCACTGAAATTGGCTGGTTTGACATTCATCCTACAAAGGCCGCGCGTGAGGACTCCCTATTCCGTGGCTTTTCTGATTCCGAGACCGTATTCCACTGGCACCATGAGACATTCGATCTGCCGCCGGACGCCGCGTTATTGGCCTCTTCCGAGCGCTGCCTCCATCAGGCATTTCGAGTTGGCTCCCACATCTATGGCTTGCAATTCCACCTGGAGGTCACTCCGGAAATGATCGATGACTGGTGCCGGCAGGACGCCAATTGCGGCGATGTTCGTGAGTTGGATTCACTCCCTGATCCGTGTCACAACGCCGCACGCCTGCTGGAGCTATCCCGCCAGGTCTTCGGCGCCTGGGTGAATCTGCTTGCTTCGGTGACTGGCTGAAAGTCCTCCTACGTTACCCCTGGTTATAAACCCTTAGCCTGGGCCAGGACCATTGGCCTACTAACCCCACAAAACGGCCTTTGGGCTCCCCCATTTGCGGGGTTGCGCACGAGCAGCATCTACCAGAGAATAAGAGCCTAATACTTTGTATTCTCTCGCCCAATACCTTGCTGGTTGGGAGGAACCCGGGTTTCATGGAAACACAACGTGAATCTTTGGTGGTCGTAGAGGATCCGCAGATTTCCAACCTGGTGCGTGACGTACTGCGAAGGCGGGGTTATCGGGTTATTGCGGTCGAGCCCGCACGTGTATTGGTGCTCCTCCGCGGGCGGGAGCCATTCACCGGCATCCTGGTCACCAATTCACCAGCAGCCTTTCTTGAATTCGCTGACGCGGTCCGACTTCTGTATCTTTCCAGCTTGCCGGATCCCAGGATGGAGGCTCTTTTCCTTAGTTGCCGGGTGGTGCGAAAACCGTTCGCTCCGGCAGAACTCGTGAGGGCCGTGGAGGAATTGGAAGCGCTCTGAAAGGGAGCGCCGGGCCACGTGTTGCATCAGGGCCATCTGTGGCATGCACCCGGGGCTTCAGCCGCCCCTTACCCGCTCTTCGAAAGTTACTGCTTCGGAGGAGCTTGCTTGCGAACCTGCTCGAAGTACTGTTCTACGTAGCTTTCCAGGGCCACGGGGATCTCGTCACGGTTAATTTCGGCGCCGGTCTGGGCGTGTTCGGAGCGCCGGTCCTGGTAACTCGTCCGCAGTTGCTGGGCTGTGTTCTGCACATCCACGCTGGCTTCGCCGGTGACATTGGCGGCGCGTTTGCCGATAATCTCGCTAATCTTTCCCATGGCAGCGAGCTGTTCGGCCTGGCGCACATCCTTGGCGCCGTCCCGGTTGCCGGCACCGCTGCCTGGCTGCTTATTAGCCAGCGAGTCCTGCTGCTCCGCCGATTGGCCCTGCGCGTTCTGCGCCTCCTGGCTATCTTCGGCAGTCTGCTGGTCCTGCGAGTCGCCGGATTGCGCCTTGCTCTTTTCACCCTTAGACTGCTGCTTGTTCTGATTCTGCTGGCCTTTGTTCCCCTTGCCGTTCTGGTTGCTGGCATTCTGCTGCTGTTCCCGCGGATTCTGCTGCAGGCTGGAAAGCAGATTCTGCATGGCGTCCTTCATCTTGCTCAGCAGGTTCTGGTTATTCTGTGAGTTTTGCGAATTAGGGCTGCCGGTCTGCGAATCCTTGCTCTCCTTCTGGCCGTTTTTGGGATTGGAATTCTGCTGCCCGTCCGCTGGTTGCTCGGATTGATCCGCCTGGCCATCCTCGTTGGCATCCGCCTCCGACTGATCGGCTTTGCTCTTGGCATCGGCTTTGGCTGCCGCCTGCTTGGACTCATCGGAATAGTTCTCAGCGGCGTCGCCCGGCTGCTGGTCCATTTCAGCCCGGTCGTTCGGCTGGCCCTGTTCAGTGGCAAGGGGATCGTCGGCCGGCAGTTCCTTTTGAGCCTGGCGCGGATCCAACCGCGCCAGCTTATCGGGTTCGCCATAACCGAGCCTTTGCTGGAGGATGCGCGCCAACGGCTGCTTTAAATCGAGGCGGTCCGTCAGCCCGTAGCGCAGCGCGAAGACACTCGAGGCAACGAGCAGCAAGGCCGCGGCGGCGTAGGCGGTCCTTGGGAATACATAGGGAACCGCTTCGCGCGCGTCCACGCTAGTGGCCACCCGCCCGGCGTAGGCGAGTTGCAGTCGTCTCAATTCGGCGGAAGCGGGCGGGGTTGTTCGTTCGTCGCTGAAAAATACAGCCGTCGATAATGCGTCGGCGAGGCCCATGCGCCGGTCCACCCGCTGGGCCGTAACATACAGGGAGGGCAGGCGTTTGCGCACGCGCCACAAGGCCAAGGCGATAGCTCCCGCCGGAAGCAGTATCGCCCAATACCAGTTCAAGGCCTGAGTGCCAAACACCAGCAGAAGGATAAAAGCGACCAGGGCGGCGCTCGCGGCGTTGGAGCCTTCGGACAGAAGGTCGTTGTTCAAGATGCGCCGTCTCGCCATCCGAACCAATGCCAGCACAGTCAGACCTCGTAAGGATCGCAACACTTCGGGGTGGCTTTCGTCTTAAATCCTATCACTTCAGGCACACGGTCTGTTTTACCTACCGCAAACTGGGAATTTAATGAGCCATGCCGGAAACTGCTTGCAACTCCCCTTCCATAAGAGTTCGATGCCAAATACAGGCAGTGGGGCGTAAAATGGAGGAGACCCCCAGGGAAGGACCTTCCGTTGAACCAAGCGTTGAAAGTACTAATCGTCGACGACGAGATCAGCCAAAGAAGCGGTCTCGCAGCAATCGTTTCGGCCTGGGGAATGGTGGCCGAAACGGCAGGCGACGGCAACGAGGCACTACAAAAGCTGAATTCGTTTACCGCCGACGTTGTCATCACCGATTTAAATATGCCGGGACTCGATGGATTCGGGTTCCTGGAACGTCTGCGCGATTCAGGAGATATGCCGCCGACCATCGTGCTCACGGCTTTCGGCAACATCGAAACCGCGGTACGAACCGTTCACGAACTGGGCGCCTATTGGTTCTTAGAGAAACCGGTGCAGCCGGCTACCCTTGAGGTGCTGCTTCGCCGCGCCGGCAGCCATGCCGGGTTGCGCGCGGAAAACCGCCAGCTGGAACGGCAGCTCAGCTATAAAGGCGCTCTGGGAGACCTGGTCGGAACCTCGCGCCAAATGCGCGAGATCTTCGCCTTGCTCCAGCAGGCCGGCCCTAGCAAGGCTTGCGTGCTCATCACTGGCGAAAGCGGAACCGGCAAGGAACTGGTCGCGCGAACCTTGCATGCATTGAGCCCGCGGCGGCAGGGGCCGTTTGTCGCAATTAACTGCGCGGCCTTACCCGAGACTCTGATCGAAAGCGAACTATTCGGCCATGAGAAGGGCTCTTTCACGGGAGCTTCGGAGCGGCGCGCCGGATGCTTCGAACTGGCTCAGCACGGCACCCTCCTGCTGGACGAGATCGGGGAAATGCCCATGGCGACACAGGCCAAACTGCTGCGCATTCTCGAGGATTCGCGCGTCCGGCGGCTTGGCGGCAAAACGGAATTCGAGGTGAACGTACGGGTGCTCGCGGCT
>CAZKVF010000110.1:0-12647 GCA_964556085.1 uncultured Solibacteraceae bacterium
CGACGGCTTAGTTCGCGTAGGCGTGCAATCCGCCATCCCGCATCCCGAGGCCGGACTTCTCTTGCGGAAACTCATGAAGGATGCCGGGCTTCCGGCGCCGCCGATGGGCCGCACGCTGGAATCGATCTGCGTGACCGAAGCTTGCGAGTAAGAATCTCGGAGCGATGTGGCGCGGATACTCGTGTCTGCCGCGTCCGCACTCGTGCCGACGCTTCGCGGTTAGAGATGCGGCCTAACGCGGAGGCGGCGCAGACTTGGTGAAGCGGGCGGGATCGATCGCCACGTTTGGTTGGATTTCGCTAAAGATATACGTGGACTGGCCGTCGGTCCATGTCTGGCGCCACTCGAATGGCATCTTCACTCCGGCCACCTCGCGGTAATCGGAATAGTCGATCTGGGCGGGCACCGGGCCGACAACTGTCGGGGTGAGAGTCACCACTCGCGTCAGCAGGCCAGTCTGCTGATCGAAAAACAGTTTCACGCGCGTCCCCCCAGCCATCGCCTGGACGACCTGGACCTGCCGGTCATTGATAGAGGTCGCCGGGAAACCCGTGCGCCATCCGGTAAGGGCCTGCTTCAGTGAGGCTGGAAACAGGAGGGCGGAATCCAATTTGATGCCGTCCAACTCACCTCCGGGAGCGAGTTCGAGCACCGGCACAGGCTTGTCCTTCTGCACGATCCAGGCGTTGCGGCCGTCGTAGGCGGTGATGCGATCCGCGCCGGACGTATGGGCAATGACGGTGCGCTGCCCCGTACTCAGGGCATACACTTCGACGGGAACTTTCTGGTGATAGCTATCGAAGCCTTCGTAGGTGCCTTTGGCGACGACGCTGGCAATGGCAGCCAGGCGCTGCGCGCCTCCGAGGGCCTGAACATAGCGGTTGAGAATATCGTCGGCACCGGGGGTGGCGCGAGCGCGCGGGCTCAGCTCGACTTCATTGGGATCGTCCGGGGGCGGTTCGCTGTACTGCTCCAGCAGGCTGGGAACGGTCTTGGGAGAAGGAGTGCCCCGGTGGCAGGTGTAGCAGGTCACGGCCTGACGGCCGCCAAACAAGGTGGAATTGATGGTATTGACTACCTGGATCATGCGGCGCGCGGTGCGTTTCACCGGGACATCGTCGGCATACTTAGCCCAATTTCCGAGAACCTCATCGCCGTGGCAGTTTGTGCAGTTGTAACCCAGCGCCGCCGAGAAAAAGCCCATGGTGTCCATGAACTGGTTAACCGGAATTCCCTTCAGCAACTGGACATTCTTGAAGACATCCTCTGCCATTAATGGCTTCGGTTGCGCACCGCCCTGGGCGCGGGCAGGAAGGCCGGCAAGGAACAGGCCGGCTGCGATGGTCACGATGCGCCCGAATACAGCGCAATTCGAACCCAATTGGAAAAACTGAAGACGGAACACAGAATTCAGAATACAGAATTCAGAAGAGGCCAGCGAGGGGCGACCCAGGCTGAGCACGGTGGAGCGCGGGAGTCGATGGGTGTATAGTATGGGCCTCGAAGGAGGTAATTGGGCCCATGAAGATGTTCAGCATCGTGATCACCCTGGGGGTATGCGCTACGCCGCTTGCGGCGCAATGGGTACACTATCGGACACCTGGGATCCCGCGCACGGCCGATGGCAAACCGAACCTCACCGCCCCGGCGCCGCGCACCGCCGACGGCAAGCCCGACCTCACGGGCTTGTGGGA
The DNA here is from genome assembly GCA_964556085.1 of uncultured Solibacteraceae bacterium. Lineage (GTDB taxonomy): Bacteria > Acidobacteriota > Terriglobia > Bryobacterales > Bryobacteraceae > PSRJ01. Next base: position 1,695 of record CAZKVF010000110.1, read on the forward strand.
CATGGCGGGCGATACGGCCGTCGGCAGCGTTGCCGTCCGCAAAGTTGGGGACCTCGAACCCGGCGACGTTCAGCCCTGGGCACAGGCTCTGGTCCAGCAGCGCGCCGAAAACTTCGGCAAGGACAATCCGCACTACCAATGCCTGCCCGAAGGTCCTAACTACGCCGCGGGTGGTGGGATGAAGAGGCTCATACAGACTCCGGCGATGATCGCGATCCTGAACGAAGATCTCACTTACCGCCAGATCTTCACGGATGGGCGCGCGCTCGAGACTGACGCCAACCCGAGTTGGATGGGATATTCGGTCGGCCGCTGGGACGGAGACACGCTGGTAGTGGAAAGTTCGGGGTTCAACGCCAAAACGTGGCTCCTTGGCGGCTATCCACACACCGAAGCCTTGCGCATCACCGAGCGCTACCGACGCACCGATTTCGGCCACCTGGAAATCGCCGTGACCTTCCAGGACGCCGGGGCTTACAACAAGGCCTGGACGGTGCCGGTCCACGCGACGCTGACTGCCGACACCGAACTGCTGGAGTCGGTGTGCAATGAATATGCCGATAACGGCCAGCAGCACTGGGTAGGCAAGGTGTCGGATGCAGAGAAGTCGGCGGTAAAGGTCGCTCCCGACGTGCTGTCGAAATATGTAGGAGTCTACAAGGGGCAGTACATCCGAGGCCCGCGCGAGGTGGAGATCACGCTCTCGGGCGGCACACTTTTCGCCGCCGTGAACGGAGGGCCGAAGACACCGATTCTTCCCCAGTCGGAAACCGATTTTACGGGAACCGGCCTGTCCTATGAGTTCATCCGGGACGCCCAAGGCAAGGCGACCCATGTAATCGAAGGTCACGTATCCGGAGACTACAAGTACGAACGGCAGAAATAGTGGCGTGGAAATAACGCGATCCTGCGCGCACCTGTCTGCCGCGCGACATCTAGATTGGTTCGAGTGGTCTCTGAAATTCCTGGTTTAAGAATGCCAGAATCCTTCCGGCTTGACCGGGAATGGGGTCCTGTGGTTAGCGAAACTGCTTAGCCGGCGCTCGGTGCCTGATCCGCGAATGCCAGCTGAATGGCGTAGTCGCGGACGTCTTCCGGCCAGACGGCAATGAGTTCGCCGAAGCGGCGGCGGTCGTAGGCGAACAGCGCGCGAATGGCTTCTTCGAATCCCGGAAGATTTCCCGCGACGGCGGCCATGAAGCTATAGGCCGACTCCTGCGCCGCACGTACGCGATCGCGGTCGCCGCTGGTGCGGCGCGCCTCTTCCACCAGTTTGCGCAGCGCGACGGAGGCGCCGCCGGGCTGCGAATTCAACCAATCCCAGTGGCGCGGCAGAAGCGTAACTTCCCGCGCGACGACTCCAAGCCGGGGACGACCCCGGCCGCGCGCCTCGGATAAGCTTTCTCCCGAATACCGGATGGAAATCTCGTCGGGGGTTCCGCGAATATCGATATCGACCTGACGGCCCGTGGCGTCGTCGAAAACGAGATAAGAGCCCTGTGGTAAATCCTTAACGGCGACGGCAACTTCTGGCAGAGGGCCATGGGCTATTTTGCGAAATCCCTCGAAGGTCGTGCAGATCATAAGACAAATATACCCGGATATAAATCACATAGTCAATATTATCCGGGTAAAATATTGCGATCCGGGCCCCGTGGTGTCGGCGACGGCAGCCTCGGTCAAGCCAGATCAGAGCCGCTTAGGACAGCACCCTCCGCGATGATATACTCAGCCGCTTGACAGGAGCACGAGGGCAGAGCCCTCGCATAAAGGAATCTTGCGCCTAATCGCATTACTGCTTGCCGGCGCGTTCGGAGCTGCCGGCGCGGAGCCTGTAGGGAGCCGGGCATGTGAGGCCTGTCATGCCGGGATCTATCGCAGCTTCATGCGCACGCCCATGGCCCATAGCAGCGGGCCCGTTGGTACAGGTGAGGCAAAGGAGCGTTTCGATCGCGCGGAATTCCGCGATTCCCACGGAGCTTTTACATACCGCCTGCTTCAGGAACCGGCAGGATACTTCTTCGAATTCCGGCAGCTGGGCGCAGCGGAACCGGTTCAGGGCCGCCGGCAGTTGGAGTATTTCGTGGGAAGCGGAACCGCGGCCCGTAGTTACCTGCTAAGGGTTGATGGATTCCTCTATGAAGCGCCCGTTGCGTATTACAGTAACCCGGCTGGGTGGAAGTCCGCGCCTGGTTACGCCGGGTTCGATTATCCCTACCTGACACGGCCCATCCTGCCGGGATGCCTCCAGTGTCACGCGAGCGCGATTCAGCGGATTGGCGGTACTCAGAATGCCTATGATTCGCCGCCATTTCGCGAAGGCGGCGTAGCCTGCGAACGCTGTCATGGACCGGGCAGCGACCACGTAGCAGCGGGCAAACCGATGGTGAATCCGGCAAAGCTGGCTGGCCCCGAGCGAGACAGCATCTGCGAGCAGTGCCATCTTTCCGGCGAAATCCGGGTGCCGAAGCCGGGTATGGACGAAGGAGCGTTTCGGCCGGGGGAGCGGCTGTCGAAATTTCTAACCGTGTTCGTGCGCGCCGGCACGCCCTCACCAATGAGAGTAACGAGCCACGCGGAGAACCTCGAGCAAAGCGCTTGTAAGAGAGCGAGCGGAGAGAAGCTGTGGTGCGGAACCTGCCACGATCCTCATTCCGTTCCAAACGACAACGAGAAGGCGGCGTACTTTCGAAACAAATGCCTGAGTTGTCATGAGCCTTCCGACTGCCGTAGCGCTCGGCCGGCGCGAGAGGCCAACGGTGACAATTGCACGGCGTGCCACATGCCGCGCAACCCACCGAGCGATGTCGACCATGTTGTCTTCACCGATCATTCCATCCGGCGGCGCCCCGCGCCTGCGACCGGCTCAGCTGCAGCGAACGCCGATCTCGTGCCTTTCGAAGGCGAGGCCAGCACGCGTGACCTGGGACTGGCTTACGCTATGTTGGGCGGGCGGGAGGACAACCCAACTTATATCGAGCACGCGTTTCATCTGCTAGAGGAAACTGCCGCGCGAGGCGCTGCCGACGCGCCAGCGCTGGCATATCTGGCTGAGTTCTACCGCGACCGCAAGGACGATGCCCGCGCCCTTCCGTTATATGCGCAAGTCTGGCGAATGGATCCGACTCAGGCCCCAGCCGCCGCGGCGTTAGGCGCCTACCGGATGCAATATGGCAAGGTGGACGAGGCCATCAGCTTTTGGAACCAGGCTCTCGCCATCAATCCCAGCATGCTGTTGGTTCGTGCCAATCTCGCCGCCGCGCTGTTGCGCAAAGGGCAGGCCGCGCAAGCCCAGACCGTCTTGCAAAAGGCTCTCGAATTCAACCCCTCGTTTCAGCCCGCGAGAGATCTGTTGAAGAAGATCACAAAGTAACGAAAGCCGCGCAAGGGGCAGTATTTGTCGGCTTTCAATCGTGCTTCCGGGCTGCACGTGCCCAGAATCTATTCGCCCGCGTGTGCGGCCTGTCGCGCGAAGTACCGGGTAAAGAGTTCGACTTTTTCCTTGTCCGCGACCGGGATTTCGCCGAACTTATTCCCGAGTTCCATGGTCTGCGCATGTTCCGCCTGAAACGCGGGCCACGCAGTCAAGCCCTTCCCGTTGGGATCGCCGTTGGCGGCAAAATTCTGCCAGTAGAAGCCGAGGGTTTCCGCGATTTTGTGGTCATTCGTGGTCCAGGGGCGGCTCGACTTATCCAGCGTGTTGAACACATACGGAACTTCCGAGGTATGAAATGCGCCGTAGCGTTTTTCATCCGGCCCCGGTTCGGCGTGATTCCAATAGTAGGTGAAGGCCTTGGTTTTGGCTGTCTTGGCCCGATTCACGGCCCAAAGGTACATGGAAACGCGGCCCTGCTCCCGTGCGAGAGCTTTCTCGGTCTCGCCCGCCTGCGCGTCTCCGGAGAAAGGATACAGTTTCAGAAAAGAGGCTGCCAGATCACCAAAGCGCTGCCTGATCTGACTCTCGAATGTATCCGCCGGAATGGTCCCATAATCCCGCGCCGCGCTCCCTTCATCGGCCGTCAGCCCGGTGAGCGTAGGGACGTCATTCTGCCGACCTTGAGCAAAGATGTTTTCAACCGTGTCAGGTAGAACCCAGCCATCTACAATGGGGCGAAAATTCGATGTATTCCCGGTGCGCGTCCCACCCACGAGGTCCTGCCAGGACATTGCCCGCAAGGCGGCTATATCACGCGCGCCCTTGGATGCCGCGAATTTCGTTCCGATTTCCTCGGCCTGAGCAAGTCGCAACGACTGGTTATTCGCCACCACGGAGGAGCCGCTCTCGGCTATAGCTCGTTGGAAAAGGCCCTTCGCGAGCGGGGACGCAGTCAGCGCGTGGACCGAACCGGCGCCCGCGGACTGCCCGGCGATCGTCACGCGATTGGGATCGCCCCCGAAGGCGGCAATGTTCTTCTGCACCCACTGAAGAGCCGCGATCTGATCGAGGAACCCGTAGTTACCCGAGGAGTTGCGATCGGATTCCTTGCTCAACTCGGGATGGGCGAAAAAGCCCAGGACGCCTAGCCGGTAATTGATCGTCACTACGACCATACCCTTCCGCGCCAGAGCCGCACCGTCGTAAGCTGGTACGGCCGCCGATCCTTCCGTGTACCCTCCGCCGTACATCCAGAAGAACACGGGCCGCTTCTCCGCCGTGCTCCTGGCTCCCGTCCAGACGTTCAGGTAAAGGCAATCTTCGCTGATCGGTGTATGGGTCATGAATTCGTAGGTCCAAGGCTTCCGCTCCTCCACGATGGTCTGAATGCAACTGGCGGAGAATTCATTGGCTTGCCGCACACCTTGCCAGGCCGCCGCCGGTTTGGGCACGCGCCACCGCAGATTCCCAACTGGAGGCGCCGCGAAAGGGATGCCTTTATAGGCCACCACGGCGCCATCAGCGGATGGCACTCCCGCGAGCGAGCCGCCCTCTGTCTTGACAGGCTGCAAACTGGCGGCCGACAGCGGAAACAGGAGCGTGACGCCACAAGCGATTGCAAGCAACACGGATTTCATGCGTATTCTGTATCCTCGTGGCCCAAGGATACACGCAACCACAGCGCGTTACAAGCGATGCTCCGTTATGGCCGGGCGATGCGTCCTCGCTCCAGCGACGTACGGCCGAGTGGCTCGGGCTGCGCACTCAGAATTGAATCCGTCCCGTAAGCTGAATCGAGCGCGGACCCGCACCTTCGGCGGTTTGCAGGTTGCCGATTTGGGCAAAACCCGAAGTGCCCACCGTCAGGTTGCCGGGTACGTCATAATTCGGGTGATTGAAGACGTTGGCCGCGGAAGCGCCAATCTGCATTCGGAGACGCTCAGTGAAGGCGACACTCTTAAATAACGACAGTGATACCGCCTGTGTGCCCGGACCGGTGACCGCTCCTACCAGTGAATTACCGAAGCGGCCGATATTATTGGCGGGCGTCGTAAAGGCGGCGGGGTTGATCCACTGATTCAGCGATTGGCCGGTATAGGGTGAAATGCCGGAAACGGTATCGGCGCGCCCGTCTCCGACGAGTTCCGGAAACCCGGTGCCGGAAGGGTCGTTGCCCCCGAGAACCGTCATATACGGCCCTGTTTGCGCCACGATGACTCCGGCCAGTTCCCAGCCACCGACTATCCGGTCGAGCACACCATTAGCACTGGTTGCCAGCAGCTTGCCTTTCCCGATTGGCAGTTCGTAGAGGAAGGTGGCCAGGAACCGGTGGCGATGGGAAAAGGACACGTTGCCATAGTCGAGTCCCGGATGAAACTGATTGGAAATGGTGCCGCCCGCTTCGCCGGTGAAATAAACCGGATCGTAACCAGCGTTGTCGGCAAGGTTCTTGGTAAAAATATAACTCGCTTGGAACTGCAAGCCGCGCGAAAATCGCTTCTGCACAGCCGCAGTCAGCGCATTGTAATTACTCTCTCCGATGGATCGCTGATAGGCGATATAGTCCCAAAGTGGGAATGGAGCCGAAGGACTCGCCGCCGCGAACCCGACGGTATTGGGTGGCAGTTCATTCGCATTCGTGACTACCCCCAGATACGAGCCATGGTTCCCGTCATAGGAGACCCGCACGCCGATGCCTTTGCCCATATCCTGCTCCACTGTGAAGTCCCACTCTTCGACGTACGGATCCTTGTAATTTCTGGCGTCGAAGGCTTGATAGAACGCCTGGCTGCCCGGCTGGGCGAGATTCGAAGGGTAGGGATACGGGAATGTGTAGGTCGGTTTTCCACCTACAATAGAGTTCGTAAAGTTCGCCACATCGCTGGCATGTACGCCCCAGGCGTCATCTACCATGCTGCCCATTAAGGCTTCGATGAACCGCCCGTAGCCTCCACGGATGACCGTGCGGCCACTGGCAAACGGTTTGAATGCGAATCCGAAGCGCGGCGCAAAATCGGTCTTCTGCGAATAGCGCAGGCTGGAAGGAACACCGGCTTGTGCGGCCGTCAGAATCGGAGTAGGCGCAATGGACTGGGCGAATGCGGGGTTCAAAAGGCTGAACGCTTCTTGATTCGGAATGACGACGGCGCCGTGCACGACCTGGCCATTTTGAACCGACACGTAGTCTGGCAGGAAGTTTGTAACATTGTTTAGATGATCCCGGAGCATTGGATGATATTCGTAGCGCATGCCGAAGTTCAAGGTCAGGCGCGACGAAACCTTCCAGTCATCCTGAGCGAAGCCGGCGTAATGTGAAGCGTAGGCATGCGTGTCCGGCTCAACAACAGTGGCGATGCTCATGGAATCGGGGATCCCGAGCAGAAACGCCTCATATGGCTCATAGGGAGTCACTACGCCATTTGTGAGAAGCTGGCTGCTTACCGAGCCATTGAAATTAAAGCGGCCCAGGCGGCGGCTGGCGAAGACGTTGGTGTAAAGGCCGTTTAAATAGCGGTAATCTCCTCCAAGCTTGAGGGTGTGTTTGCCCCTGGTCCAACTAAGAGTATCCAGAAATTGGATTGTCCTGTTGGAGCCAAGCGATGACGCTGTCCCGCCCGTACCTTGGAACCCAGCCAAGACGACATTGGGAACATCGTCGCCGGGCGGAACGGAATAGCCACTCAGGCCAAGCTCACTGGCAATGGTGCTGGCTTTGATGCCAAAGGTGGTGGCGTAGTGGTTCCCTGCGACACCGGCGCGGAGGTCGTTCACAACAGTGGGTGAAATGATAAAGGTGTAGCCGGCCGAAACAGCGTAATCAATTTCCGGCTGCGAAAATGCGCCAAGCAATGCCGATGGGCTGCTGGGCGGAGAAGCAAAAGGCGCTCTCTGCAACCGCCGGTTCTTATACGTCATGTGAACGAAAGCCTGCTGCCTGGGGCTAATGTTCTCGTCCAGACGAGCATCGCCCTGGCTGCTGTTGATCGGGTCCGCAAAGTACGCCGCGTAATTATTCGTCGTGGCTCCCGGCGCGCCGAAGTTCGGCAATGGGTAGAGGTATTGCAGGATTCCCTTGGCCAGTGGTGAAATCTGCGAAGGGTCAAGCACAGGACCGCCCAACGCACTCAGATCGCCATTGCGCATTGCTACCGAGGGAACATTTTCGATCTGGATCTGCTGCCTGGGCAGACGCAGCGCCTCGTAGCTGCCGAAGAAGAACGTCTTGTTATGTCCGTTATAGACTCTCGGAATTAAAACGGGTCCGCCCAGATATATGCCGAAGTCATTCATCTTGAGCGAAGGCACTGTGTGCGTGAATGTGTTGGCCGCGTTCATGGCGCTATTCTGGAGGTTCTCGAATGCCCCGCCGTGAAAGGAGTTGGTTCCGCTCTTGGAAATGGTGGCAATATCGGCTACACCGCCAAATTCCGCCGGATTGATCACTTCGCTGATGCGGATCTCTTCGATGGCATTGAATGAAGGAAACAGCTCGTTAATCGGGCCTGTCTCCGCTGCGCGTGGACCGACCACACTGATCCCATCAATCGAAAGAGACAACTGTGACGGGTTCGATCCCGCGACGGAAATATTGCCCTGGTTATCAATCTGTACGCCTGGTTGTGTGGTCAGCGTGGAGATCGGACTTGTCGAGCCGGATCCCCGAGTAGCAATTGCGACTGGAAGATCGACCAACTCGCGGCCGGTTTTCGTCTCCGAAATGTTCGATGTATCGGTTTGGACGGCAGGACCTGCCGAAGCCTCCACGTTGACCATTTGCGTCTGACTAGCCACTTTCAGCGTGGCATCAAGCCGCCTCGTCTCGCGGGCCAGCAAATCGAATTGCGCGAATTCTTCACGCTGGAATCCTGGCGCTTCCAAAGTCAACACATAGGAGCCGGCTTCGATATCGGGAAAGCGGAAATCACCTTCATCGTTCGTGATCGCCGCTCTCCTCGCATCGGTTCCCTTATTCAAGAGTTCGACTTTGACCGTGGCTACGGCTCTTCCCGAAGGATCTTTTACCGTCCCGAGAATAGTTCCTGATGTAGATTGGCTATGCAGTGGGACTAGATTCCCGATGAGAGCCAAGCCAAACAAAAGTTTTTGTAAGCCGGCGCATCTTCGCTCGCTGAACACACGAATAGACATATCTTGCTCACCCCGATTGAGAGATTGTTGGAGTTCTGCCGGGAAAGGCGCCGACGAGGCGGCTAAGCGCTCGGTGCTTGAAAAAACCGACCCACAAGCCTTTTCGTACGGGGCCAGCAAGTCTACGACCGCTGAGCGTAACGAAGGCCGTTTCCAAAGAGTTTAGGCCTGAAGAGCTCGCCTGTCAAGGATAATCGGAGACAGGCAGCGCGCATGCGCCCCGGGGCCGAGGCTTCCCTCGTGTATAATGGCTGCCGAAGCTTCGTAGCTTCCCGCAACCACGAGGTTGAACTATGCGCCACGTATGGCTCTGCGCAGTTCTGTGTGCCGTGTCGGCCACCGCTGGACATACCAGGTCCAATGCGTCTCGGGACCAGTCAACCAGGCCGGTTCTGACAATCGTTCTCGAATTTCGAGGTCCCCACGGGGAGCGATCCCTGGAAGAGATGGAGCACGAAGTCGAGAACATTCTTCGTGGCTCGGGCCGGGCAATCGAGTGGCGCTCGTGGGAGCAGGCCACGCAGGCTGTTTTCGATGAACTCGCTGTGGTGCGGTTCACGGGGAACTGTGGGGCGCCACCGTGGCCTAATGACTCGACCGCGGATGGTCCACTGGGATTCACGTATATCTCCAATGGGGCCGTGTTGCCGTTCAGTGAAATCGCATGTGAGAGGATCGCTGGTTCGGTCGGGCCGGCGATTTCAAGAATGGAGCCGGCGCAGGCGGCAACGGTTTTCGGGCGCGCCATGGGGCGAGTAGTCGCTCACGAATTGATCCACATGATCTCGGGATCCACGAGTCACGGCCACGACGGTATTGCCCGATCCGCCTTCTCTAGAACTGATCTGACATCCGAGAGGTTGGATCTAAGCCCGGCGGATCTGCTCCGCGTCACCAGCAACGATCGCCGCTAGCCACGTTCGCCGCAATACCCGTGTAGCTCTAATTAGGAGAACTGGAGTAGGTCTCGGCGATATTCGCAGCGGAGGTGTTCACCGGTAATGGAGGGACGATGACCTGGATCTTCCGAAAGACTCCAAGCCCATTCGTATTCAGATGGGTTTCGATGTTTGGCTTGGCTGGCGGCCTTGCCTTTTGCGCCTTAATGGCTGGCTTGGCGTCAGGCCAGAGCAATCAGGGGACGAATCAGAGCCGGGATAACCTGCAAAAAGCGGCTGCGAACGAAAACGAGGAAGGAATTCCTGTCACCGATCCGCTGGTGATCGCGAAGTGCGGCGGCTGTCACGCTCGCGACGAACGCGGAAATATGCAGCGCCTGTCCTGGGAGCGGACAACGCCAGAGGGCTGGCAAGATGCCTTGAAACAGATGATTCTTCGTCAAGGTATCTCAGTCACACCATTGGAGGCGAGATCGATCGTCAAATATCTCAGTAGTTCTCACGGGCTGGCGTCCGAAGAGGCTGAACCGGTGATGTACGACGCGGAGCGGCGGATTCACGAGGAAACTGGCATTTCGAGCGACCTGCACGACGCCTGCGCGAAGTGCCATTCGTTTGCTCGCGCGCTTTCCTGGCGGCGCTCCGTCGCGGACTGGAAGCAATTTCTCGATTCGCATGCGGCACGTTACAAAATCCCTTCTACTGCGGAAGCGCTCGCATTCTTGAGTACGGCCGCTGCACTACATAGTCCGGCCTGGGACGCGTCGCGCGGGCGCGCTATTAGTGAAAACCTGGCAGGCCGGTGGCTGGTCTCGGCATATATGCCGGGACGCGGAAAATACTACGGTGCGATGCAGATCAACCGGAATGGCGATGACGAATACACTACCCGGATGACTCTGACATCGGCAAAGGATGGCTCGCAAATTACGCGCTCCGGCCGAACTACTCTGTTTGGCGGGAGTGCGTGGCGCGGACGCTCCAGCGGCGGCACGGCGGCCGGCGGTACCAGTGGTGGTGTCGCTCCAGACGACCCCTCCAGCGAAGCGCGCGAAGTCCTCTTGATCGCACCCAATTACGCGACCGCCAAAGGGCGATGGTTTTGGGGCCAGTACCAGGAATTTGGGTTAGACGTGAAACTACAGCAAGCCTCCTCCGATCCAACCCTGATCGGTATCGATCGGTCGTCGCTAAAAATAGGTTCCCGAGCCAACCGCGTTCGTCTGATCGGAGAGAATTTTCCCTCAGACATTGCCCTCACGGATTTCGCCTTCGGGCCCGGTGTTACCGTGCGCAACATCGCGTCCAGATCACCAAGTCAAATCGAGCTGGAACTAGCCGTTGCTGGGGATGCGCCCCCAGGGAAGCGGGACGTCACCTTCCGGCAGTCGGTCCTGCGAGACGAAATCGTGATCTATGATCGCATTGACTACGTCAAAGTAACACCCGACTCCACTGTGGCCGCCTTCGGGGACGCGACACACGCCAAAGGTTACCAACAGTTCGAGGCCATAGGATATCAGCGCGGTC
>CAZKVF010000111.1:0-6886 GCA_964556085.1 uncultured Solibacteraceae bacterium
AAACCTCCCGAACGCTCCAAACCGATCGGAGCCGCGACCGTCACGGAGCGGTCGCACGCAAGCGCTTCCGCCTGCCGTCTTTCGGCCCCGGCCCCCAAACCCCCGCCCCCGGCCGTTCAGCTCGTACCCCCCCCGATATTCAGTTCCGCCCTCGGGGTGTTTCGGGGGTCCGCCGGGTAGTGAATCGGAATAATGCGATCCACCTCCAGGTGCAGCCGCTCGATGTTGTCCCAGAGGCTCATCGTGTATGGACTAATCGTCGCCGGCGTCCGCGTCAGAGGCTGCGGTGGCGGATTGAACGCGTCGGCTTCCACCAGAACCTTCTGCTTCGGCAGGTACACCAGCAGCATTCCATCGTTATGTCCGAAATTCTGCTGGTGATAGATCTCGATCGTGTTATCGCCGCCCGTCATCACCAGCTTCTCATCCACCGTCTTAAACGTCGGCTTCTTCGGATTCATCGCCAGCCGGTCGGGGACCAGCGTGTGCGGATTGGCCCATACCTTCTTGTAGTACGGCTCATTGATCTTTTGCGTGACCACCGTGGCGCCCTCGGCCACAAACGCGCGCAGGCCCCCCGAGTGATCGAAGTGGTGATGCGTGTTGATCACGTACTTGATGGGCTTGTTGGGAATCAGCCTCTTCGACTCTTCGATGACGGCCATTGCGCGCTGATCGTTTTGCGGCCCCTCGACCACCACGATGTAATCCTTCATATCCACGGCGAGCGCCGAATAGCCGCCGGAGATAAAGTACACGCCTTCGCCCAGCTTCTCGGAGCTGACCGCCGCCGGCGGCGGAGGAGCCGGCGGGGCGTTGCCGATTGTCACCGGCGCATTTGCCTTCACGCTCGTGACCGTCAGATCGAGGACCGGGTAGCCGCCCTGCTTCTGAACAATGTGGGCCGGGAACTTCACGCCGCTGAAATCCTTGTAATCCATGTAGTCGGTTTCGAACGGTATGTCGCCCAGGACCGTGTTATCGATCTTGGTCCGGACAATGGCCAGCATCCCGTCGCTTCCCACAAACCCGGTGGCGGGGGCGTGATTCATAGCCGTGAAGGTGATGGTCGAATATTTTTTCCCGGCAACGGATTGCGAACCGGTCTTGGTGTCTTTGGCGTTGGCTGCCGCCTTCATGAAGCCGCAGGGCAGGCTCATCATCAGGTCGTCATACAGTGTGGCGGCCTGCGGCGATCCCGCGGCCACGATCTGCGTCTGCTGCTGATCGCCGATCACCGGCTGCTGCCCGCCCCCGCGTGGCGGATTCTCGCCCTGGTTCCGCGTGCGCTGCATGCGCGAAGCCGGCGCGTCGAAATCGATGGCGCGGGTATACGTTTTATCGATGAATTTGGGCCACGGCAGATTCGGGTTGCCGGCCTGTCCGATGACGAAATCGTTTCCCGACGCCGAAAACTCAATGGTCTTGAGACCATCGCAGCCCAACCCTTTCGAGGTATCGCCGACACTGGCCGCGGCCGCAGCGGCAGCCGAAGCCTGGGGAATCAGACCGGCGCACGCGACCAGCGCTACAATCGCGCCCAGCGCGAAAACTTTCTTTGACATGTTTCACCTCCTGCGGCGGGCTTACCGCAATCCTCCGCCGCACTTTCTGGCAGTTTACTTCTTCTGTTCGGATTTCGCCATCTCGACGGCAATCTGCTTCAGCACCTCGGTGCGCGTATCCAACTCCGTATTACCGGGCGGAAACTGATTGACGTTGAGGATGTGGGCGATGATATCCGCGTTTTGCTGCCGCGTGATTTTCCCTGGGTTGTCGGCGGGCATGGAGACGCGAATCCTTTCGAAGAGATCGCCAACGGTCAGCCCGTTCCAGTTGGAGAGAAACTCACCGCCGCTCAAGGGTGGCGCGGATTCGCCGCCGTTAAGCGCGAGTCCATGACACGCCGAGCACATATTGGCGTAGAGCACCTGCCCGCGGGCCGCCTGTTCCCCCGTGTAAACGCCATCCCAAACCGAGCGCGTGGCCTGTGCGTATAAAGCGCAAAAGAAGAGCGCAATCGGAGCCGCGACCGTGAGGGAGCGCATAGCCCACCGCTTGCTTACGCGCGCGGCTCCGACGCCCGGGTTATTCCTCTTGCGGCAAAGCATACGCGATATACTCGCCCGAATAATTCCCTCCACTGACAGCCACGAGTATATACTGCCGCCCGTCTACCGAGTAGGTCATCGGCGAGCCGCTCTGCGGCGCGGGCATGAACACGGCTCCCACTTCCTTGCCGTTCGCCTTGTCATAGGCGCGCAGCATGGCCCCGCGCGGATGCTGCGGCGTTGTGGTCACCTGGCTGTCGCCCAGCACTACCAGCGCCTTGGTAACAAGAAGTCCCACACTGCCCGGCTGCCCCGTATTGGGAATATTCATGCCTTTCAGCGCGGGGTGATTGCGGACTACGTCCGGCGTCTCGCCGTAGGGCACTTGCCACTGAAGGTCGCCCTTGTCCAGGTTGATGGCCGAAATCACGGCGTAGGGCGGTTTGACCAGCGATAGTCCCTGCACGTTCAGACCGGGGTACGGAGGAGCGGCGTTGGCCCCCGGCGCCCGGCGAGGCTTTTGCGGCGCATCGGCCGCGCTGCCGAAGCCAGGCCCTTCGGAAACCACGAACTCGGTGTCGTTCCGCCCCATCACGTAATGAATGTCGGAGAATCCTTTCGGCGGCGTGCGCAGCGAGATCGGCGTGACCGCCGACTGATTGGCCTGCGCGTAGACGATGTGCGTTTCCGGATCGTAGCCTGCGCCCGGCCAGTTGGTGCCGCCGCTGGCGTTGCCGAGATTGATCGCCGCAAGCAAGCCCTTAGGGTCACCGACGATCGGCGGCAAAAACATGGGGCCGGTCTTATAGCGCGCCAGGTTATCCCGCGCCTGCGCCCGCATCTCGGGCGTGAAGTCGATCAGGTCGTCGGGGACCTTCAGGTAATTCCGCGCATAAGCCGGGGGCTTCGTTGGGAAGGGCTGCGTGGGCGCGGTCTTCTCGCCCGGCACGTCCGACTGCGGAACCGGCCGCTCCTCAATGGGCCAGACCGGCTTGCCGGTCACGCGGTCGAACACATACAGGAACGCCTCTTTGCTGGGCAGGGCCACGGCTTTAATCGTCCGGCCGTCAACGTTGATGTCGGCCAGGATGGGCGCCGAGGAAAGATCGTAGTCCCAGATCGGATGATGCACGACCTGGAAATGCCACTTGCGTTTTCCAGTCTTCAGATCGACGCACACCAGGCTTTCGCCATACAGGTTGTCGCCCGGACGCTCGCCGCCATAATAGTCCGACGTGGGGCTTTCCACGGGAAGATAAACCAAACCCAGCTCTTCATCCACCGTGATCTGTGTCCACACACCGGTATTGCCATTGATGGCCCAGGAATTGTTCTCCCAGGTTTCGTTTCCGAATTCGCCCGGGCGTGGAATCGTGTTGAAAGTCCAGAGCAGCTTGCCCGTGTGCACGTCGAAAGCCCGCGCAAGTCCCTTCGTGTTGTCGTGCGTGACCACGGTCATACCTTCTTTAAAGGAGGAACCGACGATCACTACATCTTTCACCACTGTGGGCGTCGAATGCAGGCCGGCTTCGCCGGTTTCGAGATCAATCTGTTTCCCCGTGCCGGTCACCATGCCCTGCTTGAGATCCACGATCCCGTCCTTGCCAAATGCGCTGATCGGCTGGCCGTTGTGGGCGTTAAGTTCCACGAGGCGATAGCCGGTGGTCACGAACAGGATACGTTCATCGTCGCGCCCATCGGTCCAATAGGAAAGCCCGCGTCCCGAAAGCTGGCGGGGCGCGATGGCGGCGCGCTGACCTTCCCGCATGCTATAGACCCAGCGCACCTCGCCGGTCTTGGCATCCAGCGCCACCACGTCACGGCGCGTGCCGACCGTCGCATACAGGACCCCCTTGACCATCAGGGGCGTGCCTTCCAGCTTGTATTCCGGGCGCGTACCGAAGTTATCGGTTTTGAACCGCCAGGCTACTTCGAGCTTATTGAAGTTCGAAGCATTGATCTGATCGAGCGGCGAGTACTTAGTGCCGTTCAGATCGGCCGTATAGTACGGCCATTCGCCGTTCTTGGTGGAAGGCTGCCCTGCCTGGCTCCACAGCGCGGTGGAAAATAAGGCCAACCCGGCCAGAATCGCTATTGTGTGACGCATCGTGTGCCTCTCTTCTGAGAAAGAAACCCATGATTTAAGCCACGGACGCACACCGATAAACACAGATAGGTTTCTGAGTAATCCGTGTTCATCTGTGTCCATCCGCGGCTAACTGATTATTCTAGCTGCTCCCGGCAACCCTCAAGGCTTCGGCCTCACCGTGACCTTCACCGGCGCATTGGTCCAGCAGCATTGAAAGCCGCCCCCGCCCGGACCCGACGAATCGTTCGCCGTCACCAGCAGCATATACTCCCCGGGCTCGCTGAACGTTGCCGTCGTGGTGGCCTTGCCGTGAAATGTGGTAGTCGGAGGAGCTTCAAATTCGGCGGGCTCCACAGGAGGCCGGTCCTTAGAAAAGGTTACCGTCCCCGGGCCGCGTAACTTGCTCAAGGTAAGAAAAACCGGCGGCAATTTGAACCGCGGCGCGATGGGCGGCTGTTTGTTGTCATCGGCTGCCCACACGGTCAGAGGCAACGGCTCGCCCACAGTCGCCTGTAGCATCGTGTTCATTGGCCGCGGCCCCTGCTGGAACGGTCCTTTCTCGCTAAAACCGACGAACGGCGGCGTATTCCCACTGGCCTCCACAAACGGCGAAAGTTCCCAAAGCGGATTCAGACTCAGGGGAACCACCGTGGGCTGCCCGTTGGCCTCGATTGTCCAGGTGAGCTTTTGATCGCCGAAATCCTTCGGCACCGTGATGGTAAAGATGCCCCATTGCCGGTTCGGCAGGAAATGCGTCGGCTGGCCCCGGTCGGGGCCGCCCGGCTCGATGCGGTTTCCCGGCCCGATCGGAATGTCCATTTCCTGCTTCAGATTGCGGTTGTAGTAACCCACCAGAAGAGTGAAGCTGCCATCCGCGTTCTTGAACCAGCCTTCATAGGCGGCGGTAATGCTTTGCCCGGAGTTGTGCGCCGGCTCCATGGGCAACTGCTCGGCCCGCGCATTGAACCCAATTGCGAGGAGCGCTCCGGCGCAAAGACCGGCGGAAAACACGGATGGCCACGACATTCTCATCTATTGCGGCAAAAGGGCTGCGGCGGCGGTCCGTGCGGGTTTGTGCTTCGCCAGCCATGCCTGGTAATCCTCTTCGCTGATATAGGTCACGTTCACCCACGCGTGCGCCATCTCGTCCACCGTGCGGTCGCCCCATCCCACCCACTGATTGGGATCCGGGTTGTTAGGGTTGGAAGCCGTGTTGTCATGCCACGCCGTCACGTGAATGATGGTGCCCTTGGGCAGCACCGGAGCCGCATCGTCGGCGTAGATGTAGTTCGTCATCCAGTTGAAGTTGAAGTGGTCCACGTAGCTCAGCATCTGCTTCGTGCCATCGGGCAGGATGGCTTCCATGGCCATCGCTTTTCCGCGAAGGTGCATGTGCGGCTGGAAATTCTCCAGGCGCGCGGGCTGTTTCAGCACGTGGAAACCCTGCGTTTCGGCGATGGTATTGGGGCGGATGTCGAGCGGGCTGCCCTGCGTCGCCGTAGCTCCAAAGAGGTTGAGGCGCGTGCGGTACTTCGGCTCCTGGCCCTTGGGATAAAGGTAGACGGCCAGTTCGACGTGATCGCGAATCTCTTCGCCCACGGCGTGTAAGTGCTCCTCCCACCAGATACGCGAGCCGGGCAGCAGCAATTTGCCGGTGTCGGGGCGGTAAATATCGTAGTTCTTGTTCACGGCCCATTCCATCAACAGGCCGGCGTCACCCGCGCCGGCGCTGAGGTCGTCAGCCGCGGCATTGGGTTCGTTTTGCAGCAGGCGTGCAAGCACGTGGTGCGTGATTCTGCGGCCCGCCGGCGTGGAAGGCCGGATCTCAACCGCGCGCACCCAGCGCGGCTCCGTGATCGGAATATCCGTCAAGGGCCTAAACCACACGTCTTGGGCATGCGCTGGCATGGTGTAGGGTTCGGACTTGAGCACGAGGTCGGGTGCGCCGAATTGCTTGGCCAGATTCCACCCGTCGTAGTTGGGCCACTGCTTGGGCGGAGGCATGTCTTTCGGATCACCCTGCGGCGCGCCCTCGTCTACCCAGCGCGCGATGGTGGCGATCTGCTGGTCGCTTAAGGAGAAATCGTTCTGATACTCCTGGATGCCGACGGTCTTATCGAGGTGCCACGGCGGCATTTGCCGCGTGACCACGCGCTGCTTGATGGCTTTTGCCCAGGGCCGCGTCTCTTCGTAGGTGATCAGCGACATCGGCGCCATGGATCCCTTGCGATGGCAGTCCTGGCATTTTTCCTGGAAAATCGGCGCGACATCTTTGGCGAATGTCACGGGCTGTTTGGTCAATTCGGCGGCGGTCAATGAAACGCCGGCGGACAACAACGTACCGAGGGCCAGCACACCGGCTGACGCAATCTTCATGATGATCCCCTCCGGACACACAGAAATTGCTGGGTTGAAAAAACCTGTCGCTCGGTAGGTAATTGTATAGCCCGGGTTAGTGGGTGTCAAGCGGTGCCAAGGTGGAGTGCCAAGGTGGGGCAGGCGCTTCCGCCTGGCGCTTCCGCCTGCCCTGTGACTGCTTTTCTCTGTGGCCTCTGTCAACTCTGTGCTCTTTAGGTTTTTGGTGGCGCCGGTGATTTGGTGGCGCCGGTGATCTTGTCACCGGCGAAAAGCCGAACTGTCCTGCAACACACACGCCTCTGCATCGCCTCTCCTCCCTGGCTCATCAAACCAGGGACTTCACAGGAGGACTCATGTCTACAGCCAGATCCACGCCAACGCCCATGCG
>CAZKVF010000112.1:0-6928 GCA_964556085.1 uncultured Solibacteraceae bacterium
CGCGCAAATGCGCTCGTCTGACGAAACCTGGTATCAGGGCACCGCTGATGCCATCTATCAAAACATCAACCTTGTCGAGCAGGCCGATCCGCAAGTGGTCGCCATCTTTGGTGCGGACCACATCTATCGGATGAACATTGCCAGCATGGTGGAATACCACGTCCAGAAGCACGCCGAGGTTACCGTAGCGGCGATCCCCGTACCCAAGAAGGAAGCCGCCGGATTCGGCGTGATCGAGACCTCAGAAAATGGCCGCATCATCGCGTTCCACGAGAAGAACCCCGACGCGCCCGCCATTCCCGGCGACCCCAAACGCGTGCACGCCTCCATGGGCAACTACATATTCTCCACGCGCACCCTGCTGCGGCTTTTGCACGACGATGCGGCTGATTCCAGCAGCAGCCACGATTTCGGCCGCGATATCCTGCCGCGTCTCGCCGGCAATGCCGAAATGTACGCTTACGATTTCCAGACGAATCGCATCCCGGGCGAATTGCCCGATGCGGTGCCCTACTGGCGCGACGTCGGAACGCTGGATGCTTATTACGAAGCCAGCATGGACTTGCGCTCCGTCAGCCCGTACCTGAATCTGTTTAACCGGCAGTGGCCGGTTCGCACCACCAGCTATCCCGATCCGCCGGCGAAATTCGTCTTCGACGAAGATATGCGCCGCGGCGTCGCGATCGACTCAATCGTATCCGGGGGTACCATCATTTCCGGTGGAGTAGTGCGCAATTCCGTTTTGGGGCGCAATATCAGAGTCCATACCGCTGCACTTGTGGAAGACAGCGTGATTCTCGATAGTTGCGACATCGGCCGCCGCGCCCGCGTGCGCCGCGCGATCCTCGACAAGAACGTCCGCATCCCCGCCGATGCCTGCGTCGGCTACGAGCTGGAACACGACCGCCGCTATCATCACGTCACCGAGAGCGGCATCGTCGTGGTAGAGGGCAACCGGACGCCGGTCGAAATCGGGGAACTGGCGGTTTAATGCCGTTCCAAATCGACTCCCCTATGCATGGCACTTATCACCCCTCTGAAGGACGCGCATCGCGCTCTCATCAAGACAAGTTGGTACGGCATTAGTGGAACAACACGTCCTGGCGTGGATCACGCAATATGGCTATGGGGCCATCTTTATTCTGCTGATCTTCGGTATCGTGGGCCTGCCAGTACCCGATGAAACTCTGCTGACCTTCACTGGGTACCTGATTTATAAGGGCCACCTCTCGCCGCCCCTGGCGTTCATTTCCGCGCTCATGGGAAGCGCTTCGGGAATCACCGTAAGCTACACCTTGGGCCGCCTCTTTGGCATGGCCCTGATTCACCGTTTCGGCAAATATCTTCACGTCACCCCCGAGCGCCTCGATCGGGCCCACGCGTGGTTCGAACGCATCGGCCAGTGGGCCCTGACCCTCGGTTATTTCATACCCGGTGTGCGCCATCTCACGGCCTACGCAGCCGGCATCAGCAGCCTGGAGCCGCCCCGTTTTGCGCTGTTCGCGTACACGGGATCGGTGCTTTGGGTCTCCACCTTCCTCAGCCTCGGCTATCTTCTCGGCGAGCGCTGGCAAGTGGTTCAGCGGAGTCTCGATCGTTACCTTTTGGGTGTTGCGATTACCCTTGTTGTGCTGGCCGTCGTGTATCTGGTTTGGCGGTGGTGGCGAAAGCGGCCTTCCTAAGGCGCCATCCCCGCTACTCTACAACGGTCTTCCAGCCGCGCCGGCTCAAGTCGCCGTAAATATACCAACCGGCGGCGGCTGCCAGCAGTAGGAATCCGGTTCCGAGCAGATAATCCTTCAGGATCACCTTACCGGCGCCGAAGAGCGCGCCGTAAATCAAGGCGCATCCGGCCACCCAGTCCAACAGATCGTAGCGGAGGCTGCGGCTCGGGGGGACATCGGGCGCCAGCCGCGCCACGGGTTCCCAGAGCGCCGCGGGCGGCCGCACTTGCCGGTAAAAGCGTACCAACTGCTCCTTTGGCTCGGGCGATGTCATGAAGGTCACGGCGAGCCAGACTGCCGTGGTAATCCCCACGGTAATCAGCATGATGTGCGCAAAACCCAGCGGATCGGCGCTCGACATGCCGAACGCGGTTTGCAACGCCACGGAAACCACGAACGCCGCGGCCATCGCCGAAACTTCGCTCCACGCATTGATGCGCCACCAATACCACCGCAGAATCAAAACCGTGCCGGTCCCCGCGCCGGTCACGATCAGCAGTTGCCAGGCGCCGGCGATCGAATCCATGTAGCGCGTGATCACTGCCGAGACCACGGTCAGCAGCACCGTGGCTACCTTCGACGCGTTCACATAGTGGTGATCGGAAGCGTCCGTGCGCATAAAACGCCGGTAGAAATCGTTGACCAGATAGCTGGCGCCCCAATTCAATTGGGTGCCTACCGTGGACATGAACGCCGCGGCGAATGCCGCCACCATGGTGCCGCGCAGCCATGCGGGAAGATGGTCGATCATCACGCGGATATATCCGGTCTCCGGGTCCTGGAGGAAGGCGGAATCGTGCTGATAAAGCACCACCGCGGCCAGCCCCACCAGCACCCACGGCCATGGCCGCACTGCGTAATGCGCGATATTGAACCAGAGCGTAGCCAGCAGCGAGTTCTTCTCGTCCTTGGCGCAGAACATGCGTTGCGCGATGTAGCCTCCGCCGCCCGGCTCCGCACCCGGATACCAAGTGGCCCACCAGTTCAATGAAATGTAAACCAGGAAGGTGAGCATCGGCATCCATGCCGAGTTCAGGTCCGGCACAAAACTGAGCGCCGATCCGGTTGTTCCGGTCGCCAGGCCTTTGGCCCGGTCTATCGCCGACAGTTGCGCCTTCAGGCTGTCGATGCCGCCTACTGCGCGCACCGCCGCCACCGCCAGTACGATCACCATGGTCATCTTTACGACGAACTGAAACAGGTCGGTGACCAGCACACCCCAAAGCCCGGAGAGCGTCGAGATGAAGGAGGTCAGCGCGATGATGGCAACCACGATCACGAGCGCCGTATCCCGATTCACTCCCAGGATCAGCGAGAGAATCTTGACCATGGCCAGGTTGACCCAACCCAGAATGATGCAGTTGATCGGAAGGCCCAGGTACAGCGCGCGGAAGCCGCGCAGGAAGGCGGCGGGCCGCCCGGCGTAACGCAGCTCGGCGAACTCCACATCCGTCATCACGCCGGATCGCCGCCACAGGCGCGCAAACAGGAAAACGGTCAGCATACCGCTCGCCACCGAATTCCACCAGAGCCAGTTCCCTGCGATGCCGTTGCGCGCCACCATCCCCGTCACGGCGAGAGGAGTATCAGCAGCGAAGGTGGTGGCCACCATGGAAGTGCCTGCCAGCCACCATGGCGCATTGCGTCCGGAAAGGAAAAATTCGCTGGTATTGCGGCCCGCGCGCCCCCTGTAATAGAAACCGATCGCCAGGTTAAACAGAAAATAACCCGCGATCACAGCCCAATCGAGTGGTGTGAGCCTCAAGCCGCCTCCGCGTTTTCCACGCGGTTGTGGAAAACCTTGTGAATAATCAGCTCTGGAAACAGGCAACCCGCACGTAGTAACACCTTTGTTACTTTTTGCACTCCTCTTGTGCAAACGTTCGTTATTGAATTTAAGTGTCTAAAAACACACAGCTTATGTAAAAAAACACCCATTTTTACCGTGCGGATAACCCCTTTGCCGTCTAAATCCACACAGTTTCCAGTGGCACCCCTTGTTTGCACAGTTCGCAGTGCGCACCGTCCGCATAATAGCTGGCCTCAAGGCGGGCCAGATAGTAAAGAGGAAGGGACCCGAAGTCACGAGTCTGCGGGGTGGGCTGGTAGATGATCACGGCTAAGGCAACCACGAGGGCGCCGCGGCTTTCGAGGAGCTGCTTCAGTTCGCTCAGGCGATTACCGGAGCGCAATATGTCATCCACGAGCACCACCGGCTCGCCGGGATGCTGTTCCAGGTACTGTCGGAAGCGAAGCGGCTCGCTATCGTGGTTACGCTCCGCCCAATACACCTGCCTGGCGCGCATGGCTTCGCAGACTCCATACGCAACCGGCAAGCCCGCGGTGGCGGGCGCCACGATCGAAAGTTGAGGAATGATCGCCCGAATCTCGGGATTGGCCCGAAGGAGCCGGCTCAAACCGACGCTGAGCATGCGCTGGTATTGGTAATAGCGCATCGCCAGAGGCACCTGTAGATATTCGTTAGAATGCAGGCCCGTCGGGTACTGGAAATGACCATGGCGCAAAGCTCCGGTTTCGCGCAGCACCGAAACGACCTCGTCCTGTGTGGGTATCAGATGCATCGAGGCTCTTTCTCTTAATTGGCTCCGCGCCCTGTCAGGACGCGCGGAATGGTGCGCAGCAGGATCTTCCAGTCCAGCGCCAGCGACCAGTTATCGATATACTGCATATCCATTTTCATCCACGTATCAAAATCCACTTCATCGCGCCCGGAGATGGCCCAGAGGCAGGTGAGCCCGGGACGCATGCGCAAACGGCGGCGCTGCCATCTCTGATACTGCTCCACTTCATTGGGAACGGCGGGTCGCGGACCCACCAGAGACATGTCGCCGCGCAGCACGTTCCACAACTGCGGCCACTCATCGATCGAAAACCTCCGCAAAAAGCGTCCGATAGGAGTCAACCGGGGGTCGTCCGGAATCTTGAAGGCCGTTTGCCGTTTGCTGAGGTGCGCCAGGGAGGCCTTCAACTGCTCGGCATCCTGACACATGGAGCGGAACTTATAGAACAGGAAACGTCGGCCATTCAGGCCACAGCGCACCTGCCGGAAGATGGCCGGTCCGGGCGAAGTCAGCTTAATGGCGATTGCGATTGCCACCATAAAAGGCGCCAGCACCACTAGCCCGGCCGCCGCCAGCCCGATATCCACTGTGCGCTTGAGCAGAAGCCGGATTTCGTCGTAGGGCGCGGCCGAAAAAGTCAGCAGCGGCGTAGGGCCCAGGCGCTCCAGCGAAACGGTGCTGTTCACGTGCGGGAAAAAATCCACCGCCACGCGCGTGCGAACGCCTTCTTCGTCACACAGCAGGAAGTACTCTTCCAGTTCGGATAGCCGGTCGCTCTCCACCGCAAAAATAATCTCGTCGATGACGTGCTGCCGCAGGATTGCCGAGAGTTCGGCGATCGGCCGCACCCGGTAGCTAGCCTTCAGGCTGATCTCGCCGGGAGCTTCTACCGGCTCATCGCTCAAATATCCCCGCAGGCGCACACCGTAATCCACCGACCGCTCCAGAGCTTCGCCGAGCCTCCGGGCGCGCGCGCCTGTGCCTACCACCATGACGTAGTGCGGCCCGGCAAATTCCCGGCGGATTACCCC
Source organism: uncultured Solibacteraceae bacterium (assembly GCA_964556085.1). Lineage (GTDB taxonomy): Bacteria > Acidobacteriota > Terriglobia > Bryobacterales > Bryobacteraceae > PSRJ01. The sequence continues at coordinate 5,338 of CAZKVF010000112.1, forward strand.
GACAAGCCGCCCCGCGGTGAGGCGGAAGAGCAGCAGCGCCACCCACTCATAAGCCACAAAAAGGGACAGAAAGAAGCGGCTCAAATCCAACCGCAGCAGATACTCGAAGAGCACCAGAAATAGCGCACTATAAGCGCACTGCCACGCGGCATCGCGCAGGATCAGCCGAGGGTGTCCGGCATCGAGCTTTTCATAGATTTCCAGCCACAGCCCGATTCCAATTAGTGCCAGTAGAGAGAATCCCAGCACCAGAGCTTTACGCTCGATTGTGAGATAAAACTCGCGCTCGAGATGTAGCAGGATGCGTGTTTGATACGCCGCCTCAAATGCCAGCGCCGCCAGGAAGACATCCGACAGTGCAAACAAAACACGGGCTTTACGCTGCCGGTTGAACATCCGGAACTCAGGATATCATGGGGCAGCGGCGGAGCAAGGTCGAGCTGTTCGAGCCGGGCGCATGGAGCTTCGAGGCGGGTGAGTGATTTGCGGAACGAAGCCATTTGGGGCGGGGCTTGAGGAGCACTTGCAGAGTCACCGCTGGTCCGCTGCAATTCGAAGCCAAATTCGGCCAGCGATTTCAAGCAGATGGAGATTTTCGGATTCCGAATAGAAGAAGGAATGAAGAATTCAGGAGCCAGGAGCCAGAAGGAAAGACACGTTGGGTTAAAGACACGTTGGGTTAAGGTTGGGGGAATTTTGGCGAATTAGGGCGGGAGTGTTGCCCCCGCCCTGTTCGGGTGTGAGTCAAGTCGATGCAGGTCCTGCCGCCGGAACCAATGGCCTACGCCGCCGCCCTAGCGCTCGTCTGCCACAGATCCGACTTTATTCACTGCATGTTCTATGATTCTTTTTGGACACCGATGTCCGGCCGCGGTCTTCCGCTGGGCCCTACTACCCAGCGAATCGCGGACCACCAAAGAGAAACCTCACTGGCCAGTGAATCACCGTCTCTCTCACCATCACACTAGCACGCGGGAGCAAGGGGTTTGGAGAGCGGAAATTGCAAGCTGTTGAAATCAATGGTAATCGAGATCCAGAAATCCCGAACTGGGGGCTATATCGGAAGCGCGCCAGCGATTGCTGCTATGGGGGAGTCAGGCTCGAGCAAATCCATCAGCAAAACAGGTCCTCAAATAGCAAGTGTACGGATTATGCAGATGGCTCCAAAAACCAGAGCGCTCGCAATTAATGCATTCTGGGCATAGAGCGCATACTTAGCCTTTTCTCCACAAACTCTCACATTGGCTTGATGAGCATCGAGCAATGCAAGCAGGTGCGTTTTGGCCAGATCCACTGGAGCAGCAAACCGCGACACGACGAACCAATCCCGCTCACTTGGCCACCGGGAAATGACAATACGCAATCCTAGATAGCAACTGATTAGCGACAAGACCGCCAGCGCAACCGCAAGGAATAAGGCCCAGCGCGTCGCGATCGATAAAGCAGAGCCCGTCTTAGGCAATATCTCATTGCTCAGCAGGTCAAATCCCAGCATCGCCGCAGAAAGGGCCAATATGCTGATGAGCTTAGTTTCAATGTTAGTCACTCTTTGCAGAACCTCGGAGATCATGATGGAACCAAACTCGCTCAA
>CAZKVF010000113.1:0-12370 GCA_964556085.1 uncultured Solibacteraceae bacterium
CCAAACGCTTCAACCTTTCGGAAGCCCAAAGCCTCATTGGCAAAATTAGCCCGTTGCTGCAGTCAGCGATTGAAGTCAAATCTCAATACGCCGCGGCGGACCGCGCCTTCCAGGAGTTCAGCCAAAGGATCATGGTGACGGGCGGACTGCTTGTGAACCGCGAACGGGCTCTGGAACTGCGGCAGCGGCGTGATTCGCTTGCCCAAAAACTGCGCGAAATGATCAACGAAGTGCAGGAGTTCGGCTGTGTGATCAAGGATCTCGATATCGGTTTGCTCGACTTTCCGACCCTGTTCCGCGGCCGCGAAGTCTACCTTTGCTGGAAGTTGGGGGAGCCATCCATTTCCTACTGGCACGGCGTAGATGAGGGCTTCGCGGGCCGCAAAGAGATTGACCAGGACTTCCGCGAACACCACCGTGGCGACCGCCCGCAATAAATCCGATTCACTCGAAATCGAAGTCAAGCTGGCGGCGCCAGAAGCCGCGGCGGCGCGGCGCCTGCTGCGCGCCAAAGGCTTTCGGGTCGTCAAACCGCGAGTCTTTGAATCCAACGACGTGCTGGACACGCCGGAGAAGCAGTTGCGCAACGGCGGAATGCTACTGCGAATCCGCAGTGTCAAGCGCGAGGTGATTTTGACCTATAAAGGTCTACCCCGGAATTCCAAGCACAAGACGAGGGAAGAGCTGGAAGTCAACGCTTCCGACGCGCACATGCTCGCGGTCATTCTGGCACGGCTTGGCTTCGCGCGCGTGTTCCGTTACGAGAAATACCGCACCGAATTCAGGCGCGGCAGGAACGGTGTAGTCACACTCGACGAAACACCGATTGGGACCTACATGGAGCTGGAAGGGCCGCCGGCGTGGATCGATCGCACGGCGCGACTCCTCGGATTCACGGAAGCGGATTACATCACGCTCAGTTACGGGCAGCTTTATCTGGATTGGTGCGCGCGAGAGGGCCGCAAGCCTGGGGACATGGTGTTCTGATTACTGTTGCGCAGACACTTATGTCTGCCGCGCCGAGACTCGTCTCGGCGCTTTCTCTCGCCGTGAGAATCTGTCTGCCACCAACCCACTTCCCCACTCCAAGTACCCCCCTGCCCACTAGACTTCGCCGCACGGTGGCTGGATCATCACCCGGTTTGCGGCAGCGGAGTCCATCGGGGAGTACTGACTAAGGCGGCACGACTCCGCAAAAGCGTGCCCTCCCGTTCCTCTCGCGCCCGAGTGCCTGAGCCAAGCGGGGAGAGAAAATGATGTAATTCCCAACCCGCTGGATCGGACGGGGAAGGGCAGGAAGCCAAGCTGGGAGATTTGGGGGCACGTTCCGATGGAAAACATGTCCGCCCCACCCAATAACCTATTGAAAATAGGTGCCCACCCTGCCTCTTTCGGGCTACTGCGTGTTACCTAGCGGAGTCCAAATCAGTCATAATTTATAAGCCTTGGTGTTTCGAAGGTTCGCATGATGACCACGTCAACCACGCCTCAACGAGGGCCGGAAGTGCCACTGCCGGATCGGCCGGAAACATCGCTGCACCCCCGCAAATCCAAGAAACGGGGGTTAATCTGGGTTGTCTTCCTATTGATGATCGCGGGCGTCGCGGGATACGCCGTTTGGCGTGCCGGACAGCCGGCGCCGCAGCGTAAGCAGAATGGAGGCGGCGGCGGTGGGCGCCGGGGCGCCGGCCTTGGCCCCGTCCCGGTGGTGTTGTCAAAAGTCTCGCGGTCGAGTATTCCCGTGTACCTGAACGGATTGGGCAATGTCACGGCTTTCTATACGGTTACGGTGAAATCACGGGTCGATGGGCAGCTGATGAAGGTGTATTTCAACGAGGGCGATTTTGTCAAAGAAGGTCAGGTCCTCATCGAAATCGACCCTCGGCCTTTCCAGGTTCAGTTGGACTCGGCGCAAGCGCAACTGGCGCACGACCAGGCGCAATTGGGCCAGGCGCAAGCCAACCTGGAGCGCGACATCGCGCAGCAGAAGTACGCGCAAACCGAGGCCGGCCGGTACCAGCAGCTGGTGGAACAAGGAGTAATTGCGCGGGATCAAGGGGAGCAACTGCGGTCGAATGCCGATGCCTTATCGAACACCGTTTTGGCCGACAAGGCTGCCATCGATAGTGCGCACGCCCAGATACAGTCCGACCAGGCAGCCATCGCGAACGCCAAGCTGCAATTGACGTATGCCCGGATCACGGCCCCGATTACCGGCATTGTCGGGTTGCGCCTGGTGGATCCCGGCAACATTGTCCACGCGGCCGATCCCAACGGCATGGTAGTCATTACCCAGCTTCAACCCATATCCGTGCTGTTTACCATCCCCGAAGACAGCCTCCCGCAGGTTACGCAAAAACTGCGTTTGGGCGCGCACCTTCCGGCGGACGCCTACAACCGCGACAATTCCAAGAAGCTGGCGTCCGGTAAGCTCATCTCGCTTGATAATCAGATCGATAATACGACCGGCACTTCGAAGCTGAAGGCCGTTTTCGATAACACAGATAACGCCCTTTTCCCACAACAATTCGTTAACATCCGCCTGCTGGTGGATACGATGACGAATCAAATGGTGGTTCCGAATGTAGCGGTCCAAAATGGGCAACAGGGCACTTTCGTCTATATCGTGGACGAAGATTCCAGGGTGCACTTGAAGCCCGTCAAGGTGGGAGTCGTCACGGAGACCTCGTCTCAGATTCTCGGCGGACTCCAGGATGGCGACCAGGTGGTGGTGGATGGCACTGACCGGCTGGTCGAAAACGCAGTCGTCCGGGTCAGGAAGGCAGGAGAACTGGATACTCCGCCGGGCTTCGATCCCACCGCCGGCGGCGTCGGTAGAAAGGGCGGGCGCGGCGGATTCAAAAAGGGCGGCGGCGACTACAAAGGCGACTTCAAGAAGGGCGGCGGCGACTTCGGAAAAGGCAGGGGCTGAGGCGGATCCGTGAGTCCTTCCCGTATCTTCATCACCAGACCCGTCGCGACATCCCTGATGATGGCCGGCGTGGTCCTGGTGGGCGTGGTGGCATTCCGTCAACTGCCGGTTTCGGCACTGCCCCAGGTCGATTACCCGACCATACAGGTCCAGACCTTTTACCCCGGCGCCAGCCCGGAGGTGGTGACGTCGTCGATCACGGCACCGCTAGAAAAACAGTTCGGGCAAGTGCCCGGTCTGCAGCAGATGACGTCGATCAGTTCATTTGGCAGTTCGCTGGTCACGCTGCAGTTTTCGCTCGATCTGAGCATCGACGTGGCCGAGCAGGAGGTTCAGGCCGCCATCAATGCCGCCACCACGTTTCTCCCCAAAGATCTTCCGGTTCCTCCTGTTTATGCGAAAACGAATCCCGCAGACGCGCCCATTCTGACGCTGGCTCTGACATCCAACAACGTGGCGCTCCCCAAAGTCGAGGAGCTGGCCGAAACACGTATGGCGCAGAGGATTTCCCAGCTTAAGGGCGTTGGCCTGGTGAGTATCAGCGGCGGCCAGCGGCGAGCGGTGAGAGTGCAGGCGAATCCCACGGCTCTGGCTTCTTACGGCCTGAGCCTGGAGACGCTGCGGACCGCTCTTTCCAGCGCAAACGTCAACCAGGCGAAGGGCAATTTCGACGGAAAAGACCAGGCCTGGACGATCAACGACAACGACCAACTTAGCTCCGGCTCGCAATATGGCCCCATCATCATTGCCTACCGCAATGGAGCGCCAGTGCGGATCTCCGACGTCGCCAGGGTCATCGACGGCGCGGAAAACACCAAGCTGGCTGCCTGGGTAAACGAGGACCGGGCCATCGTTCTCAACATTCAGCGCCAGCCCGGCACCAATATCATTAACGTCGTCAATACCGTTCAAGCTATCCTTCCTCAAATCAAGGCATCCCTGCCGCAGGGCATAAATGTGGAGGTGATCTCCGACCGCACAACCACCATCCGCGCCTCGGTGGCGGACGTGGAATTCGAACTTCTGCTGACCACCGCGCTGGTAGTCATGGTGATCTTTCTCTTTCTGCGCAGCGCTTCGGCCACCATCATTCCGGGTGTGGCCGTGCCTCTGTCGCTGGTGGGAACGTTCGCCGTTATGTACCTGCTCGGCTACAGCCTGGATAACCTTTCGCTGATGGCGCTTACCATCTCCACGGGCTTCGTGGTGGATGACGCCATCGTGATGATCGAAAATATCTCACGCTACATCGAGAAAGGTTACGGATCCATGAAAGCCGCGCTCATGGGATCCGAGGAGATCGGGTTCACGATCGTATCGTTGACGGTCTCGCTGATCGCGGTATTGATTCCGCTGTTGTTCATGGCCGACATTGTGGGGCGCCTGTTCCGGGAATTCGCGGTGACTCTGGCGGTGACGATCGTGTTTTCGGCGTTTGTCTCGCTGACGCTTACTCCCATGATGGCGGCCCGTATTCTGAAGCATCGCCCCGAAGCCTCGCAAGGGCGTTTCTATCGCTGGTCGGAGTGGTGTTTCGAAAAGACCATCGAGCAGTACGGCAAGATGGTTCAGGTGGTATTGCGTCATCAGCCGGCCACGCTGCTGGTGGCGGTCGGCACGCTCGCCCTCACCATCTACCTTTACATCATCGTTCCCAAAGGATTTTTCCCGGTGCAGGATACCGGCGCCATCCTGGGCATTTCGCAGGCGCCCGAAACGGTTTCGTTTGCCGCAATGTCGACGCGGCAGCAGGATCTGGTTAAAGCGATCCGGCAGGATCCGGCGGTGGAGAATCTGACCTCGTTCATCGGAGCCGACGGCGTGAACACCACGATGAACAGCGGCCGCATCCAGATCACTCTGAAACCGCTGGAACAGCGTGGCGGTCTTTCCGCGGTGGATGTGATCCGGCGATTGCTGCCGAAGGTGCAGCAGGTACCCGGTATCGATCTTTACCTGCAGCCGGTACAAGACCTGACCGTGGAGGACCGGATCAGCCGAACGCAATACCAATACGCGCTTGATGCACCGGACAAGACGCTGCTCGACCAATGGGTCCCGCGGGTTGTGGAACGGATGAAACAGTTACCGGAACTGCGCGATGTTGCCAGCGATCAACAAAACAACGGCCTGGGACTGGTGGTCAATATCGACCGCGATACGGCGGGGCGTTTGGGAATCACGCCGCAAAACGTGGACGATGCCCTGTATGACGCCTTTGGTCAGAGGCAGGTATCGACGATCTACACTCAGACCAACCAGTTCCACGTGATCCTCGAAGTGGAACCCCGCTATCAGCGAGATGCCGAAGCTTTGAGAGACATGTATGTACCTATTGGATCGGCGTCCGCCAATCTGGCGACCACCATCGCGCTGGCGGGAACCAATAGCGCTCTTACTGGGGCTGCCGCCCTGGCTCCCGCTCCGCTCGCGTCTTTTGTGAATGCAGCCACTATCCCTTCGCCGATTACCATCAATCACCAAAGCCAGTTCCCCGTTGTGACTCTTTCCTTCAACCTGGCGCCGGGGGCATCGCTGGGCGCGGCTGTCGATCATATCAAGCAGATTACGAAGGAACTTGGCATGCCCGCCAGCATCGAACCCAGCTTCCAAGGGACGGCTCACGCGTTCGAGTCGTCGCTGGCCAACGAAAACCTTCTGATCCTGGCCGCCATCGTCACGGTGTACATCGTTCTGGGCATGCTCTATGAGAGCTTCATTCACCCCCTGACAATTCTCTCCACGCTGCCATCAGCGGGAGTTGGAGCGATCCTCGCCCTGATTTTGTTCAAGAAGGATCTGGATGTCATTGCGCTGATCGGCATCATTCTCCTGATCGGTATCGTGAAGAAGAACGCTATCATGATGATCGACTTCGCGCTGGAAGCCGAGCGTAACGAAGGAAAGACGCCGGAAGAAGCGATCTACCAGGCTTGCCTCCTGCGGTTCCGGCCGATCATGATGACCACGATGGCTGCACTGCTCGGGGCGGTTCCTCTGGCCTTCGGGAGCGGTGTTGGTTCCGAGTTGCGGCAACCGCTGGGTATTTGTATTATCGGCGGCCTGATGGTAAGCCAGGTGTTGACGCTGTTCACAAGCCCGGTTATTTACCTGTATTTCGGAAGGATTGCCGCCTGGGTGAAAGGGACGCGTGGTTCCAGGATCGAGGACGCGGCAGTGCCGACATTGACATAGGCGGGAGAGTATATGAGCATATCCACGCCGTTCATTCGCAGACCGGTTGCAACGACCCTGTTTTTGGTGGCCCTGATTTTGGCCGGGGCGATTGCGTACACGTTGTTACCGGTAGCGGCGCTGCCGGAAGTTGACTTTCCGACGATCAATGTCCAGGCCAGCCTGCCCGGAGCGAGCCCCGACGTGATGGCAGCATCGGTGGCGACGCCGCTCGAAAAACAATTCACTCGCATTGCCGGCGTAACGGAAATGACGTCCAGAAGCTCGGTGGGCTCCGCGCAGGTGACGCTGCAATTCGACCTCGGGCGCGACATCAATGCGGCGGCGCGGGACGTGCAGGCGGCTATCAACGCCGCGGCTGGTTTTCTTCCTTCGAATCTTCCCAGCCTTCCTAAATACCGGAAGATCAATCCGGCCGACCAGCCGATCCTGCTGCTGACGCTGGAATCGGACGTGGTGCCGAGACCGCAGTTGTACGATATCGCTTCCTCCGTGTTCGCGCAGAAACTTTCCCAAGTGAAGGGTGTCGGGCAGGTACAGGTCGGCGGAAGCTCGCTGCCGGCAGTGCGCGTGGAGGTAAATCCGCAGCCGCTCTCGCGCTATAACGTGGGCCTCGATCAGATCGGCACCTTTCTGCAAAACGCAAACGCTAACCGGCCGAAGGGCTTTCTGGCCAATTCCGAGCAGCAGATTCCGGTCTACGCCTCGGACCAGCTTTTCCAGGCGAAAGACTACAAAGATCTTGTGGTGGTCTACCGGAATGGCGCGCCGGTACGCCTCTCGGACCTGGGCCGCGTCATAGATGGGAATGAGGACGTCCGAAACATCGGCATTGTGAACGGCAATCCGATGGTTCAGATCCAGATCAACCGGCAACCGAATGCGAATGTGGTAGACACAGTGGCACGGATCAAAGCGTTGATGCCGCAGTTCAACGCCCAATTGCCGCCGACGGTCCACTTTAAGGTTGCCAGCGATCGCACCACCACCACTCGCGAGTCGATGCGGGATGCCCAGCGCAACGTAATCGTTTCCATTCTTCTCGTGATCCTGGTCGTCTTCATTTTCCTCCGTAGCGGCTGGTCCACGTTTATTCCGAGCGTAGTGGTCCCGGTATCCATCATTGCCACCTTTGGCGCGATGTACCTGGCAGGGTACACCCTGGACAATCTTTCGTTAATGGCTCTGACCATTGCGACGGGATTTGTGGTGGACGACGCGATTGTCGTAATCGAGAACATTACGCGACATATCGAAAGCGGCATGAAGCCCATGCAAGCCGCACTGAAGGGCGCGGAGGAAATCGGTTTCACCGTTTTGTCCATGAGTATCTCGCTGGTCGCGGTCTTTATTCCCATTCTGATGATGAGCGGGATTGTGGGACGACTTTTCCGTGAATTCGCCGTGGTGCTGTCAGTCGCGATCGGTATCTCGATGGTCGTGTCTCTTACAGTTACGCCCATGATGTGCGCCTGGCTGCTTAAGGAAAACCGCGGCCACGGATACTTATATAACCTGAGCGAGAGATTCTTTAAGTGGATTATCTCTACTTATGCCTCGGCACTTGAGGTCATCTTGAGAAATCCCGCAACTGTTCTGCTCACCTTGCTGCTCACTATAGGGATCAACGTTTACCTTTACGTTAAGGTTCCGAAGGGGTTTTTCCCACAGCAGGACACCGGGCGCCTGCAGGGCAACGTCGTCGGCCAGCAGCACATTTCCTACCAGGCCCTGGTGGAGAAGGCGAAATGGTTCGAGGAACAGGTCCGCAATGACCCCGATGTCGAGACCGTCACCATGGTCGTGGGCAGCAGCGGCGGCGGATGGGGCGGCGCGAATCAGGCGCAGGTCAACGTTCAGCTAAAGCCAGCGGGCGTTCGCATGTCCACTTCAGACCAGGTGATTGCTCGTTTGCGGCGCAAGACCTCCGGAGTGCCCGGGGCCACGCTGTTTTTGCAGAACTCGCAGGACGTTCGCATCGGCGGAAGGCAGGGCAACGCACAATATCAGTACACGCTGCAGGCGCCCGACTTTCAGACTCTGGCTGTGTGGGGGCCAAGAGTTCTGCAGCAGTTGTCGGGACTTCCCGAAATAGCCGATGTCAGTTCCGATCAGCAGAATTCGGGATTGTCATCCAACGTCATCATCGATCGCGATACAGCTTCGCGTCTCGGCCTGACGGCACAGGCTGTCGATTCGGCCCTCTATGATGCTTTTGGCCAGCGCCAGGTCTCGGTGATGTACAAGTCGATTAATCAGTACCACGTCGTTTTGGCGCTCCAGCAACAGTGGTGGGAAAGCCCCGACTTTCTTAAAACCATCTACGTACAGACGCCCCGAGGCACGGACGTTCCTTTATCGACCTTCACGCGTTTCACGCAAGGAAACACGCCCATTTCTCTGCCGCACCAGGGACAGTTCCCAGCCACGACGATTTCATTCAACCTGCAGGAGAATGTCCCGCTGAGTGACGCCGTGACTGCGATCAAGCGGGCGGAAGTGGAGATGGGCCTGCCTGCCACGATTACCGGCGAGTTCGCCGGTACCGCGCGAGCTTTTCAGGACTCGCTCAACAATCAGCCCATCCTGATCGGGACCGCATTGCTGGCCGTGTATATCGTGCTGGGCATGCTCTACGAGAGCTTGGTCCATCCTCTTACGATCATCTCCACCCTACCCTCGGCCGGCGTGGGAGCGCTGGTGGCCATGGTCTTGTTCGGGAGCAATCTGGACATCATCGGGATGATCGGAATCATCCTGCTGATCGGCATCGTGAAGAAGAACGCCATCATGATGATCGATTTCGCTTTGGCAGCAGAACGCAACGAGGGGTTGAATTCCCGGGATGCCATCTACCAGGCCTGCCTGCTGCGGTTCCGGCCCATTATGATGACGACCATGTGCGCGCTGCTCGGTGGCTTGCCTATGGCCCTTGGCTGGGGCGCCGGGGCGGAGTTGCGCAGGCCCCTGGGAATTGCCATCGTGGGTGGTCTGCTGGTCAGCCAGATGTTGACGCTTTTCACGACCCCGGTGATTTACCTTTATCTCGACCGGCTTCGCCTCCGTTTCACGCGGCAGCATCCGGGTTACCGGCACCGTCCGGGTTTTCTCATTCCTGGCGGGCTCGCCCAGGCCGGCGATTGATTAAAAACCCGCGAAAATCATTCACCAAGACAGCTCGAACGCCAGGGCTGCGCGCGCACTTTCACGCGTGATCGCAGTGCAACGCTGCTGCAATCCGGCTGTAATGTTACTCGATTATCCTCGAAGCCGAGGTCTTTAGGAACTCGAATTTCTCAGAAGCGAGGACGATCCATGTCGAAAGAAGCCGCTGACCATCATCGCCAGGCAGCAGAGCACCATGAGCAGGCTGCGAAGCACCATATCACTGCCGCCGAGCACCACGACTCGGGCGACCACGAGAGGGCCGGGCACCACGCTCACCTGGCTCACGGCCATCACGTGCAAGCCGAACACCACGCGGAAGAAGCTGCGAAGCACCACACTGACCAGCATTCCTAAGAGGGGTGGTCCTGGCGGGCCGGCTCGAAGCTCGCCGGTGTAAACGGGCCGGCCCTGCCGCTTGGAATTCCGTCGATACAATCGCGGCCCAACTCTTCGCCCCTGTCGGCAGGCAACCCGAATTGCGTTGATTCAATTGCCAGCCTTCGCGGCCGGCCGATTCGCGCTGAACCGCTTCGGGGATGTATCGTAGTAGGGGTAAACACAGACTCCTAAGGGGCGAAGTATGAACGAGAGTCATGGCGAAGTTCCGCTGCGCCGAACCTTTCTGAAGGATGTCGCCTTTGCCGCCGCGGGACTTTTCGCTAGCGCTCAGGCAGCTGAGGTTTCCCCGGACTGGAAAAAACAGGTGGGCCTGGCCCTCTACACGGTCAGGGACCTGATGGCGGCCGACTTCGAGGGCATCCTGGCCAAAGTTGCGCAAATGGGCTACAAGGAGATCGAGCCGGCGAACGGGTACAACAACATGGACCCCAAGGGGTTTCGCGCCGTGCTCGATCGGTACGGCCTGCGGATGCCCAGCACCCACACGAATTATCCCGCGGGGACCGGAGCGGAACTGGAACGCCAACTGGAGGGCCAGCAGATCATGGGCCTAAGATACACCGAGATCATATCCGCACCCCGTCAAAACGTCCCTGCCGGTGTGGACCGCCGGCCGCCCGCCGCTTCGGAGCCAGGGGCATACTACAATCCCGCCACGCATGTCGTTCACAACTCGTTCAAAGAATTGGCAGCCTTCGGCCCCTATCAGCCGCCCGCGACACTCGATTCCGTCAAGCGCCGGGCCGCGGAGCTGAACGCCAATGGAAAGATCGCTGGCAAGTTCGGCATCAAGCTCTTCGTCCATAACCATACCGGCGAATTCGAGAAGCTGGCGGACGACGACCGGACCAGTTACGACGTCCTCCTGGCGGAGACTGATCCCGCGCTGGTTACGATGCAACTCGATATCGGCTGGGCTTATATTGCAGGAGTGGACCCGATAGCCTTGTTCCAGAAGAATCCGGGCCGCTACGAGCTTTGGCACATCAAAGATGTGTTCGGGCTCAAGACGGTTGATCCAAAACTCTCGCCCAACCAACGCGTAAACAGCATGGCTTTCGCACCGGTAGGTGCCGGCCAAATCGACTACAAAAAGGTATTCGGACACGCGCGCCTGGCGGGCCTGAAACATTTCTTCGTGGAGCAGGACAACGCGGCGAGTTTCGGGGATTCTCTGGCGGCTGCGCGGGTGTCTTTTGAAAACCTTAGTAAAGTCTTATAAGCCGGATTGAAACTGCGCGAAACCGTGGCATAATTTTTTCAAAAGCTGCAGCTTGCGCAACCCGCTGACCTGTCGTTCGCCAGTCCGCTGTTAGAATGTTCCGCATGTACCCGATCCAGTACAATCTCCCGCAGAGCCGTATTCCGCAAAACTGGTATAACATCCTGCCGGATCTGCCGAAGCCCTTGGCGCCGGTTCTGCACCCGGGCACGCTAAAGCCCATTGGTCCGGACGATCTTGCTCCGCTGTTTCCGGCCAGCCTGATTCTTCAAGAGGTGAGCGCGGAGAGTGAGATCGAGATACCGCCGGAAGTGCGGCAGGTGTATGCTCAGTGGCGTCCTACGCCGCTGTTTCGGGCGCGCCGGCTGGAAAAAGCACTGGATACACCAGCCAAGATTTACTACAAATACGAAGGTGTAAGCCCGGCCGGTTCTCACAAACCGAACACGGCTGTGCCCCAAGCCTACTACAACAAAAAGGAAGGCACGAAGCGCCTCTCGACGGAAACGGGCGCAGGCCAGTGGGGCTCGGCTCTGGCAATGGCTTGCGCGTTCTTTGAGCTGGAATGTACGGTCTTCATGGTGCGCGTAAGCTACAATCAAAAACCCTACCGCCGCGCGCTGATGGACGCCTTTGGCGCATCGGTGGCGCCTAGTCCAAGCGACACGACGGAATCGGGGCGCGCCATTCTGGCACAAGACCCGCAATCCAGCGGTTCCCTGGGCATTGCCATTTCCGAGGCGGTCGAGGTTGCTGCCAAAGACCCGCACACTAAATACGCGCTTGGCAGTGTCCTGAACCACGTGCTATTGCATCAGACCGTCATCGGGCTGGAGGCGATCGAACAGATGAGCCTTGCCGGCGACGAACCCGACGTAATTGTCGGTTGCACGGGTGGTGGATCCAATTTTGCGGGTCTGGTGATGCCGTATCTGAATCGCAAGCTGAAGGGTCAAAGCGGCGCGCGCGTGATTGCGGTCGAACCCGCGGCTTGCCCGAGCCTGACCAAGGGGAAATTCACTTACGATTTTGGAGATACGGGCCACCTTACGCCGCTCGTTAAGATGTTCACTCTGGGAAGTACCTTCGTTCCCCCCGGAATTCACGCGGGTGGATTGCGTTACCACGGAATGGCTCCGCTGGTTTCGCATGTGAAAGATCTTGGACTGGTCGAAGCCATCGCGGTACAGCAACTCGATGCCTTCGCCGCCGGCGTCCAATTTGCCCGCACCGAAGGGATCCTTCCGGCGCCCGAAGCGAACCACGCGATCGCCGGAGTCATCAGCGAAGCCCTGTGCGCCAGGGACGAGGGAAGGCAGCGGACCATCCTCTTCAATCTCTGCGGGCATGGCCATTTCGATATGCAGGCCTACATCGACTACCAGGCCGGAAAACTCGAGAACTACGACTATCCCGAGGAGGAAATCGCGATGGCGCTGGCAGCCTTGCCGGCA
>CAZKVF010000114.1:0-11123 GCA_964556085.1 uncultured Solibacteraceae bacterium
CCGGCCGGCTGTCCGCCGGTTGTGAAGGCCAGAACTTCAGTTCCGTGCCATTCGGCCGCGCGTCGATGCAAGGCGGGGTGGTATGTCCGGTCCGCGGCAATCAAGACGATGCGTTCTGCTTTCTCGGCCAGTTCGGTGAAGGCCGCCGCGATATCGCAGCCTGCCGACTGGCGCCACTCGACGGTAGCGGGGACTCGTCGCGTGCGCCGGAGTACTTCCTGGACCCGCTCTGCTACCTCGGCGTCGGCGATCACGACGATCCGCTCCGCGCCCGCTTTCTGTGCGCCCAAAATCGCGCGCAGCAGCACCGGGAGCGCGCCCACCCGCGCCAAAAGCCAATCGGCGGGGGTTGATTGGGCCAGAATGACGGCCGTATACCCATGTTCGGACGGGTCTGTGGCAATGGGCGCTTTCACTTTTGCGCTCTTCGCAGCGCGGGGCAGGGCCACGGCACAAACAGCGCCTATAGAGGCCCAAAGCAAGGCGCGGACCCTTCGGATAAGGCCGAGAGTCAGGCCCGCGGTTCCGCCCATCCCTGCCAGTTTCACCAGCAGCATATTACCTCCTTCATAAGTGCCGCCATTCCCCGGGTTAATCATTCCAATCACATTCACCAGCTTGGTAAGCCCTTCGATGGCGAGCGCCGAAGAGAAGCCAGCGTGCCTGCCCATGAACCAAAGGATGAGGAAGACTTCCGAGACTGCGGCTACCTGCCCTGCAATCTGGAGCGCGAAGCTTTTCCAAAACGCGGCAGGCGAGTGGTGGAAAAAATCGAGCAGTTCGTCCTCAACAGATCGGATCGTCTCCCGCTTGCTTTCCAGCCAACGACCAATACTCCCGAGCCGGCCTAAGGCACCGGCTGTCCCTGAGATTACGGCCCAGCGTTTTCGGACCGCAATCACGGCGAGCAGGATGGTCCCTACAAGCGCGAAAGTAAATATACTCGCATACAGAGCAAGCTTGCCCGGGAGCGGCAGGAGAAAAGCCACCGAAGCAATGCCGGCAATGGTCACGATGGTGCTGCTCAGACTGAACAGGGTTCTATCCAGCGCGATGGACGTCACTCTCGTCGTCAACGGCAGTTCCGTGCCAAGTCCCGCAATCCGCCAGCCATCGCCAAGAACTTGACCGAACACGCCCACTTGTCCCGCGGCCTCCGATCCGAGCCGCAATGCGAGCATCCTGCCAAACGAAGGCCGACGCCGGCGGTCGAGGATCGTTACACGCCACGCCCAGGTCCGCACAACTTGCAACAATCCCGCCAGCGCGATTACCAGGACGAGTCCCCATCCGACGGAGATCATGCCTTCCAGAATCTTCGATGGGCCCGCGCGCCGCACCAAATAGCCGAGAAGCAGAAGGCCAATCAGCGCGACGGCCAGGCGGCCCCACAGTTTTCGGCGCAATCCGGGTTCAGGCAGCATCGCGAACACTCTCTGTCCAGGCGTGTGCTAACGCCTCCGGGGTATCGAGGTCATGCCAGGGAGCGTCAATCTCCAGAGCGCGCAGCCGCCGCCCGCGGGCGAGAAGGCGCATGCCGTCGGAGAGCGAACAGTTCCCCTCCTTCGTTGCCCGGTCGAGATCATCGAATAGAGTGGGAGTGCATAAGAACATGCCGGTGTCGATCGCGTCGTAGTCTACGATCTCCTTGCCGATGTCGACAATGCGGTCGCCTCTGCGCCGGACCTTGGTGGCATCGTCGATATCGAAGATGCGATCGATGTTGGGATCGACCCCAAGGATGACCTCTCCGGGCGACAGCTGTTGCCGGGCCATCAGCCTGGCTGTCTGGGGCTCGAAAAGGTGGTCCGCCATCAGGAGCAGAAAGTTTTCGTGAATCGCGTTTCTGGCCTTTAAGGCGGAGACTCCGTTGCTTTTGTGATACTCCGGATTGAGCACCCAGGTAAAGCGTGCCCGGCCCCGCCAGCGGGCCTCGAACCACTCGCGGATCAGGTCCGCGCGATACCCCAGCACGATTACGAACTCCTCGATGCCTGCTTCCTGAGCACCGCGAACGACGTGTTCGAGGATCGGCCTGCCGTGAAACTTCACCAGCGGTTTGGGGAGACTATTCGAAATTGCCCGCAACCGAGTACCGTTGCCGGCGGCGAGAATCAAACACTGTTTTATATGCGCCATTTTGGCCACCTAGAATCCCAGGACGAACTTTCCTCTGAACGTACGCGGGATCGAGTTGAAAAACGAACCAAACCGATAGCTGTCCAGATTATTCTGCACGTCCCTGGGGTCGAATTGATTGAGTAAATTGAAGACGCCGAAGCCGACCTTGGCCTTTCGTTTCCCGCCGAAACCCGGGAGGCTGATCTCTTTGGTGACTTGTAGGTCGAGAGAGGCGAAACGCGGAAACCGATCGACGTTTCGGGGCCCTACATATTCGCGAGATTGATTTTGGGCTGAGTACGGGAATCCTGAATGAATATCGAAGACCGGCACCAGGGTGATCTTCTTGGGTCCGGCG
This sequence comes from uncultured Solibacteraceae bacterium, assembly GCA_964556085.1. Lineage (GTDB taxonomy): Bacteria > Acidobacteriota > Terriglobia > Bryobacterales > Bryobacteraceae > PSRJ01. The sequence continues at coordinate 2,480 of CAZKVF010000114.1, forward strand.
ATCTCGCCCCAGATTAGAAAGCGGTTCGGCGCATCGAAGGGGAGGCGTCCGCGCGCATTCGGTTGGATTACCGCTGCCGGATTATTTCCGAAAAACTGATTGAAATCGTTGAGATCGCCAAAGGCCCGCGATCTGACGTAGGAAGCATTCACGGTGTGGCGGGATATCTGGTAGGTTCCGGTGACCTGAAACTCCTGGTAGGAACTGCGTCCCAGATTCGAGACCGTGAGCAACGCGCCGCCGGGGTTGACGACGAAGGCGTCATGCGTGATGCGATCCTGATAGGCGACGCGGAGCGCCAGTTTGGCGAGCAACCGGCGATCGAGTTCTACGTTCCATGCGGTACTGCGCGGGTTCTTGAGCGAGCCGAAAATGGTATTGGCGTAAGAGGTCGAGCCCAGCACCTCGCCGCCCTGCCCAAGGCTGACGACCGTGCGAGCCGGGAAATCGGGGAATGCGGCAATGTTCAGCGGCACGCGGTCGTAGAAGATTCCGCCGCCTGCTTTGAGCATGGTCTTTCGATCGCGAGTCAGCGCAAACGAGACGCCGCCCCGCGGAGCAAGATGGGTGGAATCGGTGATCGAATCGCGATCGAGCCGCAGTCCGAGATCGACCGTCACTCGCTCAGCCGGGCGCCACTGATCTCCGGCAAACCAGGCCAACTCATTCTGATCTACGGAAAAACGGGTGGGCGCTGCGAACTCGATCCGTTCTATCGAATAGCCGGCAGTGCCGACCACATCGACCGGCGAGTAAGCTTGCCGGCCGTCATAGGAGCTGTGCGAAAAATCGAGGCCGGTCTTAAGAACATGGGCGCCGAGGAAGTGCCGCTCTCCGCTTTGATACATCTCCTGGAGCTGAAAGCGGTTGCTCCGCCGGTTCTGCCGGTCGAAGAAACCGCCTTCGGTGGTCTCCAGCAGCAACCGGTACGGGGCCGTGCTGTTCGGCAGGATATCGGCATCATACTTCTCATAGTTGAGCTGAGAGGTAAGGAGGCCATTGGTGCCGAGGACGTAGTGATCTTGCACTGAGCTCTGATATCCGCGCTGGTGAAGGTCAGAGGTGGATTCCTGCGAATTAAATGTGTTCAGCCCGAGGTACGCCAGTTTTTCCGGAAAGGCTGAAAACGAAACCGTGGCCGTATGCGTTTCACTGAGTGATAAATCCACCTGGGTGAAGGAATCAAGGGTCTCCAGCTTCATATCGCGCCGCAGAGGAGGCAGACTCTGTACCGGCGTTCGGACATAGCGGTACTCAAAGGACTGCGTAATCGCCACTCGATTCCTCACGAGCGGGCCGGTGACCGTAAAGCGTGGAGTGAGGGATTCAAGACCAACTATGTCGCCGTCGCGGTCGCGGGCTCGTGGAATCAGGTTTTGGACCGAAAGATGATACTTATCGAGCTTGCCAGGCTTGGTTTCGACGCTGGACACCGCACCGGTAAACCGCCCGTACTCCGGGTCGTAGGGATTCGAGATCACCTGCACCGACGAGACGACATCGATCGGCAAGTTCATCGCTTCCGCGCCCGTAGCCGGATCCGTGACGTTCGCCGAATTGACCAGCCAGCCGCCCTCGGTAGATCGAGCTCCCTTCATGTTGATTCGACCGTCCGGGCCTCGGACCACTCCGGGGACGAGGGGAAGAAGGCTTTCGGCCTTTTCGCTGGTATTCGGAGCGGAGTCGACTATTGCCTGGGTAATCGTGGTAGCTTGCGCGGATTCGGTTGAGACTAATGCTAACGGAGCGTCCGTAGCAGTCACGTCCACCGAACTAGTAACGGCCGTGAGCTCAAGTTGAATTGCTGCCGTGGCCGTCGCTCCCGCTGTCACCTCGACCGGCACCTCTCCGCGCAACCCCGGAGCTGTCGCTTCGGCAGTGTACCGACCGGGCGGTACGAGGTCAAAGCGGTAGGAGCCCGCCGCATCCGACTCGGTCCGGCGCTCTACAGGTCCGCGGAGACTAATCGCTGCTCCGGGCAACATGGCCCGTTGTCCATCTGAGCTTGGCGTGAAGACTTCTCCCACAATCGAGCCGGGCGCCAGGTTTGCATCCTGCGCGAGGCAACAAGCCAAGGTGAAGAACGCCAGGCAAAACCACAGCCGTTCAACACGCGCTAAGCGGAAGACGACCGCAATGCACCGAAGTACGCGAAGTGAAGAGTCCATAAAACCTCCGTCTTTATCGCAAGCGATGAAGTGGTCCATTTGCGATGTCTCGGTCCTTTTCAGAGGGCCTAACGAAGCACGGCTCCTGCCAATCGTGACCACCGCCCAGAATGCAGGCGCTAACGACTGAAGCGCCGCGGGATGTGTTAGCGCGGATGGCTCGTGTACTCAACGAGATCTGAGGTGATGGCAGGCGCCGCAGCAGATGCCGGCAGCCGAACGTCGGCCAACTTCTAGCGAGGCGGCGGCAAGTGCCGAGAATCGGCAGCCTGCTCGTCATCTGCTACCGAATGTTTTCCGGTGAGCTCGCGGACAGGCTCTTGACGCGCGCGAGGATCGATTCTATGGACGGCGTGTCCTTCTCCCCGGACTGTGAATGAGTTCTCCCGCGGCAACAACCGATCGAAAACAGGCGAGCAAGTTCTTTGGTTGATGAATTGCGAGAGCCGGTGCGTGTTGAGGAGGTCATTCAAAATGACAAACAGGCCAAATCGCTTAGAACCGAGAAAGCCGGGGCGGCTGACAGAAGCTCTCGGCACGAAGTTGCGACGCCTTGTCATCGGGCAGGACGAAGCGATCCAGAAGATCCTGGATCTGTACCAGATGTATGCCACTGGAATGACTTCTCCGGGCCGTCCCATCGGCAATATCCTGTTTTTAGGGCCCACCGGGTCGGGCAAAACTCGCCTCGTGGAGGCCACCGCGGAATGCTTCTTCGGAGATGCCGCCGCGATTGTCAAAATCGACTGCGCGGAGTTTCAGCACAGCCATGAGATCGCGAAGCTGATCGGCTCACCGCCAGGATACTTGGGGCATCGCGAGACGCATCCGTTCTTGAGTCAGGAAGCGCTGAACCGGTCTCATACCGAAGCACAGAAGCTCACTATAGTGCTTTTCGACGAGATCGAAAAGGCCAGCGATGCACTTTGGAACCTGTTGCTCGGGATCTTGGATAAAGCCACATTAACGCTCGGGGACGGCAAGAAAGTCGATTTTTCAAAGTGTTTCATCTTTATGACCAGCAATCTCGGCGCCGCGGAAATGCAGAAGTCCGTGCAGCCACTCTGGGGGTTCTCAACGCCGGCCGGTAGCATTGATTGCGACGGAGCGCAGAGCGCGAACAAGCTGTCCGCCATCGGGCTGGCTGCCGCGCGGAACAAGTTCACACCGGAATTCATCAACCGGCTGGATGCGATGGTTGTATTCCAAGCCCTGGGCGAGGTGGAACTTCGCCAGATTGCCGAAATCGAATTACGGCGGGTGCAGCAACGGATCGTTAACAGCGGCGCCGCCGCATTCGCTTTTCAGCTGACGGAAGCGGCTCTAGAGCACGTGTTGGCCGATGGGACCGATCCACGGTACGGAGCACGGCACTTGAAGCGGGCTATCGATCGGCTGCTGGTTCAGCCGATCTCCAACTTACTGGCGACCGAGCAGGTCCGGCAAGGCGACTGCCTGCGGGTCGATTCAGATTCGGAGTCCCGCGAAATGGTGTTCTTCCGGCAGGCAGAGAATCTGTCGCCGATGGCATTAGCGCGCCTGGCGCAAACGCCGGTGCTGTCGGTCCGCACGCGCGCAACGGTGATGCCCGACCGGTCGCACGCGGCGCGCGCGGCCAGCTATGCCAACTCGGGCATGGAGTCTCAGGCGGCGTGATCGTCGTTTCCCCGGCGGCAGCCGGCATGGCAGGGGGGCGCTGTGCCGAAGGCCAACTCCTAGCTGCGGAATCGGTCGGCACTTGACGACGGCGGGTGCCGAGTTTAATAGGTGGCGTGGCATCGGGAAAATCAGCAACGAATTGAGCCGTAAGGGCTACGCAATGGAATCCCACGTGCCCAATGGTAACAAGGGAGCAAACCAGTGTTTCGGCGACGGCGAAGGGACGCGGAGGTTGAGGAAAGCGGGCTGGGCGCGGGGGAAATCACAGTGCAGGTTCTCCCTGAGCGTAAACCGTTAACGGTCTTGGTCGGGGGCCGCGTGACAGTCGACTCGTCCCCAAGACTTCGTTCCGGGCTGCTCGAACTACTCCGCCGAAGTCCATCCCAAGTCCTGGTTATTGACGTGTCAGGGGTTTCGTATTTGGATATGTCCGGCATCGCAACGCTTCTGGAAACATTGAAAGCTGCCCGCGAGAGTGGCGTGAAGCTGCGCCTCGCCGGGATGAGCGGCCAGAGCAGAACGCTCGCGGAAATCGCCCAACTCGATACGATCTTTCGGGCATGGGGATCCGAGGTGGAGTTCCGTTGACCTTTCTGAAACAAGCCGGACACGCCGCGGTCGTTCGTGTGGAAGATGCCGGTGCATTAACCATTCAGTTCTTATCAGTAGTCCGGAAGCTTCCGCGCGTATTGCCGGTAATCGGTGTGAGGCGGCGTTGGCGTTCGGCGGTGGAGCAGATGCTCGCAATCGGAGCGAGCGCGCTCCCCATGACGGGCATTATGTCGCTGTGCACCGGGTTCATATTGGCCCTCCAGAGCGCTTCCGAATTGCGGAGGTACGGCGCTTTGGAATTTGTTGTAAATCTAGTCGCAATCGGCTTCACGCGGGAACTGGGCCCGCTCATTACCGCGCTCTCCGTAAGCGGGCGGTCCGCATCGGCGATCTCGGCGGAGATCGGAACGATGGTCGTAACGGAAGAGATCGACGCGCTCCGGGTAATGGGCATCGATCCGGTCGAGTTCACGCTCGCGCCAAAGTATCTGGCTGCCTTGGTCACCCTGCCATGCCTCACGATCCTAAGCACGTTTTGCGGGATCTTCGCAGGTTACGTGTTTCTGGCCTTTAGCATGGATATGAGCCTGAGGATTTACTTTCAGGCGCTGGCCGAAGCGATACTCCTCCGCGATGTCGGCTTCATGCTGGTCAAAAGCGTCGTGTTCGCGACTATTATTGTGCACGTCGGCTGTCTGGAAGGCCTGCGGGTCCGCGGCGGTCCGGAAGCTGTAGGTCATTCCACTACCGCCGCGGTTGTGAAGTCCACTTTCCTGGTGATTCTTGCGGATCTCGTGGGCACGGCAATCTTCTATGTGATGGGCTGGAGCTCGGTGAGATGACAACTTCAGGCTCAAAGACCGGCGATGCCGTAATCTCGATTCGCGGGGTCTCCATGTCCTATGGCGCCAGACGAGTCCTGGATGGTGTGGACCTGGATGTTTACCGCGGCGAGATCCTAGTGTTGCTTGGGGGAAGCGGTTCAGGAAAAAGCACGCTGCTGAAGCATGTGCTTGGATTAACGAAACCCGACGAGGGCAGTATCAGTGTGAGCGGAGTCGACATCACGAGCTGTTCGCCATCCGAGCTGGGCGCGGTGCGCCGGCGAATGGGTGTGGCATTTCAGGCGGCGTCTCTGTTTAGTTCGTTGTCGGTTGAGGACAATGTCGCCCTCCCGCTGCGTGAGCTGACCCGGCTCGCCGAGTCCACGATCAAACTGATGGTCTGGATGAAGCTGATCGCCGTCGGACTCTCGGACGCCGGTTCGCTATATCCTCCCGAGCTGTCGGGAGGGATGAGGAAGCGGGCAGCCGTGGCGCGAGCGATGGCGCTCGACCCGGAGATTCTGATATTGGACGAGCCGTCCTCGGGACTGGATCCCATCGTATCCGCGGGTCTGGATGAGTTAATCCTTTTCCTGAAGCGTTCTTTCGGTATCACGATTCTGGTGGTGACGCATGAACTGGAAAGCGCATTCCACATTGCCGATCGCGTGGCGATGCTATACCAGGGAAAGTTGATTGCCGTCGATGCCAAGGAACAGTTCGTGGGTAATGCCCATCCGCGGATACGGCAGTTCCTTGACCGGCAGGCCGATGCGATGCCGCGGGTGGCGGCCGAAGAATTCATAGAGGCATACCTGAGAGGGAGAAAAGATGACAACTGAGGCAAAGGTCGGCGCGTTCGTGATCGCGAGCGTGCTGGTCCTCGGCTCGGCCACGTATTTCATCCGCACGACGCAAACCGTGCGCGGTCAAGTACCTTACAGCACTCATCTGCTCAATGCCGGCGGGCTCGCCCCTGGCGCAGCCGTCCTTTTCGGCGGCATTAAGGTTGGCGCGGTGACCGCAGTCCGGCCCTGGTCCCAGGACCCCACGCAGATCGAAGTCACGTTTGCCGTCAAAACGGGAACTCCTCTGAACCAGAAGTCGATGGCACGCGTAGAAAGCCTTAGTTTGATGACGGCGCCGGCGCTGATGATCACGACAGGCAGCAATGAAGCCGGCCGTCTCCGCGCGGGGGCGATGGTCGCCTCCGCCGAATCGCTGAGTCTGGAAGAGATCGAAGGGCGTGCCGCCAAACTGGCGGAGTCGGCAGACGCGCTCATCACCGACCTCCACAAGACACTTCCGGCGCTGACCGGCGAGGCGCGCACGTTTCTGGGGAATCTGAACCAGATCAGCGGCGCCCAGAACCAGAAGAGAATTGAACAAATCCTTGCACAGCTCGACAACCTGTTGGAGCGGGAGTCCCCCAAGGTTGCGCAAATCACGGATCAGATTGCCGAGTTGGCGAAACATGTGGATTTCGTGGCCGGTTCAGTCGAGCCGGTGGTTCAGCATGTCGACCGAGCGGTTGGGGACGTCGACAATACGGTAACCGCCATTCGCGACCCGCTCACGAAGGATCTCGCTGAATTAGAAAAGACCCTCCACGCGGCCCAGACCGTTCCCGCCGATGTCCATAACGTCGTGGACGCCAACGACGCCGATATCGGCGAGACCGTGCGGAACCTGCGCTCCGCATCGGAGAATATCCGCGTGCTGAGTGAGTCGGTCAAGCAGCGCCCATGGAGTCTGATTCGAACCAAGCAGCCCGTGGGCCGGAGGGTTCCGCAATGAAGATGTTGTCAGCCACGCTGATGGGAGCAATCGCGCTCGCCGGGTGCGGGAGCGTTCATTACCCCGCGACTTATATCCTGGACTTACCGCAGCCCCCAGTGGCGCGCCCGCTATCGTCGCAAAACCTAAGCTCTGTCGCCGTTCGCGAATTCGCTTGCCCGGAATATCTCTGCGAAGGCCGAATCGTCTATCGATCCAGCCCGGAGGAGATTGGGTTTTACGAATACCATCGTTGGGCGATGGACCCGCGCCAAGCTATCACTCAATATGTGGCGGCGGGTCTTCGGGCCCAAACGCTCTTCAACAGCGTAGCGGTTCGCGAGCGGGGCTCCGAGGCGGCGTATGATTTATCCGGCAATATAGAGCGATTGGAAGAGGTGGACCTGGGCCGCGACGTGCGCGTGGTTTGCACGATCTCGGCACGCCTGCTGGATAGCCAAACGAGAGCGGTTGTCTGGAGTCACACTGCTTCGGAAACGGTCCCCGTAGAAAAACGCGATATGCGCGGTGTCGTCAGCAGCCTCTCGGCCGTTGCCCGAATGGCTGCTGACCGGCTGCTTCAGTCGATGAGGGAGGAGCTACCGTCCACGACGGCGCTTGCGGTTCGCTGACGATCCCATGAACATTGAAATATTGGGCGATTCGGAGGCGGTCGCCGAGAGGGCCGCTTCCATGATTGTGGATTTCGCGTGGGATGCGATCACTGCTCGCGGCACATTCGTCATGGCGGTAAGTGGAGGCCGCACTCCCTGAGCGATGTTGCGCCGGGTTGCCGCCGCTCCCATTCCATGGCGGGCCGTGCAATCATCCAAGTCGACGAGCGCGTAGCTCCTGCCGGACACACCGAGGAACCTTACTCACCTCCGCGAGAGCTTGGCAGAGGCGGCGCAGCCTCCAGATCAGATCTATCGGAAGGCTTGAACAACATGGTGAACCTGCAGGGATGGATGAACCCGGAAGGCGCCGCCGCCACTCCCTGCTCGGGTTGCCACGTCGCCAAGGACGCGGCCCCGCATTTCTCGATGAACACGTCCCCGTACTTTGGCGCAAGCTGTACGGTCTGTCATCAGACAGGCGCCATGTTCGGTGTGAGTTGCGGCAAGGTGCATCCAGGCGCCGGCGGTGGATTCATCGAAGACCGAATTGAGAACATCCCAAAGTGCCGACGGGCGGGCACTCGCGACACATCTGCCGAAGAACCTCGGGCATTCAAAGCCCACTTAGACCCAATCCCGATTCCTTTCAAGTATTTGTAGCCAAGGCCGACTGGCCGGCTGCATGCCTCTAACGTATTTGAAACATACAGTAGGTGTGCTATGAGGAAAGAGGTAAAGTCGGCCCTTAGAAAAATCGACCGCAAGGGCCATGCCCTTGTGACCGGCGGTCATGCCTGGGATGAGTCGCTGTTTGAGTTCGCTTTTCAAATTGAAGGGTTGACCCATGCCGAACGGCAGCTGATTACGTGGTGGATTTCTGCCTGGCGTCGACGGATTGTCGCTGCTAATCGTTCGAAGCTTTAAGGTGTACTTTGGCCGAACGGGCAGAATGCCGCCAGGCAGCCGTAAGCGGCTGCGAGGGCAGGAACTCAACTTCAGGTTAGGCACGTGTAGCCCCCGCGCCTCGGGAAGATACCTCGCGCGCCGG
>CAZKVF010000115.1:0-16011 GCA_964556085.1 uncultured Solibacteraceae bacterium
ATTTGAGCCACTTCGTCTTTCTCCTTTAGTGGATTTCGGGGGATTCAATCAATGCTTTTACGCGAGAGTCGCTGACAAAGTCTGCCATATCAGGGGATCGGCTGATTCTGCGGAGCGCGTCGCGGGGCGCCTTCCTGGCAAAGTCTATGGCACGCTCCCGCTCATCCAATATCCAGTAGGCCATTATCAGCCATCGGGCCACTTCGGCCGAACCGGGTGATAGCTGCCAGGCTTGGCTCGCCTCAAACTCCGCCCGGCTGCGCTCCCGAAGGCGAGCGCAGAGGTAGGCCAAGTGGGAGCGCACGATTCCGTCACGAAAGTTCCTGCCAAGAGCTTGCTCCGCCAGGGACAGCCCCCTCCGGTAAGCCGCCTCTGCCTCTGAGGGGTGATTGGCAAATAGGAGCGTGGTTCCTAGATTTAGATAGAGCAGATCCGTCTCAGGACCGATCTCGCGAGCACGTTGTATATAAGGTACGGCTTCCTCATACCGATGCTGAAAGAACAGCGCGGCCGCCAGTGTGAGGAGGGCCACCGATGACCGGGGGTCCAAACGCAGCGCACGCGCGGTCTGTATTTCCGCACCCTTGTAGTCGCCTGAATTGAAGTATGCGGTCGAAAGTGCAAAGTAGGACTGTGACAGATCTGGTGCTAAAGCGACTACTCTTTGACATTGGCTTATCGCTTCTGCGTAGTTGCCTTGGTCTTGATAAGCCGCGCATAATGCCTGATAGTTCTTAAAGTAGCTGGGTTGCGCCTCAATCGCTCTCTGATACGCGGCCACAGCGTCAGAAAGACGGTTCGTTTCCCGATAAAGCCGACCAAGGTTACGCCATGCATCGCCGTTCCCAGGATCGATGTCCAATGCTCGCCGAAGGTCTGCCTCGGCTGCGTCATAGCTGCCGCTATAGTCATTCGCGATTCCTGAAACCCAGCGGACTAATGCCAAGTCCGGATTTCGCTGTTCCGCATTCTGTAAAGAAACCTTTGCCTGATCGAGCCATTTCGAGTCATTTGTCAGGTCGTACTTCCGTAACCGAGCGAACGCCAAGTGAGCCTGGGTTAGGGGCGACTCTGGGTCAGCAGAAACTGCACGCTCCAGCAACGGCAGGGCTGCATCGACCCGGTCATCTCGCCGTGCCAGTTCGACTCCAGCCACAAAATCCGCATAAGCCGCGGGATTCACCGTTGCCGAGACCGCCAACGGCGGCAACCGCAGAGTGCCAGTAACTATGCCAGCCAGGAAGACGGGCGCATTGCGCAGATCGTTCGGGGCGTAATCTGCGTATTTTTCCTGTAATTGGAACGAGCGAGAATCGAAGAGGAAAACATGAATAGCGGTACGCTCCCCGTTTCTCCGCAGCGTACCCTTGACAATATGGGTCGCCCCGAGCAGCTTGGCGGCGTTTTCCGGCGTGGCAAGCTTATTCTGTACAGCCGCCTCGAGTGGTATCACAGCGAGGCGCGTTTTACGGCTGCTTTTTACGCCCCGCAGTCGCTCCACGGTCTCATTGACCAAACCATCGCTGAGCGCCCTATTAGCTGCATCAGTTTCGAACGGCAGTACCGCCAATCTCACCGTCTCTGGCGGCGTAGCCATTTTCAGGTAGGTGCCCTCTCCCACCGCCGCCGCAAGAACCAGGCCCGCCGCTACCGCCAGCATCACTCGCCAAGACCGCGGCGCCAAAGCCGTCTCGATCTCTTCCACGGTGCGGTAGCGACGCGCCGGGTCCGGGTCCAGGCAGCGCGCCAAAATGCGGTCCCATTTGGGATGGACGCGCGGCAGCTTGCGTGGGCGTGCTTCCTCGCCGGGCGCCCCTGGCTCGCGCAGACGGCTCCCCGAAAGCATCTCGTAGCAGATGCAACCGAGTGCGTAGATGTCCGAAGCTACGGACGGCTTTTCTCCATTCCGCAACTCCGGGGCCATATAATCCCGCGCTCCTCCAACGACGCCGCCCGATCCTCCCAGCTGCGCATTTTCCGGTTGGAGCCCGCGCGCCAGGCCGAAATCGGTGATCACCGCTCGCATACTTCCATCCGGCGCCGTGGTCAGGATAATGTTGTTGCTCTTCAGGTCGCCGTGGACGACCTGGCCGCGATGAGCGGCCGCCAGTCCCGCACAAATCTGCCGCGCAATGACGCGCGCTTCCCGCTCAGGTACGGGCCCCGTGCGCAACTCCGCGGCGAGCGTCGGGCCATCGAGAAACTCCATGGTGATGAAGTCGATCTCGCCACGGTCCGTCGCCGCGGTATGAATTTCAAAAATCCTGCAAACGTTGTCATGGGCGATTTCGGTGGCGTGGCGCACTTCCGGAGTCAGCCGTGCGCGGAACCCCGCCTTGGCGCACTTGATGGCGATCCGTTTCCCCAACTTCTCGTCCTTGGCCTCGTAAACGGTGGCCATACCCCCTTCGCCCACCTGGCGCACAATGCGAAACCGGCCTTCGAGCAGCTCGCCGGGTTCCAATGTAGGATCAAACAGGTCCAAAGAGCAGAACGGCTTCAAGAGAAAGCCGTCCATGCGCTCCTCCCACTCGACGTAGTCGCGGGCCTGTTCGAATAATTCCGAGTCTCCGCCGCAGAGGCGGCGGAGATAGTCTTCCCGCTGGTCCGCCGGTTGTGCCAGCGCGGAATCCACCAGGCTCATCAGCCGGTCATCGTCCGGCAGTCTGTCGTATTGCTGCATCGGGCTGCGTCCGTTCAAACAGCCACTTGCGGGCATCGCGCCACATGCGCTGCAAAGTGCGCTGCGGTAGGCCGAGCGCATCGGCCGCCTCTTCGTCGGTAAGGCCTAAGAAACATTTCACCTCCACCACCATGCACCAGTCCGGATGGGTCGCAGCTAGTTCGTCGAGCAGCCGGTCTACATCCATGGCTAAATCCAAGTCGGCGGATCTGTCGCGAAACACCGAGTCGATTCCATCAACTGCCACATATTCCCGGTCGTGTCTGTGGCGGCCCATATCGATCAAACGCCAGCGCATGGCTCTAGCAGCTATAGCGAAAAAATGGGCGCGGTCCCGCCAATCCCGGTCCTTGGCTCTTACCAGTGCGGAGTAAACATCATTTACAAGCTCGGTAGCCTGAAGCGGATGGCCGCGCCGCTCCTTACTCAACAGCGCTCGCGCCCGCTGCTTCAAGTGCGGAAGGACCAGCTCGAAAAGTTGATTCTCGGCCACACGATCACCCGCGCGCCATTTGCGCAGCAGTTCCGTAACATCCCCGTTCTGTTCCAGCATGGGCCGCTCCGAAAGTTGGGTCATTATAGCTCATTTTGATGCGGAAGCCGGGGCCCAGGTAACACTGGTTTCAAGAAAATGGCGGATACGCGGCCCCACTTACGCTCTTGTGTGTGTAGGGAAGACGGGCGAATAGCTCGTCAGACCTAAATCTACTAGGGGGAACACACTATGCAAAGACTTATTGCGGGGATGTTTCTGGCTCTCGTATGTGCCAGTCTGTTTGCGCAGACTATGAACCTGCACGCCAACATTCCTTTTGATTTTCGCGCGGGCGAGAAAGCAATGCCCGCCGGAGAATACACGATCCGGCACTCGGCCGGAGCGCTAATCCTTCACAATCAGGGCGGCCCGTCAGTCATCCTTTTGACGAATGCGGCATCCCGCCCGAAGGCGCCGCCGGATGCCCGGCTGAGTTTCAATCGCTATGGGGAGCAATACTTCCTCTCCAGCGTTTGGACCCCGGATTCCCGGGACGGCCGTGAGGTTTCGAAGGGCCGCGTCGAGAAAGAACTTGCCAGGCAGACACCGGGCCAGCCGGTCGGCATTGCCCTGCGGCGCCAATAACTAAGCAGGCCGGTTCGGAGGCACGATCACAGTTTCCGAACCGGCCGTTCGCTTGATGGTTGCAACTCCACATGGCAGCAGGAAATGTGAAGGGAACGAGGACTAATTGTTCATTACTCCCAAATCCTACTAAGGAAATTACCGTAGCAAGAAATATCCAAAAGTGGGAGTTAAATCCAAGAAAACTCCAACTTACTGGGCCCCAAAGTGCCGGACCCCCAAAAGAACTGTGCGCAAGTTATCTTTTGGCCAGTGGGCGAGGCGGCGGTTTTTAGGGTGCCCTAAGCTTCGACGCCCTTCTTCCGCTCCAGGTCATCAGCCAGGATTACGGCTTCGGCAAGGTCGCGCATGGGACGGCGCAGGCGCCGGCTTTCATTGCGCAAGCGCAGGTAGGCTTCTTCTTCCGTTAACCCGTACTTCTGTTGCAGAATGCCCTTGGCGCGCTCGATCAGTTTGCGCGCTTCGAGCGTCCGCTTCATTTCCAGGGTTTCGGACATCAGCCTCGCGTTCTCGATCGCGATGGCCGCTTGCCCGGCGACTACTTTCACGAAACCGATTTCGTCTTCCGAAAACTTCCGGATCTCGCGAGTATAAATGTTGATCGTCCCGATGACCTTTTCGCGAGTCACCATAGGCACTGACAGTAGAGATGCCAGCCCGGTTTTTCGCGCCAGTTCGGGATAGCGGTACTGCTTTTCTTCAACCACGTTGGGCACCATGACCGGCCGCCCCTCGCGCACCACGCGCCCGATCAGCGAGTCCTCGATTTTCAGCGGCATCTTATGCAGATAATCCGGCGAGGAGCAGCGCGCAGCGGAAATGACCAATTCGCGGCGGTCTTCGTCCACCAGCATGATGGAGCACACCGGGGAATCGAGAGTTTCCGCCACCATCTCGGAAATGGTTTGCAGAATGCGGTCGAGATAATTGTCCTGCGAGATCGTATGCGCTAGTCCCGCCAGTGCCTCCATCCGCTTGGACGCATTTTCCGAACGCTCGGCCAGCTTCGACTTGGCGATAGCGCCGCCCATCTGTTCGCCGATGAAGCTTACCAGCGCAATCTCTTCCGGCGTGTGGACGTGTTTCGGCCGGTGATGAATGTTAATCACCCCGATCAGCTCGGCGTTGCTGATGAGCGGCACGGAAAGGAAGGCGTCATACGTGTCTTCCGGCAGGGCCTGAAAAGTTTTGAACCTGGAATCCGCGGAAGCGTTGCTGGCAAGCGCCACAACGGACTTGTGCTGCGCCACCCAGCCTGTGATGCCCTCGCCCATCTTCATACGGATGTTGCCGATTTCCGAAGCGTGCGGCAACTGCGATGCCCGCAAAACGATTTCATTCGTCGCGTGATCCACCAGGTAAACCAGACACGCGTCGCAAGCAGTTACTTCCATAGCCAGTCCGACGAGTTCGCGCAGCATTCTCTCCAGGCTCAGATCGGAACTGACAATGTTACTGATCTGATGGAGCAGCTCGACTTGGCTCTTGGCCGGCGTTGCCACCACGTTTTCCTCCCCCAGCCCACTCAGAATGCGGTGCTTCCGGGCTTTTCAATCCTCAGTTTAAGAGCGCGGTATAGGGCAGTCCAATCCAAATTTTCTATGGGCGGGATCGGAAGTCTGTCCTTGCGTTTCAATCGCCGGCGGCAGCGGAATAAGTGGACTCGGATTCGAAAGCACACTCGAGGTCGGCCTCCCGCGGATAAACATGCTCCGTCTTCCGCCATGCGGGCGATCGCCGCTCGACCCGCGCCTTGACGAACAGTTCTAACGCCTCGAGAGTTGCCAGGCAATTGATCAGGTTCGCCCATAGGATTCTCAGCGGCGCAGCCGCCGCGAAACCGGCCCCGTAGAGACGCGCGCTCAGATGGACTCGGATGCCCGCTTCCAACACCGAGATGCCTGTAGTAATGAAATAAACAGCTATCAGCCAGGCCGGAACATGAACGACCGGCAAGCGAGGCCCCAGGCCATAGCCCGCAAGAACACTGCAAATCCACAACACGGACAGGAGACCCGCAAGCGGCGCAATCAGATTAGCGGCCAGGCCTTTGCGATCGCGCCAGAACCAGTAACGCTGCCGCGCGGTCGAGGACCAGCCATGCCGCTCCCAACCTTGCAGCGCGATTCCGGCAACCCACCGGCTGCGCTGGCGGATGGCGGCACGCCCGCGGCGTGGAAAGTACTCACGCGTTGCCACCGGCCCGCTCTTTTCGAGACGAACCGGGACGAAAATCTGCCGGTAACCGGCCATGAACATGCGCAAGCCGGTTTCGTAGTCCTCCGTCAGGCAATCCGGATCGAAGATAAGGCCGTGGTTTTGCGCACGCAGTCTCTCCAGGGCCGAGCGTTCAAAGCCCGTGCCCACGCCATTGGACGGCAGAAAACCGCCAAGCGCCTGCCGGACGGGAATGTCTTTGAGCTGGAATTCGGCGAACTCGTCGCAGTACACGCCATGCGTCCATTCGCCAAGGCCCGTAGCGAGGGGCAGCACAGGCACCTGCACCATTTGATACTCTCGCGAAAACCAGTTGATCAGCTGCAGGGCCTGTGGATGCACGAGATCCTCGGCATCATGAATCACGACAATTTCAAACTCGAGGCCGTGCCGCTGCTCATATTGGGCCATGGCGTCGTAAGCGGAGTTCAGGCAGTCCCCCTTGGAAGTTGGTCCATCATGGGAACAGACCGCCAGGTGCACCCGCGCATCGCCGCGCGCGATCCGGTCCACGGCCTGTAGCGTCAGGGCATCATTGGGGTACACGCCCACAAAAAAGTCGTAGTTGCCATAGAGGATGGCGGCGAGATTGTGCTGCAACATCTCGCCAATTACCTGGTGTTCGTGCCAGAGCGGCACCAGAATGGCGATGCGCCGCTGGCCGGCCTGCGCCAGTTCCTCGTCCCGTGGCCAGGTAAGCGGCTTACGGAGGAACAAAAAGGCGACATCGATGAAAAGATCGTCAAGACCGTTTAACAGAATCCACACCGCAACCGGCGCTAGACATACGACTGCCCAGTGGTTAAACCACACGATTCGCCGTTCCCTGAGATAAGATGGTGATATTTAGTACGAAAAAGTCTCAAATATAGCTCCAGCGATCAGCCAAACCGCCGGGCCGAAAGCTGAGCGCTGATCGCGGAAAGCCGGCTATCCCACCAAAAGGACTTTGGTATAAGCGACCTGAAATCCGGCGCGTTCATAATTGCGCTGCGAAGCCGAGCCGGGCGCAACCGTCGCGGCCGCGAGATCACAACTTTGGGCAAAAGCTTCTTCCAGCCGCGCCGCGATCAGCCCGCGCTGCAATCCGCGCCGCCGGTAGGGGACCATCGTGCTATCCGCGAATAGGATCGCCAGCCGTTGATGAACCGCCATCGCCCCTCCAGCACACGCCTCGCCATTTTCAGCCCAAGCCAGATAGCAGTGAGCGCCAGGCATCAAACACACCGCTCGGCCTACGTCCATCTCTTGCTCGCTAAGTTCGGGCTGCTCGAAGAAGCCCCGCCCGACGGTGTGGGACCAGAGTTCGGTTTCCTCAGGTTGGATCCGCTTGACGTGCTGTGCCGGCACGAATTCAGTGCCCACGAGCCGCCGACTGACCACGTTGTTGAATTCGGCCACACGGTAGCCGCGGGAACCCAGTTGCTCCAGAAGGCCGGGGTCCGCCAGGGGGGACAAATCAATGCTGACGCGCGCGCCGCGGCTGCGAAAAAAAGCTTCCAGACGGTCGATCTCCGCCGGAGACACCGGGCCGTTCAAACCGATAGCGATCGCTTCCGTGGTTGGCGACTCCGAGCCCGCGAACACGGCCACCCCTCCAGCCACTTCAAGGATCGCCGTGCCCGGCCGGTCTCCGGCACACCCGCGCGCGATCGCAGCCGCGGCGGCCTCGACGCGCCGCGCCAGTTCGAGGTCGGCATGAATCATCGCTAATCGGAGCCGCGACCGTCAGGGAGCGGTCCGGCCGCATCATCAACTCCTGCCCGCTCCCTGCAGCCACGGGTACCGCGCCGTGTCCTTCCCCGCGTAATCCGGGTCGAGATAGATGAAACACCGCTGGATGAGCCAGTCACGAATCTCGAACACATCGCACCAGCGCCCGGCCGCCCATTCGGGCACTCCAGCCCGCCACGGCCCGTCTTTGTGCTCGCCGTGGCTCGTTCCTTCGCAGACCACCAGATCCGAGCCGGAGAAGATCCAGTTGAAGTGCGAATAGTGGTGGGTGATGGATTTGACGGTCGCTCCCACGTCGCCAAAGAGCTTTCCGATCTGGTCCTTTCCGGTCGCCAGCCCCCACTTGGGAAAATAGACCTGTGCGTCACTGGCAAACAAGTCCAGAATCGATCCGCCGGAGGACGTCACGCCGCCATTATCGAAGGCTTTCAGGTATTCCAGCGCCACGGACTTGCGCTGTTCATCGGTCATCGTCTGCCTGGTGAGAGCCATGGGGTCTCCTGATCGAACACTGAAACTGAAGTGCCGCCTCGAATCATTCGTCGCCCGACATGATCACTCGCGGTGAACCAGCGTAAAGTTCTTCCACGAGCGCAGCCCGGTGCCGCAGCACGGCGCCCTGGTTCAGCGATCCTTTATCCGTGATTTCGTGCGCATCGATGGAGGGCGGCGTATCCAGCAGAATGGCACGCGCAACGTGGTTCGAGCTTCCAGTGCTCGAACGCGCGAATCCCTTGAGCAGTTCCTCGAATACCGAGCACACTGCTATGCTGGCCAGCAACTCGGCTGGCGGCGCTCCGGCAACGCTATCGGGCGCGATACGGCGGCAGGCATCGATATCCGGAAACACCAGTACGGCGATATGGTCGCGATCGTGTCCGGCGATCACCACGTCCTGTACATAAGGCGCAAAGTGGCGCAGGAAGCGCGCGCGCAGCGGCCCCACGCTGACCCAGGTGCCCGTAGATAACTTGAAGTCTTCCGCGATCCGGCCGTCGAAGACGAAGCCCTTGCGGGTGTCCCGTTCATCCACAAACCGCAAGGCGTCTCCCAGCTTGTAAAAGCCCTCTTCGTCGAAAGCCGCGCGCGTCAGTTCCTCCTGACGCCAGTAACCGGGCGTGATATTCGGCCCGCGCAGGCGCGCTTCGAGTTTATGGCCGGATGGAACCAGCTTCAGTTCGACGCCCGGCGCCGGTACACCCACGTGGCCGGCCTGCCTGGCCTGTTCCTGATCGGTGAACAGGGCATGGGGCGCCGTCTCCGTCGAGCCCAGGCCCGCGAGCATCAGAATGCGTTCGCCGCAGGTTTCGATGGAGAGTGTTTCCAGAGCGTCCCAAGTCGGCTGGGAAAGCCCGGCGCCCGCGTAAAACATGATGCGCAAGCGGCTGAAAAACTTCTGGCGCAACGCCCCATCCTCGCGCAACGCGGAGGCCAGGGCTTCGAAGCCCTTCGGCACATTCAGGTGGATGGTGGGCGCAATCTCCTTCAGGTTGCGGACTGTCTCGTGGAAGTGGCTGGGTGTCGGTTTGCCGTCATCGATGTACAGCGTGCCGCCGTTGTAGAGCACCAGGCCAACGTCGGCGTTGCCGGCGAACGTGTGATTCCAAGGCAGCCAGTCCACCAGTACCGGCGGCTCGTCGGCCACGAACTGCAGCGTGGCGCGCGCCATTTCCTGATTGCTCGACCACATGCGGTGCGTGTTGATAACCCCCTTGGGCATGCCGGTCGATCCAGAAGTGAAGAGGACCTTGGCGACGGTGTCGCCATTGATCCTGCCGTGGGCAGCCTCAAGCGTGGGCCCGGGCGTGGCGCTCGCAAGTTCGGAGAACAGCGTCGCCTGATCGGAGCCGCGACCGTGAGGGAGCGGTGGTTCGCCAGTCACCACCAATTCCGCATCCGCCGGCATCACTGCTTCCAACGCCCTCTGAAAATGCTCTCCGCTGGCCGCAAACACCAGTCCCGGTGTAAGCAAGCCAAAAATATGGCGCAGCTTGGCGAAATCCGACGAAACCAACGAATAAGCCGGCGAAATCGGCGCATAGGGAATGCCCGCGTACATCGCGCCCAGGCCGAGCAACGCATGCTCGAGATCATTGCCGGACAGAATGGCAATCGGCCGCTCCGCCGAAAGCCCGCGATTCACGAGCGCCTGTCCGATAGCGCGCGCCTTTCCCCTGGCTTCGGCATAGCTCAGCCTCCGCCAGTCGCCGCCGCCAGCTCGTTTAGCCATGAAGGTACGGTCCGGCGCCATCGAGGCCCAGTGGTCCAGGGTTTCCGTCAGTTTCTCGGGATAGGGTCCCAGCGGATGAGGCGAACGCGCGTAGATCACGCCGTCGGAGGCGTGTTCGATCACCACATCGCTCGGCCCGAGGCGCACCTGGCGCACGGGCGCTGCAGCGCCCGGTTCGGCGAGTCTCGCCTCAGTGCGTAGCGACACTCGACTTCTCCGCATCCAGGCTGGCGAACGTGCGGCCTTCCGCGGCCAACCGCTCGAGCAGCGGCGCAGGCTGCCATAGCTCGCCGAATTCGCGATGAAACTCCTTGACGCGCTCGTACACTTTTTTCACGCCCACTGTGTCCGCGTACCACATCGGCCCGCCACGATACGCCGGGAAACCGTAACCAGTCAGGTACACGGTATCGATGTCGGAGGCTCGCAGCGCATACCCCTCTTCCAGGATGCGCGCGCCTTCGTTGATCATGGAGTAAATTGAGCGCTCGATGATCTCATCCGCGCTGATGGCTCGTTGCGGAATGCCGGCCTCGCGCGCCGTCTCGCGAATGAGCGTCTCGACGGCCGGATCGGGCACTGCCTTGCGCCCTTCATCGTAGCGGTACCAGCCGGCGCCCGTTTTCTGGCCGAGGCGGTTCCTGGCGACCAGCTTTTCCACCACCAACGCCTGGCGGATGCCGGGCTTTTCCAGGTGCTTGGATTCCTGCCGGACACGCCATCCCACGTCGATGCCCGCCAGGTCGTCCACCGCGAAAATGCCCATCGCCATGCCCCAATCGTAGAGAGCCTGGTCCACCTGCCACGGTGTCGCGCCCTCCTCCACCAGGAACTGCGCTTCGCGCATGTACGGGAAGAACATGCGATTGCCCACAAAGCCGTGGCAGTTGCCCACCAGCACACCCACCTTGCGCAGCGTTTTTGTAAACGCCATGCCGGTGGCGATCACCTGCTTGCTGCTGGCCTTGCCGCGGACGACCTCCACCAGCCGCATGACGTTCGCGGGACTGAAGAAATGCGTGCCGATGACCATCTCCGGCCGCGACGTCGTTGACGCGATCTCGTCGATATCCAGCGTTGAAGTATTGGATGCGAGCACGCACCCGGGCCGGGCCACGCGGTCCAGTTCGGGGAAGACCTGTTTCTTCAGCGCCATGTTCTCGAACACGGCTTCGATGATGATATCCGCGGTGTCGAAACCGTCGTAGTTGAGCTGCGGGTGAATTAATCCCAGCCGCGCGTCCATGGCCGCTTGCGTGATGCGGCCGCGCTTCGCCGAATTCTCGTAATTCCTCCGCACCGTGGCCATGCCGCGATCGAGCGCCGCCTGGTCGGTCTCTTTCACCAGCACGGGGATCCCGGCGTTGGCCAGAGCCATCGAGATGCCGCCGCCCATGGTTCCGGCGCCCACCACGGCCGCTTTGCGAATCGGCAGCACCGGCGTGTCCTTGGGAATATCGGGTATCTTCGAAACCGCGCGCTCGGCGAAAAACGCATGGATCAACGCCCGGCACTGGTCGGTACCCAGGCATTCCACGATGATCTCCCGCTCCTTCTGAGAGCCCCGCTCGAAAGGTAATGCTACGGCAGCCTCCAGCGCATCCACCACGACCAGCGGCGCGTGCTGGTTGCGGCGCGTTTTGCGCGCCTGCTCGCGGCCGGCGGCGAAGGCGGCAGCATTGGATGCGATCGTTCCCAGCTTTTCGTTGCGCTCGCTTGTCTTGCGGTGCGGGCCGCCTTTGGACGCCATCTCGCGCGCGAATGCGACCGCACCTGTGAGCAGATCGCCTTCGATGGTCCGATCGATCAGGCCAAGTTCGAGTGCTTTGGCCGCATTGATCGACTGGCCCGAAACGCACATATCGATGGCCGCCGGCACGCCCACCAGCCTCGGCAGGCGCTGCGTGCCTTCCGCGCCCGGGATAATGCCCAGGTTGACCTCCGGCTGCCCCATCTGTGCATCCGCGACAGCTACGCGATAGTGTCCGGCCATGGCCACCTCCAGGCCGCCCCCGAGAGCCGTGCCGTGAATCGCCATCACCACGGGCTTCGCGCAATTCTCGATCGCCCGCAGCAAAGGATGTAGCTTGGGCACGCGCGGGGCTGTGCCCGAAGCCGCCTCTTCCAGTTCCTTGATATCCGCGCCCGCGATAAACGTCCGCCCGCCGCCGATGATCACCACGGCCTGCACGTCCGGATCATTTCCCGCCGCTTCGACGTGCGCGAGGATCCCTTCCGGAACTCCCGGGCTCAGCGCGTTCACCGGGGGATTGTTGACCGTGATTACGGCCACGCCATCCTGTTTTGTCAGACTCGCAAGTTCACTCATGATTTCGTGAGGAGTTTACCATAGCGTGGGCAGTCCTTTCGGCCCGGAGAACTCGGGCGACGCGGGCGGCAACTAATTCGAGGGCGTACGATACCCCGAGTTAGCTAATATACAGCTACCGTCATTAACGCCAAACCCAGAAACCGGTCGTCCGGAGATCCTTCTTCAGCGGGTGAGGCCAATTCATGCGCGATGATCCGAAGAAGAAGCGTGTCCCCATGCGATCGTTCCGTTTCGATCGTATAGTTTTTAGCCTTCTCATGCTGACAGAAGGTGATGCCGCCGACCACCCTATCGGCCACTTTGAATGTAAAGGATCGGGAGTATAAGCGCTTGGGAATAAACGTCGCCGCGCGGACTCGTAAAGTCACAACCTCCTTATTTTGCGCTAACGCCTGAATTGGCAATTCAATAACCGCCTCCGCGCCCACCATCCAGGTTCCCCAATCTTCCGGAACGGACCACCCGGTACGAAGAAGCTCTTCGCCTGCTCCTCCCTTTCGGAAACTAAATGCTGTGGGCCTTACCGCATTCGCTAACAATTGAGCTTTCTGTCTGTTCACCGCAAGGTCAGGCGTATGTGGGTTCCTAACGCAAAACTCGGGAGTTAAAGTTTTCCAAACTCGTGGACTTGCTGTAGCTTGGTTCGACAATACGGCCAGCATCATGGTCGGCTTGATGACCCCAAGCTCGAGCAGAATAGAATTGAGTAGCTCAAGCGAGTCAATGAACTGCGTATGTGCCGGAACGTTGGGATCGTAATTAGGTCCGTAAAGACGATCGCAAAAAATATCTATAAGGTTACCGGCCGCCAGAAACTTCTCAAAATGAAAGCGACTCACTAAGAGAGGAAGGATGTCTTGGGCGCGCACTCCCTCAAACCCGCCGTCACGACAACAGTCCCAATTATTGAAGGTGTAGTCGGTAACGCCCGAAAGGTGATTATATTTGAGTTCATCGGGCAAGGTGTCCCATAAAGCGGTTATTATGCCTAGTGCTTCAGGCCACCTCATGTGTCCGTTCCGGCCTATCATATCAGCGGTGAGAAATACTCCCGAGCTACCAATGGCAGCAGCCACGCCTTCAAACAGATTCTCAAGTTCCACTACGTGATGCAGGATGTAGTTCGCAAGCACAGCCGTGTAGTGTTGGCTTGATCGCTTAGCCGCCGACCAGGAGTTAAGATCGGATTGACTAACCGAAACGTGCGAACTAACTGCGGCGTCGCGGATGCGCCGATTCGCTCGTTCGATAAGAACCGGGGACAGTTCGAGACACTCCAACCGGAAAGTTATTAAGCCCCGCGACAGTAAGTGTTGTGCAATTTCCACTTCCAATTCAGCATCTCCCGCGCCGAGGCTGAGAATTCGCGTAATCGGCTCGGGTGTGACCACGGCTCGCTCTAATATGGGCTCGGCGTAGAAGGCGGTCATATTGTCTACACCGAAGACAGCATTGAGTTTGGGACGAAGATAAGTGTTCGACCAGTATTCGTAGATGGGGGGAGCATCATGGATCGGCTCGTTTGCGTACTGCGCAATCTGCCGAGCCACTCTCGCTTCGTATGGGCGATCAATCGTAGCTTCCAGTCCCCGGACTCTACGCAGCAGGCGACGTGTCCAAGTTTGTTTTATGCGCCACCGCCTACTACGACTTGCCGTCCAGCCCCAGCACTCGTACCGCATTCTCTTTCAGGATCAGCGGCCGCACCTCATCTCGTATCGGGATTTTTTCGAAGTCCGCGAGCCACCGATCGGGAGTAATCAGCGGGTAGTCGGAGCCGAATAGCATTTTTTCCTTGAGCAGCGTATTCGCGTATTGAATCAGATTCGGCGGGAAGTACTTCGGCGACCAGCCGGAAAGATCTATATAGACCTGCGGCTTGTGCAGGCAGACCGAAAGCGCTTCGTCCTGCCAGGGAAACGAGGGGTGCGCCATGATAATCGGCATATCCGGGAAATCCACGGCCACGTCGTCGATGTCCATGGGATTGCCGTATTTCAACCGCACGCCGCCGCCTCCCCGCATCCCGGTGCCGATGCCGCTGTGGCCGGTGTGAAAGATCACAGGCCGTTTGCTTGCGGCGACTAGCTCGTAAAAAGGGTAGGCGACGCGGTCGTTGGCGTGGAATTGCTGCAGAGGCGGATGCAATTTGAAGCCGCGTATGCCGCGCGCGATCAGGCGATCAGCCTCGCTGACGGCGTCGAAGCCCCGCGTGGGGTCGACGCTGGCGAAGGCCACCATGATATCCGAATTGGCGGCGGCCAGAGCGGCCACTTCCGCGTTGGGAACCTGCGGGCGGCCAGTGAGCCGCTCGTCTACCGAAAACACCACGCAGCCGATTTTGCGCGCCCGGTAATAGTCCGCAACTTCCTGCGGCGTGGGGCGGGGGCCGGTCTCCCGGAAATACTTGCGCGCGGCCGCGTCGGCGGCGCTGTCCGTGTTGGACTCAATGTGGACGTGAGTATCGATGGCAACCAGGTTCTGCGTCTGCATAGGAAGCAACTATTATAAGGAGGTAAGCAGGTGGGGCAGGCGCTTTCGCCGACCAACTGCTTTTCCACTTGGGCGTATGGCTATGCGAACCATTGGCATCCTGCATCCCGGCGAGATGGGCGTGGCTGTGGCAGTCACCTTAACGAACAGCGGCCACGACGCATGCTGGGCGTCTGCAGGCCGAAGCACGGAAACACGGCGCCGGGCGGCGGCAGCCGGTTTGAAGGACCTCGAAACCCTGGCGGCTGTCTGCCGGCAATGCGATGCCATTGTCAGCGTTTGTCCTCCGGAGTTTGCCGAGGCAATGGCACACGAAGTCGCCGAGCAAGGCTTCAGAGGCCTATACATCGACGCCAACGCCATTTCGCCCGCCCGGGTTTCGCGAATCGGGCGCACGATCGAGTCCGCCGGCGCGCCCTTCGTGGATGGCTCGATCATCGGCCTCCCGGCGCGCGCACGCGGCGAAACCTGGATCTACCTGTCCGGCCCACATGCCGAAAAGGCCGCGGCTTACTTCTCCGGAGGGCCGCTGGAGGTGGAAGTGCTCGAAGGGGAAATCGGCAAGGCCTCGGCTCTGAAGATGGTTTTCGCCGCACAGACCAAGGGACTGGCGGCGTTGCGCGCGGCCGTGCTGGCAGCGGCGGACGAATTAGGCGTCTTGCGCGATCTGGAGCGCCAGTGGTCGCGCTCCGGACCGCCGTTCGCCCAAGTCGCGGGCTCCATTCAGCACGTTGCTCCGAAGGCTTGGCGATTCGTTGCCGAGATGGAGGAGATTGCTGCGACCTTCGAAGCGGCGGGCTTGCCGGGTGGATTTCATCGCGCCGCGGGAGAGATTTTCGCGCGCCTCGCGGCTTTCAAAGGCGCCCCCCAAGTGCAACTGGAGGACGCCTTGCAAAAACTGACCACCCGGTCCCTTACAGAAGCCGGAAGTTGACCTCGATCGTGGCTACCACCGTGACTGGCCTGCCGTCTTTATAACCCGGCTTGAATTTCCACTTACGCACAGCCTCGATGGCCTTCTCGTCCAGACCCAGCCCCAGGCTCCGAATCACCTTGGGATTGACGGCCTTGCCCGAGGGGTCCACCTCCACGTAGAGAACCACCGTGCCCTGGTATTTCGCCTTGCGGGCTTCCTCGGAGTATTCCGGTTCGACTTTGTAAAGCAGGGTCGGAGCCGTCACGCCACCACCGACTTTGAAGAC
>CAZKVF010000116.1:0-12443 GCA_964556085.1 uncultured Solibacteraceae bacterium
ATCGGCGGCGGCATCTTTATCGCGTTTGTCTGAACGGAGCCTGGATGTCTCTTCTGTCCTTTGCTCAGTGGCTGCAAAGCACCGGTTTCGCCACGGCGCTGCGCGGCTCCTGGTACGCGTATCCTATCGTGCTCTCGCTGCACCTGGTCTTCATCGCCTGTTTCGGCGGAATGATCTTCGTGAGCAACCTCCGCCTGCTCGGCGCGGCTTTCCGCCGTTACAGCATCAGCGACGTGGTGAACCAATTGCGATGGCCCAAACGGATCGGTTTCCTGCTGGTGCTGACGTGCGGTGCGCTGCTGGCCTCAGCCAAAGCGGAGGAATACTATTACAACGTCTTCTTCTGGACCAAGATGTCGCTCCTCGCGCTGGTCGCCGTGCACGGGCTGATCTTTCGCCGCAGCGTCTATCAAAATACCGCGTCGCTCGATAAGGCGCCGGCCGTCCCCGCGGTGGCGAAGCTCGCCGCGAGCTTGTCGCTCGTGCTGTGGCTGGGCGTAGCGATCGCCGGCCGCGGCATCGGCTACATCGAGCCGCCGATTGAAAAACTGCACGCGCTCCTCCACACGACCCCTGGCTTCTAAGTGTGGGGCAGGCGCTTTCGCCTGCCAACTATCCGCGCAACGCGATGGTGTCATCGCACTGGTGTATACTCAACTCTGCTAAGAAACCGTGAGTGCTCAGCCCACCAGCGCAACGTCCGCTGCACCTCAAGTAACTCGACCATCGGGTGAACGGCCGACACGCGTTCGTCATGTTGTGCTCGGTCTCACCGTGATCGCCTACATGATCACGTACATGGACCGCCAGGTTCTCGCCGTAGCCCGGCCTGTGATCAGCAGAGAGCTTGGCATTTCCCTCGTCATGATGGGCTGGATCACCTTCGGTTTCCGCATTTCGTACGCACTATTCCAGATCCCTGGGGGCTGGCTGGGCGACAAAATCGGCGCGCGCCGCGCGCTTACTCTAGTCGTTACCTGGTGGAGCGCCTTCACGGCTTTCACCGCGCTCGCCTGGAGCGCGGTTTCCATGCTCGTGATACAGGTGCTGTTTGGACTGGGTGAAGCTGGCGCCTTCCCCATCGCCACGCGCTCTCTCGCCCGCTGGATGCGGCCCACGGAGCGAGGCTTTGCACAGGGCGTGACCCATGCCGGCTCGCGCTTTGGTGCGTTTCTTACGCCCCCTATCGTAGTTCTCATCATTGCCAGATTCGGCTGGCGTGCGGCGTTTTTTGCGTTCGGCATCCTCGGTGTAGCCTGGGCGATTGCCTGGTTCCTCTATTACCGCGACACGCCCGAAGAGCACCGCGCCGTCAACCCGGCCGAGCGTGAACTGATCGGCTCCGGGCGCAAACGATCCAACCATGTCCCCTGGCGCCAGATTCTCTCCCACGGCAATCTCTGGGTCCTTGCCGTGATGTACTTCTGCTACAACTTCAACCTCAATGTTTACCAGGATTGGTTCCCCACCTATCTCCACGACTCTCGCGGCATGACGCTAGCCAAGATGGGCTTCTACGCAAGCCTGCCGCTGTTGGCCGGGGTGCTGGGCGATCTTGCGGGAGGTTCGTTCTCGGACGCGGTTCTGCGCGCCACCGGCAAGGTAAACCTCGCTCGGCGCTGGGTGGCGATCGCCGGATTTGTGGTCTCCGGAGCGGCCACTATCCCCGCCGTTTTGTCCCACGATCCCAGGCTTTCCGTAGCCTTCTATTGTGTAGCGTTCTTTGCCCTGGAGTGGACGGTGGGAATCTCATGGGCCATTCCGCTCGATATCGGCGGCGATTTCGCCGGCTCGGTTTCTGCGGTCATGAACTCGCTGGGCAACCTCGGCGGCGCGATTTCAGCTCCGGTGGTCACTTATGTCGCAAGAGGCCTGGGTTGGAACGTGCCCTTCTACATTACCAGCGCATTATGCATGGTGGCGGTGGTGTTGTTCCTCAAAATCGACGCCACCCGCAAGATCGCGAGCAACGTGGCGGCGTAACCATTCAGAGCCGCGACCGTAAGGGAGCGGTCGCCAGCCGCTCGCGCCGGTGGTCTTGCCACCGGTGTACCTTACCTACGCGTGCTGCAACGCCGCCTCCGCGCTTACTCCCTTCGCCGCCTGCGCGAGATAATCCAGCGCCGCGGCCACACCGCCGGTCTTGTGCGGAATGCCCGCCAGCTCCAGTCCCATCTCCACCCCGCACAGCGTCCCCGCCAGCATCAGGTCATTGAAATCGCCCAGATGGCCGATGCGGAACACTCTGCCCGCCACTTTGTTCAGGCCGTTTCCCAGCGACATGTTGAAATGCTCGAGGATCGTCTTGCGCAACTCGTCCGCGTTATAACCCGCCGGCACGAAAACCGCCGTAGACGAAGCGCTATACTCTGCGGGATTCAGGGCGACCACTTCCAGCCCCCAAGCGCGGACGGCGCGACGCGCCGCCTCACCGTGGCGCGCGTGGCGAGCGAACACGTTTTCGAGGCCCTCCTCGCGCAGCATAGTGAGAGATTCCTGCAAGCCGAATAGCAGGTTGGTGGCCGGCGTGTAGGGGAAGAAGCCGCTCTTGTTGGGCGTCAGCATGCCTTGCCAGTCCCAGTAGGCGCGGTTGAGGCGTGCCGACTTGTTCGCCGCCAGCGCCTTCTCACTGATCGCGTTGAAGCTCAGGCCCGGCGGCAGCATCAAGCCTTTCTGCGATCCGCCCACCGTGACATCGATACCCCACTCGTCATGCTCGAACGGCATGGATCCAAGCGACGAGATGCTGTCCACCATCAGCAGCGCCGGATGCCCCGCACGATCCATGGCCTTGCGAGCCGCGCCGATCCGGCTGGCAATGCCCGTCGAGGTCTCGTTGTGCACGATGCCCACGGCCTTGATCGCATGATCGCGATCTTCACGCAGTAGAGTCTCTAACTGGTCCGGATCTACGCCGTGCCGCCAGTCCCCGGGCACGAACTGCACATCTAGCCCCAGCTTGCCGGCCATCTCCTGCCACAGAAACGCAAACTGCCCTGTCTCGAACATCAGCACCTTGTCGCCCGGCGACAATGTGTTGACCATGGCCGCTTCCCAGGCGCCGCTGCCCGACGAAGGAAAAATGACCACTTTGCTCTTGGTGCGGAAAATCTCCCTGATACCTTCCAGCAGTTCCAGCGCCAGTGCCGCGAATTGCGGGCCGCGGTGGTCGATAGTGGGCCGGGCCATTGCGCGTAGCACACGCTCCGGAACGTTCGTGGGTCCGGGAATCTGCAGAAAATGACGTCCGCTCTGATACGACATGAAGCTCCTTGGCCGCTGGCTGCGATAGCACACGGTTGCCGCGCGGCAGTATGACTTTCGGTGCCTGCTGGAACCGAGTCCTTTATCATATACCGAAACGCGCGCCGGCCAGCTCTGGCGCATCTGTTCTAAGATGTGGTGGAGGCGCTTCCGAAATGACCGGCAAATATTATCGCGAGAATCAATGGTGGGTCAGTCCTTATAACTTCGCCGACGAGGTGCGCGCACAGTTCCAATTGCCCGCGCGCGTGAGCATCCACGATGCGACCCTGCGGGACGGCGAGCAGACGCCCGGCGTCGTGATGAGCGTGGCCGAGAAAGTCGCGATCGCGCAAAAGCTCGACGAAATCGGCATCGAGCGCATCGAGGCCGGCATGCCCGCGGTCTCCGATCAGGATTTCACCGCCATCAAGGAGATCTCGCGCCTCGGCCTGCGCTCGCGCATCTACACGTTCGCCCGCGCCATCAACGCCGATATCGATAAGGCCATCGAGTGCGGCTGCCACGGCGTAATCATCGAAGTCCCCATTGGCTACCCCAAGCTGAAGTACCAGTTCAAGTGGACCTGGGAAGACGTGCTCCGCAAGAGCGTCCCCGTAATTCAGTACGCGAAATCACGCGGGCTGCACACGGTTTACTTCCCGTATGACACCACACGCGCGCTTGAGGAAGACTTGAAAAACCTCCTAACCCGGATAGTCCAGGACGCGCCGCCGGATTCGATCGGCGTGGTCGATACCATGGGTTGCGCGCTTCCGGCGGCTATCAAGCACATGGTGCGCCTGGTCAAGTCGTGGACCAATCTGCCCGTCGAGGTGCACACGCATAACGATTTCGGCATGGCCGTGTCCACCGAGCTTGCGGGCGTGGAAGCGGGCGCCGAAGTCGTTCATAGCTGCTCCAACGGGCTGGGCGAACGCACCGGTAACGCCGCCCTGGAGGAGCTCGCCGTCGCCTTACACGTGCTCTACGGCTATGACACGCAGTACGACCTCGCCAAGCTGCCGGAATTGGGCGAACTGGTCAGCCGCATCAGCAATTTTCCGACTGCCGTCAATAAGCCCATTCTCGGCGCGCGCAACTTCACCCGCGAATCCGGCATCGGCGTCGACCTCGTAATCAAGGAGCCGCTCGCCATGTTCGGCACGCATCCCGCTCTCACAGGACGCCGCGGCGAAGTGGTGCTCGGCAAGAAGAGCGGCAAGGCTTCCATTACCTACAACCTCGAGGAAATGGGCATCCCCGATCCCGGCGACGAAGCCGTCTCGGAAATGCTGCGCCGGGTCAAGGAGCGAGGCATCGAAAAGCGCGGCCTGGTCGATCAGGAGGAATTCCGCGGAATCGTGGAGAGCGTGTTGGGCGCAGCGCCAATCAAGGCCGGCGCGAGTTCTTAAGCGGCTGCCTCCCGCCTTCTTCGTTCTGAATTCTGTGTTTTGAATTCTGTATTCCGGCTCTCACACCGCCCACGACGAGTCCGCCGGCTCCGTCACCGCGTGCCCCCGCTCGCCATGCACTACCAGCGGCAGCCGGAAACCGTCCACCAGGGCCAGCCACGTGGCCTCCACAATATCTTTCGCCACCCCCACCGTGACCCATTGCCGCATCCCGTCGCTCCAGGTGCACGCCACGCGCGCCCGCGACATTGTGCCTTGCGCCGGCTCTAGTGGTTTTACCTGGTAGTCCGTCATGTGCACGGCGGCAATCTCGGGATACACCGCAAAAAGGCATTGCCGCAACGCGCGCTCCAGTGCGTTCACTGCGCCATCGCCGTCCTCGGTTTCCGTTCGTATGTGATCGCCGGTCCGTATGGTCACCGTGGCCGTGCTCAAGCCGCCGCCGGACAGTGCCGAGTGGCTTGCCAGCTCGTAGCGCTCCGCGAAAAATGGCCGGATCTCCGGCCGCAGCGCCTCACGCGCCAGCAGTTCCAGCGTGCCGCCAGCGTTGCGCAAATCGTAATCGGCCGCTTCCATCGCCTCCACCTGGTCCAGCAGCGCCCGGCGCCTCCGCTCGGGCAATCCGTGCAGCAGGTGAGGATCGATCAGCTGCAAGACCGTCTCCCCCGGCCTCGCGGCTTCTACGTGGTGCCCCCGCACGCGCCGTTCGAGCGTGGCAGCTTCGGCTTCGGCCACAATCCGCGCAACCGAGTTCATCTCCTCCAGTCTCTCGCTGCCGATCGTGGTGTGCGCCAGCTTGTGCTCCAGCGCCGAGATAATCGAGCAAAGGTTGGCGCGCCCGCGCCGCCCGCCGTAAGCGTTGATCGACCCCTCCACGTGCGTGAATCCCTGCTCCACCGCTTCCAGGCTGTTGGCGAGCGCCAAGTCCGCATCGTCGTGCGCGCAAATGCCGAGAATGCCTTCAAATCGCTTGCGCACCTCGGTGCAGATCTCGCGCACCAGTTGCGGGCTGCCGGCCCCCGATGAATCGCCCAGGCACAGCACGTCCGCGCCGCCACGCTTCGCCGCCTCCAGCATGTGCAGGGCGAAACGGCTGTTCGCCAGATAAGACCGGAAGAAGTCTTCGTCCCGGAACAGCACCTCGAGGCCCCGCATTTTCAGCAAAGCCACCGTCTCGCCGATCTTCCCCCGCTCGCCTTCGACACCCGCCGCGTGCCACGAGCACGCCGAAACCACAACCGCCGGGGCGCCCGCTTCGATGACCGCGCGAATCTCCCCGTCCCGCTCCTCCAGCTCCTTCACCGCGTCCAGTCGCAGAACGGCAACCAGCCGGCAGTGGGCCGGCGGCCGCTCCGCCCGCGCATAAGCGAAATACTTAGACGCGTGGTTGCTGGCGCCCGGACAGCCCGCCTCTACATAGTCGATTCCCAGCCGGTCCAACTCGTTAATGATGGCTGCCTTATCCGCCAGGCTGAATGGAAAATCAGCGCGCCCGGGATTGTATCCGAACGTGTTATCGAGCGTGAACACCCTCATCGTGCACCTCCGGTTGGTTCTTCGCGGCTTCACGGCCGCGTGCGAGGGCGGCGAAGTCGATCTCCAGCCAGCGCTGGTTCCGCACCCGCTTGCGTAAGACATCGGTTACTTCCGAATCGAAGGGCAGGTGCCCGCTTTCGACGAGCGCGCCCAGCATTACCATGTTCGCCGCCTTCGCGCCGCCCAGCGCGTCCGCGTACTCGGTGAATGGCGCCGCCATCACCCGCACCCCGTCGCGGCGGCATTCCTCCGGGCACGCTGCGCCGTTGTACAGAACCAGGCCGCCCGGCTCCATCGCCGGAAAGAATTTGCGCAACGACGGCTCGTTCATCGCCACCAGCAAGTTCGGCCGCGAGATCAGCGGCGAGGCGATAGGTCGGTCCGAAATGCGCACGTGGCAATGCGACGTCCCCGAACGCATCTCCGGGCCGTACGACGGTAGCCACGAAACGTGGAACCCGGCTGCCAGCCCGGCTTCGGCCAATATCTCACCCAGCAACAACACGCCCTGCCCCCCAAACCCGGCGACTTTGATGGCCAGGTCCAAGCCCGGGGCTGTCTTGGTGGGGCAGGCGCTTTCGCCTGCCAACTGTTCAATCCCCAATTTCCGCGGTAACTCTCCCAGTTCCGGTGCGGCGGCTGGCGCAGGCCGCGCTTCCGCTTCTTTACTCCGATCCCGATACACCCCCAGTGGAAACGTTTTCGCCAGCCCTTCTATCACCCAGTGCTGCGCCGCCACCGGATCCATGTTCCAAATCGTCGGGCACGGCGACAATACCTCCACCAGGCTGAATCCGAGGCCCCGTTTCTGAATTTCCAGCGCCTTCCGGATGGCCCGGCCCGCGCTGATGATCTGTTTATTGTTTCCCAACGCCACCCGTTCCAGGTACACCGGCGCGTTCAGGGAAGCGAGCAGCTCGCAAACTTTAATCGGGTGCCCCTCGTTCCACACGCTCCGCCCGAAAGGCGAAGTCGTGGTCTTCTGGCCGACCAGAGTGGTGGGCGCCATCTGCCCGCCCGTCATCCCGTAAATCGCGTTGTTCACGAAAATCACCGTGATATTCTCTCCGCGATTCGCCGCATGCACGATCTCCGCCGTGCCGATGGCTGCCAGGTCGCCATCGCCCTGGTAACTTAGCACGATGCTCTCCGGGCGCGCGCGTTTGATCCCCGTGGCCACAGCCGGCGCGCGCCCGTGCGCTGCCTGCACGTTACCCACGTCAAAGTAGTAATACGCGAATACCGCGCAGCCCACCGGGCTGATCAGAACCATGCGGTCCTGTATGCCCAGTTCGTCGATCGCCTTGGCCGCCAGCTTGTGTACGATGCCGTGACCGCAGCCCGGGCAATAGTGCGTCTGGTGCTGCAGCTCCGATTTGCGCTCGTAGCGATCGTAGAAGCAGCGCGCCTTCTGCTGCACAACCTCGTACTCAGGCATGGACCACCTCGTTTGTCGGGCAGGCGCTTCCACCTGCCGACCCTACATGCTTCACCACCAGTCCTCTTACAAACGCCAGTACCTCTTCCGCCGAAGGCACGTTGCCGCCCACGCGCCCATAGAATTCCACTGGCCGCCGCCCTTCCACCGCCAGCCGCACATCGTCCACCAGTTGCCCGGTGCTCAGCTCCACCACCGCCAGCGCCGCCGCGCGCTCTGCCAATTCACGAATCTGCGCCTTAGGGAACGGGTACAGCGTGATCGGCCGCAGCAGCCCTACGTGCAACCCCAAGGCCCGCCCTGCCTCCACCACCGATTTCAACACCCGCGCAACTATGCCATAGCCGATCAGAACGATGTCCGCGTCTTCGGTGTAGCGGCACTCGCAGCGCACCTCCTCCGCCTCCGCACGCCCGTACTTCTCTTCCAGCTGGCGCACGTGCGCTTCCAACTTGTCCGGCTCGAGGTAGATCGAGCTGACCAGGTTGGCCCGGGTGTCGGCCGTGCCCATCACCGCGTAAGCAGGCGCCTCCGGCAGTACACCGCGATCCGGGAAAACTACCGGCTCCATCATTTGTCCGATGTATCCATCGGCCACGACCACCGTCGGATTGCGGTACCGGTCCGCCAGCTCAAACGCGGCCAGCGTCAGGTCGCACATCTCCTGCACCGAGTCCGGCGCCAGCACGAACGTGCGGTAGCAGCCGTGCCCGCCGCACTTCACCACCTGGTGATAATCGCCCTGTTCGGGCGCAATGTTGCCCAGCCCCGGCCCGCCGCGCACGATATCCGCCACCACGCACGGCAGCTCCGCCCCGGCCAGATAGCTGAAGCCTTCCTGCATCAGGCTGATCCCCGGCCCGCTCGATGCCGTCATCGACCGCACGCCCGCCGCCGCCGCGCCATAGATCATGTTGATGGCCGAGACTTCGCTCTCCGCCTGGATAAACACACCCCCGGCTTGCGGCAGATACAGCGCCGCGGCTTCCGCGATTTCACTGGCCGGGGTGATGGGATATCCGAAGAATGCCCGGCAGCCGCCCAACACCGCGGCTTTCACAATCGCCTCGTTGCCCTTAATGAGTTGTCCGCGCATGCCCGCCTCCGCTTACGCCGCTCGATCCAGCGCGGGCTTGCGCGCGCGCTCCCGCCACACCGCGATGGCCCCCGGCTCGGGGCATGCGAAGAAGCAGATGCCACACCCCGAGCAGCCTTCGCCAACATACGTCACCGGGTGATATCCGTACCGGTTCAGGTGCGCAGCCAGCCGCAGCACCTTCGGTGGGCACGCCTCTACGCACAGCCCGCAGCCCTTGCACTCTTCGGCGTCCAGGTCCAGCCGCCCGCGATCGCCGCGTTTGTCGCTCGCCTCCGCCATATGCCTCCCAACCTT
The DNA here is from genome assembly GCA_964556085.1 of uncultured Solibacteraceae bacterium. Taxonomy (GTDB): domain Bacteria; phylum Acidobacteriota; class Terriglobia; order Bryobacterales; family Bryobacteraceae; genus PSRJ01. Next base: position 9,026 of record CAZKVF010000116.1, read on the forward strand.
GCCGGACCCAGCCCTCAGCGAAATGCGGCTGATGGCTGGTCGCTGACCGCTGATCGCTTCTCCATGTAATGCGCCTTCACTGCAAACTCGTACAGGCTGTCGCGGAACTTGGGATGCGCGATCGCAATCATCGCCTCCGCCCGCTGCCGCAAATTCTTGCCATGCAGATACGCCACGCCGTACTCCGTCGCCACGTAATGCACATCGGCGCGCGTGGTCACCACCCCCGCCCCCGCATCCAGCATGGGCACGATGCGCGATAGCGCGTCCTGCTTGCAGGTCGCAGGCAGCGCGATCACCGGCTTGCCCCCCTTCGCCCGCGACGCGCCGCGCATAAAATCTACCTGCCCGCCGAACCCGCTGTACGGCCGCGTCCCGATCGAATCCGAGCATACCTGGCCGGTGATATCCACCTGGATGGCCGAGTTCACCGCCACCATGTTCTCGTTCCGCGCGATCACAAACGGATCGTTGGTGTACGAAACCGGATGAAACTCGAACATTGGGTTTTCGTGCAGGAAGCGGAACATGCCCTGCGTGCCCAGCGCGAAGCCCGCCACCGCTTTGCCGGGATGCAGCGTTTTGCGCGCCCCGTTGATCACCCCCGTTTCCATCAGGGGCACCATGCCGTCCGAGACCATCTCTGTATGGATACCCAGGTCGCGGTGATCCCTCAGGCAGCCGAGCACCGCGTCCGGGATGCCGCCGATGCCAATCTGCAGTGTGGCCTCATCGGGGATCAGCGCAGCCACGTGTGCCCCGATCCGCCGCTCCACGTCCGTCAGGGGCGCGGGTGGGCATTCCATCAGGGCGTGGTCCGTCTCCACAATCGTCGCCACCTGGCTCACATGCAGGACCGACTCGCCCAGCGTGCGCGGCATCTGCCGGTTCACTTCAGCGATCACCAGGCGCGCGCTTCTTGCCGCCGTGAGAGACGTGTCCACACCAATGCCTAGGCTCAGGTTGCCATCCGCATCGGGCGGGGAAACCTGAATTAGAGCCACGTCCAGGGGCAATGCGCCGGACGTGAACAGCCGCTCGACTTCGCTCAGGAAAATGGGCGTGTAATCGCCGCGCCCGGTCCCTACCGCTTCCCGGCACCCGCCTCCAATGAATAAGGCATTGTGCCGGAAGTGCCCGGCCCAGCGCTCGGCGCCAAAGTCCGTCTTATAGAGCGCCACCAGATCAACGATTTCAACGTTTTCCAGGGAATCGCCGCGGCCGATCAGGGCATCCAGCAGCACCGTGGGGGCGGCGCAGGCAATGTGTATATAGACCCGGTCTCCCGGCCGGATCCTCTCGACCGCACGCTCCGCACTGGTGACCTTCTGGCGGTAAATTTCGCCCCAGCTCATCGCCCCAACACCTCCCAGCCGTGGGTCGTCCCAACCCGATTATATGTCAATTTTCGGATCATGGAACCTTATTGTATACGTTTTGAGCTGTATCAGGACACGGCTTTAGCCGTGCCGGTCAGGTCGACACAGGAATCGGGCTTTAGCCCCTGGTCAATGCCGCCTTAAACCTACGATATCTGGCTCAAATACACCGCAATCAGAATGACCGCGATGCCCGAAATCGCCGCCCCCGTCAATTGCCTCCCCCGCCTCGGATTCTCAGGCCGCAAAGCCAACAGGACCGAAGCAAAGACGTGCAGCGCCAACAGAAGTTTGACCCCCAGCAGAATGTGGTACCGCACAGAATGTGCGCCGGTTTGGAGATAGTTGAACGCTCCGGTGATCAATAACAGGATGATCGCGCTAACCGCCAAGCCTCGGAATCCCGCCGCCGCCCTGTCATCCACCTTGGCCGCCTCTTCCGGCGCCAGTGTCGCCGAAGCCGCCCGGATCGCGAGTCGCCCATAAAGCGCTCCGCCCACCAGCACCGCCGCTGCCGCGATGTGCAGCCATAAGGATATCCCCCGGGGAACGTCAATCATATCGTTGAGTATACAATCGGCTTAATATGATCCACGAGATCCTCCGCGTGGGCCCCCTGCAGTGCAACTGCTCGATTTTCGGCGACGAGCAGAGCCGCGAAGCCCTGGTCGTGGATCCAGGCGATGATATCGATCAGGTACTGGCTATCATTCGCCGCCATCAGCTCAAGGTGACCGCCATCCTCATCACTCACGCCCACATCGATCACATCGGCGGCGCCCAGAAACTGAAGCAGGCCACCGGCGCACCCGTCTACATGAATGCCAATGACATGGAATTAAAGAGGATGTTGGGCATTCAGGCTTCGTGGCTTGGAATGCCCGAGCCCGAACAGCCGGAAATCGATGTCCCCATCAAGGAGGGCGACCGCCTCATCGTGGGCCCGGCCGAGTTCCACGTGCTGCACACGCCCGGGCACACGCAGGGAAGCGTCAGCCTATGGATCCCCTCGGAGGGAAAGCTCGTCGCTGGCGACACCCTCTTCCGAGACAGCATCGGCCGCACCGACCTGCCGGGCGGCGACGGCCGCCAGATCCTGCGTTCCATCCGCGACAAGCTCCTGCCACTCCCACCGGAAACCGTCGTGATTCCCGGTCACGGCGACAACACCACCATCGGCCGCGAGCGCCAATTCAATCCCTTCCTGAACTTATAAAGTATGGCAACCCTCTACACCGGGACCTCCGGCTTCGCCTACCCCGCCTGGAAGCCGGCGTTCTACCCGGCCAAGCTGCCTTCCAAGCAGTTCCTCAAGCACTACGCCGAACGGCTCAACTGCGTCGAGATCAACTATACGTTCCGCCGTCTGCCCGCCGCGGCCACGCTCGAAGCCTGGGTCGGCCAGACCGCCCCCGGGTTCGTCTTCGCTGTCAAGGCCAACCAGCGGATCACCCACATCCGTCGGCTGAAGAACGCCGGAGAGGCCACAGAAATCTTCCTCAAAGCCATCGATCCATTGCGCACCGCGCGCCGCCTCGGGCCAATCCTCTTCCAACTGCCGCCGCAGCTCAAGTGCGATGTCGCCCTCCTGCGCGATTACCTTCCGCTGCTTCCCCAAGGGCAGCGCTACGCCTTCGAGTTCCGCCACCCCTCCTGGCTTGCCGATCCCGTCTACGACGAACTTCGCGCCCGCAACATTTCTTTATGCGTGGCCGAATCGGAAAAACTCGAAGTGCCCGAGGTCATCACCGCTGACTTCGTTTACTACCGCCTGCGCAAACCCGAGTACACCCCCGAAGACATCGACGCGATCGCCGGGCGATCCCGCGAACTGCTGGGCGCCGGCCGCGATCTCTACCTCATGTTCAAGCACGAGGAAACTCCCGAGGGTGCCCTCAACGCCGAGCGCCTCCTCGCCCAGTTCCGCTAATAGAGTGGGTGGGTCAAACAGGCGCTTCCGCCAGGCGCTTCCGCCTGCCCTGTGACTGCTTTTCTCTGTGGCCTCTGTCAACTCTGTGCTCTTTAGGTTTTGGTCTTTT
>CAZKVF010000117.1:0-9190 GCA_964556085.1 uncultured Solibacteraceae bacterium
GGAACTTGATAATTGATTTGCGTGACACCGACCAGCCCTGGCGGAATGCCGGCGAACTTGATGGATTGTGCGGGGACAGGGACCCCCCCAACGCTCATAGTGACCTGCTGCAGGGGCTTTGGAAGGTTGATAGTGGGAGTAGACGATGGCGGCGCGGCTCCATCGGCGACAGTCGGCGACACCGCGCCGGCTCCGGTGAGGAACAGGGTGGCTACATCGCCTCTCTCCGCAGTTGCAACCCCGGCTATCGCGCCATTTCCATCGGTGAAGATTCCCGGCGCCGCGGCCGCGACAACGAACGATACCGAGGTCGCCTGCCCGTTATTATTCAGGTTCAGGGTGGCGGTGGAATTCACCGAAACCTCGTAAGGGACTTGCAGATTGATCTGGCCCGGCGAGACATACCACAGGGGCGCGATCATGTTGTTGATCGTGGCCGAAACTCCATCAAGCTGCGCCGGCAGCGGCACACTGCTCGCAGCCAGTGGCGCCGAAGCCAGATTAGAACCGAAAATGGTGAGGAGCATGCCCGGCGCGTACGTCTGGTTATAGGCGGCCGCATTGCCGGCCACGTTAATCACCGGCGCGGGGCCAGTGTTCTTGCTGGTCCCGACACTCTTACCAGTCCACGCCGTGATCAGGGCATCGGCGTCTATTGATCCCCAACCCGTCACCTGGTCATATCCCGGACCGGCGGCGTAGCCCACGATGCCCGGAGTGCAAGGAGTCCGGGATCGAATGGGGCAAGTGGCGTTGATCTTGTTGTCGCCCGTCGTAATGTCGTGGAAAGCCGAAGCCGCCGACTGCGCCAGGCTGTAAAGCTTCGGGTTGATATTGCCAAGCCCCGCTGACTGTGCCCCTCCGGCAGAGATTTGCTGATTGATCAGCGCCAAAATCCCCGAGAACGATGGCGGCCCGGTAGACGTGCCGCCAACCACCTGCCGGCAAGCTGCCGTGCTGCCTCTCGTGCCTCCGCAGCCGTCGCTCGAGTAAATCAGGAAGCCATCGTGATCGGCCGAAGCCGTTATGGCGATATCGGGCACGTCGCGCGCGCTATCGGCAGGCACCCCCGGGCCGGTTTGCCAAGAGGGCTTGCTGAAATACACGCTCGCGCCCCCGCCGCTGGCCGAAGGCGAGCCATCGAGCGCGGTGTCGTTCCAAGCCGTCTCGGGAATATAACTCTTCGCCGAGCCGCCGCTCGCATCGTTCGACTGGTTCCAGTAAGTCCCGCCGCCCTCTGCGAACTCGGTCCCACCGATGCCGGTAACTTCGGGCAGGCTGGCCGGGGTATCCACGGAAAGGCCGCCCGTTGAAGTGCCTGGTCCGGAGTCCGCGCAATCGGTGGCGCCGCTATCGCCGGAAGCCGCGAACCAGGTGATGCCTTGCGCGTTTGCCTGCTTGGCCATAGCTTCCAGGCTGGCCACATCCGATTGTGCGTTATCCAATTCGCAAGAGCCATAGCTCATGCTGAGCACGGGCGCCAGGTTTTGATCAATGGCATATTGGGCGGAGGTCACCACATCGGAGGAATAGACGAAGAGTATGGTTGCATTGGGCGCGGTTGCGCCGGACAGTTCCAAGTCGAGTTCCGATTCGCCCAGATCACCTTGGGAGATACCCGGATCGCTGTCCGTGGGGACCAGGATCAGTTGCGGATCTTTTGAGGGTAAATTGAAAGTGCTGCGGTACAACTGGATATCCGCGAGGCGAACCTGGCTTTGTCCTACTACCACCAGTGATTGCCCGGATCCATCGATACCACCGGAAAACAATGGCTTCAGATTATAAATAGTGGCGACGTCCTCGGGCGCCAGGTAGTGGTTCCCGCTGGTACTCGAGGTATAAGCTGGTTGCTCGGCTGCAGAAAGGACCTTGCGTCTCAGCGAGGCCGGCTTCATGCGGAAGTCATTAAGCCCGCGAATCGCGCCTACAACGCCCGCCAGCGCGGCCGGTATGGCGGGTTCCGTGGAATTGGCATAGTGGCGCTCGCCGTTCACCAGGTAACGATGAAGCTCCAAACCGAAAGCTTGCTGGACCGCGGCTGCGGAGCCACTGAAGGAAACCGCATTGCGCGCGCGAGAAACCGAAGTCACGGTCAGAAGCTGACCCTGGAGCCACGCCGTAATTTTGTCGATATCGTTCTGGCTGGCGCCGAAGCGGCCGGCAAATTGCTCCGGCGTGAGCCATTTGTGGTAGTTGGCCGACGAGGGATCCTGCTGCTCGGCGAGCAGTTGGTCGAGTGCTGACTGCTGAGCGGCCGACGGTTTCAGAAACACTGTCACACGCTGCAATACGAGGGCGGGATCAACGGCGCCCTGATCGAACTGCGACAGAGCCTTGGGATGGAGGTGCCCGCCCAAGGAAATGCGCTGGCTGTTGTCGATTCTTGCTGCAATGCGGTTGGGCTGCGCCAGCACCGGCAGGGGCAAGACAGTCAAAACGATAATCCACGACCCAGAACGCTTTTGTGGCATAGGCTTTTTACAAAAGAGCCGGGCACGCGGAGCAGGCCAGGCCGATATATATACCTTCTCGGACGAAAGCGGGTGAAATTGGGTTTCCCGCAGCCAGTACTTTTGCGATATACCTTACGGAATGGCCAACGAAATCAATAGTCGACGCGCCTGGGACCGGCGCACATTTCTGATGGCATCGCTTGCCGGCGCGGCTGTGACCGCCTCCGCGCAAAACACAGTGCCCGCGCCTACCCCGCGTGATTACTCAAAGCAGGACCCGGTGCAATATCCCGATGCGGATATCGTGGCTTTCGACAACCGGTTCCGGCGCTACATCGTAAATTCGCCCATTCGCCGCTTGTATATCGGCACATTGTGGGCCGAGGGAGTCGCGTGGAATGGCCAGGGCCGCTACCTGGTTTGGAGCGACATTCCCAATAATGTGCAAATGCGCTGGCTCGAAGAGGACGGCCACGTAACGGTATTTCGCAATCCGGCCGGCTATAGCAACGGCAATACATTTGATTATGAGGGCCGGCAGCTTTCGTGCGAGCATGGCAACCGGAGAGTGGCTCGATACGAGCACAACGGCACCGTGACCGTGATCGCCGACAAATTTCAAGGAAAGCGGCTGAACTCGCCCAACGATATCGTGGTCCATCCCGATGGCGGCATCTGGTTTACGGATCCTATTTACGGCATCCGCGGCGACTATGAGGGTTTCAAGAGCAATTCGGAGGTCAAACCGGCGGTCTATCGCGTCGATGGCAAGACCTTGCAAATCGAAAAGGTGACGGAAGACCCGGATCAGCCAAACGGGATCTGCTTTTCGCCCGATTATAAGAAGCTGTACGTGTGCGATACGGGAAGTGGGCGTGACATCCGGGTGTACGATGTGGAGGAGAAGAGCCTGCGCAATGGGAAGCGGTTCGTGCAGTTGAATATTCCTGAAGCAAGCACCACGCCGCTTACGAAACCCGACGCGCCCGGCCAGCCCACGATTGCCGATGGCATCCGCTGCGACAAGGACGGCAACGTTTGGTGCGGTGCGCGTCCGGGAGTACAGGTGGTGACACCGGGAGGCGAGCGCATCGGCATGATCCGACTGCCGGAGACGTGCGCGAACATCTGCTTCGGCGGCACTAAGCGCAATCGCCTATTCATGGCCGCTAGCCAGTCGCTGTATACGGTATATGTGGAAGCGATAGGGGCGCACATTGCGTAAGTCCGCGCGTGGGGCCGGGGAAAACCGGCCCTACCGATGGCTGGCGCAGTTTTACGACCGCCTCTTCACCTTTCATCTGCCTTGGTATCAAGCAGCGCGCGATCACATCCTGGGCGGCATTCTGCCCGCTGTGGAATCGGCTTGCGACCTGGCGTGCGGAACAGGCACGACGGCGGTTCTACTGTCGCGCCGAGGAATCCGCGTTTACGGCGTGGATCTTTCGCACATCATGTGCCGCCTGGCGCGTGCGAAGGCCCGCCAGCGCCATGCCGCCGTGCACGTAATCCGGGGCGACATGCGAACCTTTCGTCTGCCGGAACGGGTTGACCTGGTTCTGTGCGAGTTCGACGCGCTCAACCACGTGCCGCGGAAGGAGGATCTTGCTCGCGTGGCTCACTCGGTCTCGAGGGCGCTGCGCTCTGGCGGCCATTTCTTCTTCGACGTGAACAACGGCCTGGCGTTCAAAAAGGTCTGGTCTGGCGTCTGGTGGATCGAGAAGCCAGGCGTGGCACTGGTCATGCGCGGAGGCTGGATCGATCGCGACGGCGTACGCGGCCGGACCGACGTCGAGTGGTTCGTCAAAGAGGGAAACCTCTGGCGCCGGCATCGCGAGCACATCGAGCAGGTCGCCTGGAGCGCAGCCGAGATGCGCCAAGCCATGCGCGAGGCGGGCTTCGATCGGGTGCGCGCGTTCGATGCGGCGCCATTCTTCACCGGCGATCCGAAAATCCAGCCGGGATGCCGCACGTTTTACCTGGCGCGGAAAGCCTGACAGCCGGAACCGCCTGCCCCACTTTTTGCCAGTAACAGACGGAAGCGTCTGCCCCATCTTTTGCCGGGTAACAGACGAAAGCGTCTGTCCCACGCTATACTCCATTTCGAGGAGGGCTCGAACCGTGAAGTGGGTATTGGGACTGACCTTGGCGCTTTGCCTGGTTGCGCCGGGAACTCTGCTCGCGCAGGCAAAATCATCCGCCTCGAAATCATGGGCGCCGCCGAAAACGCCGGACGGACAACCGGACCTGCAGGGCTACTGGACAAATGCCACCTTGACGCCCCTGGAGCGTCCGGCGCAGCTTACCGGGAAGGCCACTCTAACCGCCCAGGAGGCGGCCGCTTATTTGCAGCAGGTGCGCGATCAGAACAATCGCGATCGCCGCGGCGGCTCGGCTGAGACCGACGTCGGCGAAGCGTACAACGATTTTTGGTTCGACCGCGGCACGAAAATCGTGGGCTCGCTGCGCACTTCGCTGATTACCGATCCGCCGGATGGCAAAATTCCGGCTCTCACGGCCGAAGCGCAAAAACGCGTGGACGACGTGCGCGCCTTTAATCGCGAGCATCCGGCCGATGGCCCGGAAAACCGCGGCCTGGCGGAACGCTGCCTCATTTGGGGAACCGCCGGACCGCCCATGCTGCCGGGCCCCTACAATAACGCCTACCAGATCGTGCAAAACCGCGATTACGTTCTGATCCTGAGCGAGATGATTCACGACGCGCGCATGATTCCGTTGGATGGCCGGCCGCATCTGGGCGCCGGGGTTCGCCAGTGGGTGGGCGATTCGCGCGGGCGCTGGGAAGGCAATACGCTGGTGGTCGATACTACGGATTTCAACGGTAAGGCGGCATTCCGCGGATCCGATCAAAACCTGCACCTGGTGGAACGGTTCACGCGCACCGACGCCAATACGATGCAGTACGAATTCACGGTGACTGATCCGACTGCCTTCACCCGACCCTGGACCGCGCAGATTCCGTACAGCAAGGCCGAGGGGCCGATCTTCGAGTACGCGTGCACCGAAGGAAACTACGCCATGACGGACATCCTGGGGGGAGCACGCGCGCAGGAAAAGAAGGGCGCGAGCCGTTAGGAGTCGACAGGCTGAAGCCTGTCCCGCCGCTCCGTTACGCATATAACAAAGCTCACGACAATTTAAAGCACCCACGGATAGCCGGATGCTATTATAGGTTTGCATTCGATGAAAGCCTTACTGGAAGTCCTCCAGCCGGGCGATCAGGACTGGGAGTTGGCCCGCGCCCTCGATCCGGCCCGCATACCGGCGCATGTCGCAATCATCATGGACGGGAACGGCCGCTGGGCCGGGCGCAGACACTTGCCGCGCGTGGCAGGCCACCAGGCAGGCGTAGCTCCGGTGCGCGTCGCGGTGGAGACATGCGCGCGCCTGGGGGTGAAGGTCCTGACGTTGTACGCGTTCTCGGTGGAAAACTGGAAGCGTCCGCGTACCGAGGTGGAAACGCTGTGGCGGCTGTTGCGCTATTACCTGCGCCAGGAATTGCCGGAGTTACAAAAGAATGACGTACGCCTGGAAGCGATCGGCCGGCTGGAGGCGCTTCCGGACCAGGTCCGCAAGGAACTGGAGTTCGTGGTGGAGGCCACCTCGGCCAATCGCGGGCTGCTGGTGAACCTGGCGATCAATTACGGGGGGCGCGCGGAAATCGTGGATGCCGTGAATGCCATCCTGGAAATGGCGCGGATCAACGGCAGCATTGCATCGCTCAAGCTGGATGAAGAACTGATCTCCGCGAACCTGTACTCCAGCGCCTCTCCCGATCCCGACCTGCTGATTCGCACCTCCGGCGAAATGCGAATCAGCAATTTTCTGCTGTGGCAGATCGCCTACGCGGAGCTTTACGTGACGGGGACGCTGTGGCCTGATTTTTCCCGGCGCGATCTGCTGGGGGCCATCCTGGACTACCAGAAACGGGACCGCCGCTACGGCGGATTGAGCGCCAACGGGGAAGACGATCTCGCCGGAGTGCACTCGGGGCCGGGCGAAACGCAGCTGCGGACGCTCCGCCCGTCATGAGGCGGGTACTCACCTCGCTCGTCCTCATACCTCTTGTAATTTACCTTGTACTTTTTGCGAACTGGTGGCTGTTAGCGGCAGCGGTTGCGCTGGTAGCCTGCACCTGCTATTACGAATACCGGAAGCTGGCGGGAGGTTACGGCTGGGGAGCGCCTTCTCGCTTAGGCTACGCGGCGGGCCTGGTGATCCTATTCGTTAATGGCGATCCGTGGCCCTGGATGGTTCTGGTGCTGGCCGGACTGATCGCCCTCACGCTGGCCATGCGCGAGCAGGATCCGCGGCAGTCACTCCCGCGCGCGGCGCTGCTGGTGATGGGAGTGGCGTACGCGTTCGGCTGCTGGAGGTGCGGGCTCGCGGTGCGAGAGCGCAACCCACACTGGCTCATGTACGCACTGCTGGTTTGTTGGGCCGGCGACATTGGCGGATACTACATCGGGCGAAGCTTCGGCAAGAGGCGTCTGGCCGAGCGCATCAGTCCAGCCAAAACATGGGCGGGCACGGCGGGATCGCTGGCCTTTTCCGTGATCATTGCGGGTGCCTATCTCATTCGATTCGTTCCAGGGGTGACCGTCGTAGAAGCCGTCCTGCTGACCCTTGTGGCTAACGCAGCGGGGCAGTTAGGGGACTTGGGCGAATCGGTGATCAAGCGCGGGGCGGGGGTAAAGGACAGCGGCGCGCTTCTGCCGGGACACGGCGGCATGCTCGATCGCGTCGATAGCGTGATGTTCGTGCTGCCGGTGGTGTATGCGTACGTGCGGCTGGCGGTGTGATGGGCGCGGGCGCTTCATTTGCCCAAGTGAGCGCGATCTTTCTCATTTTCAGTGCACACGTATTCCAGAATGTCGCTATCCGGGATGAGCCCCAGTGCAGCCTTGATCGTGAAGGGCCGCGTGTAGTATTTCGGATCGTCAAAGGTCATATCCAGATCCATGTGGCCGAAATCGCGGCGGCGATAGCGCTCCGTGACGTGCATCTGCTCGCTGCGCGGGTGACCGAAGCCGTCCAGCCAACCGCGATCATTGAGGCCGTTTGTTTCCACTACCAACGTATCGCCCTCCCACCTGCCAACCGAGTTTCCCATCCAGGAAGGCTCGGGATCTTTAGGCAAAGCGCGCCCGTCGGTGAAGATCTGGCGCGGAGGCGAGCCGATTTCCGTTAGCATCACAATCTCTTGTGGCGCTTGGATCAACTTGAAAGTCATCACGAACATGTCCGCGGGGATGCCGTCCGGAAGACATTGCGTATGGGGATACTGAAACGGCGTCGCCTGATGGCGCTTATAGGCCGCGGCGCCTTCGGCGCTGAGGGGTTCCTCTTCGGGCTTCACGTCCCAGAACAAGTTCAAAACCGTCTTGTTAATGTCGTGAAGATCGATCTGTAAAGCGGGATAATCATTGCCCAGCACTCTCGCGTACTCACGTTCCGGCGTCCGTTCGGCCTGCCACAATCCGGACAGGTCGGGCTTGCCATTCAGACGAGGCGCTGGGGCCGTCAAGTGTGGCTTGCCGTCTTTCGTGCGCGGGGTTCGGGGATCGGGATGACCCAACCACTGCGCATGGGCGCACGCCAGCGTGCCGCTCAAAAGGACTCCGATCATTTTGCTTCGAGCGCGCATGCTTCGCATGGTACAGTCTGCGACCAGTAAGTGCAAGAAAGGCAATCGATACTGAACTGCTAGTACGCGCCGATAAGGAAGCGTTGAACGGGTTATGCCCAGTGCGCGCACGCGCTCAGTCTCTCTGCTAGCCTCCGCGAAAAACGTGGCGGGGTCGATCAATGACATGACTGCTTCTCCTTTTTGCTATCGAAACGATGGGAAAGGTATCGTCGATTAAAGGCGGTATCGTTCAGCAGAAGAATCTTGGATTCTAGAGACGGCGCAGGAAAGTATTTTGCCGCAATTTGGTAATAACACATTACTCTCCGAATTCCCACGAGGAGTCACACCACAGCGGTCCAGGGCAGGTTTACGCCGCATTTGACGGCGCCGAATGGCAACGCGCGCGGCGCGATTTAGATAAATAGAGCCACACCGACGTGGAAGAATTCAGCCAGTTTTTTAGCTTGCTCTTTCGTCATGGAGCGCTTGCCCGCGAGGATCTCCGATACGCGACTCTTGGAGCCGATGACGTCCCACAGATCTTTAGGGGCAAGGCCGCGCTGTTCCAGGAGAAACGCGACCATCTCATGCGGCTTGCCCTTTTCCCGCGGGGGATAGGTTGTCGCCTCGTAGTCGCGGATCAGGTTCGTGAGAAGATCTAAAAGTTCGCACTCCTCGGGAGTCATGTTGCGCTCGCCCTTCTCCACCAGAGACTCGACGATGGTAAGCGCCCGGTCGCGCTCCTCTTCCGTCCTGATGACGCGGGGAGCCGCCTTTGCAAGCAGCCTGGCGTATCGCTTTTCGTCGATGGTTTCTGTTAGAGTTCCCACTGATCGTACTCCTCGTGTGTGCCAATCCTCTTGATATAGACGATCTGCTTGGCGTAATGCACATACGCCGCGATACGGTACCTGTTACCGCCCACATTGAATACCGTCAAGTCGCCAACGAAGGATGCCGACGCGAACGTTTGTTTGAGATCGCCCGGATTGTGCCAAGACTGGGATTCGATAGCATCAACCCAATGCCACATCGCCTCTGCGGAGCGGGGCTCCTGCTCGATGAACTCCCGAATCCGTTT
>CAZKVF010000118.1:0-13113 GCA_964556085.1 uncultured Solibacteraceae bacterium
GAGACCGAGACCGCCGTGTTTCGGACCTTCACCCGCGATTTGGAACAGATGGCGGAGTGGTTGAAAGCGCGTAAGGTGCGGCGTGTAGCGATGGAATCCACCGGCGTGTACTGGAAGCCAGTATGGAACGTGCTGGAAGCCAGCCGGTGGAAGTTTGATCTGCTCTTAGTGAACCCCCAACAGGTGCGGGCGCTGCCGGGCAAGAAGACCGATCGCGAAGATGCGGCGCGGATTGCCAGGTATTTGCAGGAAGGATTGTTACGCGGCAGTTTCGTGCCACCGCAGCCGACGCGCCAGTTGCGGGAGTTGACGCGGCGGCGCACGCATTTGCAAGGCGACCGCAATCGAGTCATCAACCGTATTGGCCGGCTGCTGGAAACGGCCAACGTCAAGCTCGGCTCGGTGCTGAGCAACATCGTAGGTAAGAGTGGGCGCGCCATCCTGGATGCGATTGCCGCGGGGAAAAGCGATCCGGAGGTTCTGGCCAATCTCACGGTGGGAAAAGTGAAGGCGAGCCACGAGGAGTTCGTGCTGGCTTTGGAAGGCCGCTATAGCGAGCACCTTCGTTGGGTACTCGGGCAGTTGCTTCAGGAATTAACCAGTCTGGATCGCAGGGTGGCGGAAGTAGATCTACGGATTGGGCAGCTGGCAGCGGAGCACACGGATTTGATTGCACGTCTCTGCACCCTGCCGGCAGTTGACCTGATCACGGCTTACACTCTGTTGGCAGAGATCGGTACGGATATGAGCCGGTTTCCGGATGCGCGGCATCTGGCGAGTTGGGCTGGGCTGTGCCCGGGCAACAAGGAAAGTGCTGGCAAGCGGTTCAGCGGCCGCACGCGGAAAGGCGACCGCTATCTTCGGCGCATCCTCGTGCAGAATGCCTGGGCGGTGGCCCACATGAACGACTGTGCCCTGACGGCAATGTTCTACCGGGTGGCCGCGCATCAGGGTATGAAGAAAGCAGCGGTTGCCGTGGCGCATCGCATTCTGATGCTGGCGTACTACATCATCCGTGACGGGACCCGATACCGGGAGGCAGGCGGAGATGTTTACGATCGGCGGAATCCCCAGCGAACCGCGAAACGTTTGGTGCGGCGATTGGAACGGATCGGATTCGAGGTGACCGTCAAGCCCAACGCTCACCTACCCAAGAACCCCGGCCCACCGCCAGGCCAGACCTGCTTGCGCTGCAACCAGTGGGGCATCGCTTGCATTCACGTCCGGAAGGAGAGATTACACCGCCGGCAGGACGTACCCTATTCAGAACATTAGCGTTGGACCAGAAGGAGTTTCGAAGGAATTGGGCCAGAGGCCGCGGTGAAATGCGCTTTGGCCTGATGCCGGCCGGGGCGGGGCGCGAGAGCTCTCGTTTCAGGAACTTGGGCTCCGCCCCGGCCTAAGGCTTCCATTACGACAGGGCCTGAGTAGATCCCGGAGCCGGAAGGTTTGTGGCGCCTGCTTTCTTGTTGTGCTTCTTGTGGTGCTTCTTCGCGGCAGTCTTAGTGGTCTTGGTGTGGTTTTTGGCGACCGCCTGTTGAGCAAACACAGCAGCGAGCGCCATTAGGACAGTTAGGAACCGTATTCTCATTTAGTTCTCCTTGATTTATCTTTTTGCGAGCCAATTGCTTATTGGGATTGATGCGGAAGAGTACATCCAGCCTCGTCGGGCCGGATACCTCCCGCCATGTAGAGGTACCGTTTCTCACGTTCCCAGCGACGCGCATTCGGCTTATACTGATTGCTACCCGTCATGGGAACCGCGTTCAATAGTGGCGGCGCGCAACCTGACCGGGAAGCTTTCGCCGCCGGCGAGGCTAACGCGGCCGGGCGGCTGGAATTCGCGCTGAGCGCGGCCGGCATCGGATTCTGGGAGCGTGATCTGCGCACCGGTGCAACCGTGATGTCGGGGGAATACTCCAGGCTTCATGGCTTAGCGCCGAATCACCCTCCCCTGAACCATGAGGAGTGGCTCCAACTCACGCACCCGGACGACCGGCAACGAGTGGACGAAGAATATCGGCAGAGCCTGCAGCAGACTCATTTTTGGGATACGGAATTCCGTTTGCTATGGCCGGATGGGAGCGTCCACTGGATACACGCCAGAGGTCAGGTGTTTCTCGACGATCTGGGGCGCCCAATTCGCCTGGCGGGGATCAGCATAGACGTAACGGACCGAAAGCGAGCCGAAGAGCAGCGCTTGCGCCTGGCTTCAATTGTGGACTCCTCGGAAGATGCCATTTTCAGCAAGGATCTGGATGGCGCCATCGTTAGTTGGAATGCAGGCGCCGAGAAACTCTTCGGGTATACGGCGGACGAGATAGTGGGGCAATCGATATCAGTCCTGCTTCCTCCGGAACACCTGCATGAATTACCAAATATCCTGGGAAGAATACAAGCCGGCTTGCGACTGGAACACTACGAGGTCACCCGCATGCGCAAGGATGGCCGCCGGGTCGATATCTCGGTGACGATTTCCCCCATCCGGGACGCTATGGGGGCACTGGTTGGCAGCTCCGCGATTGCACGCGACATCACGGAGCGGAAGCAAGCTGAAGCCGCGCTGCGGCAAAGCGAGGAGCGGTTCCGCCTTGCCATCAAGGCCACCAACGATGCTCTCTGGGACATCGACCTGGAAACTGGCGTTGTAACCTGGAACAACACATATTCGGCGCTATACGGCAGGCCTCCGGGGACGTCGGATTCGTGGCAGTGGTGGATCGACCGCATCCACCCCGAAGACAGCGAGAATACGGTCGGCGCGCTCCGTGACGCGATCCGGAGTGGCGCCTCGAGCTGGACCTGCGAGTACCGCTTTCTAAGGGCGGATGGCGATTGGGCCTACATCTATGACCGAGCCTATATTGCGCACGACGCCGCCGGGAAGGCCTGGCGTGTGATTGGGGCAATGCAGGATCTGACCGAACGCAAGAAAGCCGAGGCCGAGCTCAGACGGACGCAGGAGGAAAGGCTCGCTCGCCAGAAGCTAGAAAGCGTCGGGGTTCTGGCGGGCGGGATCGCCCACGACTTCAACAACCTGCTGGGAGGAATCCTGGCGCAAGCGGAACTAGCGGCTTCTCAACTGGCAGAAGGTGCGTCTCCAAGCGACGGCATCCAGCGGATCAGCACAATGGCCAGCCGCGGCGCCGAGATCGTTCGCCAGTTAATGATCTACTCGGGGCAAGATAAAGCCGCTCCCGAGGAGGCCTTGAACCTGTCGCGTTTGCTGGAGGAGATGCTGGAACTGCTGAAAGTTTCGATCACCAAGCAGGCGCTGCTGGAAACCGATCTAAACCACGAGATTCCCGCAGTGGTGGGCAGGGCTTCACAGCTCCGCCAAATCGTAATGAACCTGGTGATCAATGCATCCGAAGCAGTCGAAGAGCGGGGTGGGGTAATAAGGGTCACCACATCGCACATTGTATTGCCCGCGGAGCCCGGTCCGGGCAGCCCTTCCGAGTTGCCGCCGGGAGAGTATGTGCGCTTCGAGGTATCGGACACAGGCGGCGGCATGACTCAGGAAGTGCAAGCCAAAATCTTCGATCCATTCTTTACGACAAAGTTCGCGGGCCGCGGTCTGGGCCTGGCTGTAGTTCAGGGTATCGTGCGGGATCACGGTGGGGCCATCCATGTGATAAGCGCGCCGGGCAAGGGCACCACTATCGGCGTTTACCTGCCCTGTGCCGGCAAGGCGTATCCCTCGAGCCACGAAGGCATCCAGCGTGCCTCCGGCAAGGAACACCGGCCGGCATCGGGGACGGTTCTGATCGTGGAAGATGAAGATACATTGCGGGCGGCCGTTGCCGACATGCTGCGCAAGAAGGGATTTCTTGTCATCGAGGCGAACAACGGATCGTCCGCACTGGAACTGGTCCGCGCACACCGAGCCGGAATCGACGCGATGCTTCTGGACATGACGTTGCCCGGGGTTTCGAGCCGCGTAGTCTTCGAGGAGGCGCGACGGTTGCACGCCAACCTCAAAGTGATTCTGACCAGCGCCTACAGCCGGCAAACAGTGGACTCATCTTTTCAAGGGCTTCTGGCAGAGGCCTTCTTGCGGAAACCGTTTCGACTAGCGGAGCTTGTGGGGTCGCTCGAAGAGGCGTTGTCGATTTAGAGCGGCACACCGGCGGCAAGATAGCCGGCGCCACCTATTCGTAGCGCAGGGCGGCAATGGGATCGACTCGCGTGGCACGCCATGCCGGGAAGAAGCAGGCTAAGAGCGCTACCAGGCATAGCAGCACGGAGACGGTAGAGAACGTCAAGGCGTCGGTGGATGTGACTCCGAGCAATTGGGCCTTCACGAAGCGCGTGAGCAAGAACGAAAGCAGCAGGCCGATCGAGATTCCGATTGCCGCCAAGCGCATGCCCTGAGCTAAAACCAGGCGGAATACGCGGACGGGCTCGGCTCCCAGCGCCAGGCGAAGCGCCAGTTCCTGAGTGCGCTGACGGGTAGTGTATGAAATGACGCCATAGACACCGACTGCGGCCAGAGCGAGCGCCAACAACCCGAAAGCGCCGACAAAAGTGCCTGCAATGCGGGTGGCGATGCTGGCGAGTTGGATCCTGCTCTTGAGCGTGGTCACGTCATAAAGCGGTAAGTCAGCGTTCAACTCGTGAACGGTTTTTTCAGCGGCCACAGCCAATGCCCAGGGGTCGCCCGTAACACGGAGGTGAACGGTCGAGGCCGCGCGATAAATCTGGTAGACGGGGAAATACAGCAGAGGGTCGGGATCGGCATTGAGGTTGGCGAAAGCGGTGTTTCGGGTCACTCCCACAACAATAAAGGTCTTGCCGGAAATATCGTTCACAATCCGCTTTCCCAGCGGGTTCTGGCCGGGCCAGTAGCGGGCCGCGAATGACTGGTTGACCAGGGCGACCGGCTGGGACTTCTCGGTATCGCCGGCATTCAGATCACGCCCGGCGACGAGCGGAATTTGCAGAGTGTGCAGGTAGTCCGGCCCTGCCAATACAAATTGAGTCTCCATGGACTCGTGGGCCTGCCCGGTGTACCCTTCCGGCTTGACGCTCGTTGATCCTCCTCCAAAGCCCAGCGGAACGCGGCTTCCGAGCGTCACGGCTGCCACGCCCGGGAGGGCCCCGAGCCGGGTCAGGAGCTGCCGGTCGAACTGGATTCCGGTAGCCTCGGTGTAGCCGGCTGGGAAGAGATCGTAGGACGCGAGCAGAACGTGGTCCGGATTAAAGCCGGGATTGAATTGCTGAGCGCTAATGAAGCTGCGAATGAACAGGCCGGCGGAAACCAGCAGCAGGAGAGAAAGGGCAATCTGCGCCACGACCAGGGAACTGGTGAGGTGCGCTTTGCCGGGCGCGCCAGCGGCTGTCTTGGTTTCCTCCTTGAGAACGGCGGCGGGCTGTATACCTGTCGCGCGGAGCGCGGGGAGCACTCCGAAAAGGATGCCCGTCGCGACGGCAATCACCAGGGTTACGAGCAACACCGTCCGATCGGGGCGTACTGCCAGAGCGAGCGGGAAATCCAGCGGGGGGACGAAACGTGACAGAGTCCCGGAGGTCCAGAAGGTTACTGCCAGGGCGATGAGGCCGCCGGCGAGGGACAATATCAAGCTTTCGATGAGGAGTTGGCGAAGCAGACGCCAGCGGCTGGCGCCCATGGACAAACGAATGGCGATGTCGCGTCGCCGCGAGACGGCACGGACGAGCAACAGGTTGGCCACATTGGCGCATGTCAGGAGGAGCACCACTCCGGAGATGGCCATCAGCATCAGAAACAGGCCGGAGAAGAAAGCGTTGGCCCCGAATGGCCCGCGCCACAGCGGGGTCAGGGTCACGGCTTCATGGCCCTTGTGTTCTTCGGGGTATTGGCGGACCACTGGCTCGATCAACGCGGTGAGTTCCTGCTCCGCCCGTTCCCGCGAAACGCCGGGCTTGAGGCGTCCCAAAGCGGGCAGCCAGAAGAAGTGATGGTCGTGAATCAGGTCGCCATTGGGCAGAATTTGGCGAACCATCATCACGGGAATCCAGAGGTCGAGGCGCAAACCGGTCTGGGTGCCCTGAAAGATCGGAGGCGCGACGCCCACCACGGTGAACGCGTGCTGGTTAATATTGATGTGCCGGCCGAGAATTGCTTTGCTCGCGCCGAATTGTGACTGCCACAAGCGATGGCTGATAATTGTTACGGGCGCGCCATCGGGCGTCCGGTCCTCTTCGGGCAAGAAGCCGCGGCCCAGAACAGGCTTAACGCCCAGTAAGTCGAAGTAATCCGCCGACACCAGGGCGCCCCAGAGACGCTCCGGCTTGCCGGCACCCGTCAAATTGACCGCGGCCGGCATGGAAAAGGCCACGAGACCGGAGAAGCTGCGTGTAGTGTCGCGCAGGTGAGCGAAATCGGGGTAGGTGAGCGGGAAGGGCGCGAGAATGTCCTTGCTCAGCGAGACGGTCATCAACTCCCCCGTGTTGGTGACGCCCGGGACCGGGTTCAAGAGCGTGGAGTTGATCCAGGAGAAGATGGTGGTGTTGGCGCCGATGCCCAGCACCAGGGTGAGCACGGTGATGGTAGTGAAGCCGGGAGCTTTAGCGAGCAACCTCAGGCTGTAGCGGACATCCTGCCAGAAAGAAGTCATACGGGTGCCTCGGGCCCAGCTGAATCGATCGTCTCACACGTATCGTACGAAGGGGAGGGGTGAGTAGTTCCATGAGGCGAGGGGGACTGCTGGCGGCAAACCGCCGGCGCTGGCAGGCCGGGAGGCCCGTTCCACCTCGCGGAGGATTGGCAGGCGAAACAGGCGAAAGCGCCTGCCCCACAACCGGGCAACGTTCCTATAGAATAGAGATCCCGATTCGTGAGTTGCAGGAGGCTTCAATGAAACGGATTCTGACGCCGGCAGCCGCTTTGGTATTGCTGGCAGCGCCCGCGCTGGCTCAGCGTAAGGCAACCATCCAAAATGTCCCGGAGATCGCGTTCACCACGACGCCGAACTTCCTGAAGCTGCCCCCCGGGGAGTACCTCGGCGAGTCGGTGGCGGTGGCGACCAACTCCAAGGGCCACGTTTTTGTTTACCACCGCAGCGCCAATACCCGGCTGTTCGAATTCGACCAGAACGGCAACTTTCTCAAAGAGATCGGAGTCGGCTATTACGGCTTCGAATTTGCGCATTCTGTGCGCGTCGATAAGGACGACAACATCTGGACGGTCGACGAGGGCACCAACATGATCACCAAGTTCAGCCCCGATGGAAAGGTGCTGATGGTGCTCGGCCGCAGGCCTCCGGCGGTTCAGGGTGCGGTGCCGTTTCCCAATGGTCCGAACCAGCCGTCGCAGAAGTATATCTTCTGCCGGCCGACGGACGTTGGCTGGGACCCGCAGGGCAACATTTTTGTGTCTGACGGCTACTGCAATAACCGCGTGGTGAAGTATGACAAAAACGGCCGCTTCATCGCGCAGGCTGGGAGCGAAAAAGCGGGCAAAGAATTGGGCGAATTCAATCTGCCCCACGGCTTGCAGGTGGACGGGCAGGGCCACGTGTGGGTGGCCGATCGCTCCAACATCCGCTACCAGGTGCTGGATAACGATCTTAAGCCCATGCGTGAAATTACCAACCTGGGCGTCGGCTGGACAGTGTGCATTTCGGCCGGTCCTCACCAGTACGCGTTCCTGTCGAATTCGAACCCGAACGGGAACCAGCCGGGGACATGGGATATCACCGGTGAAATTTACAAGGCGGAGCTGGACGGCACTGTGCTGGGCAAGTTCGGTCACCCGGGCAAGCTGGCTCCCGGTTTCCAGGTGGTACACATGATGGACTGCCGCAATCCGAACGAGATCGTCGCGGGTGAAATCGAGTCCTGGCGGGTGCAGAAACTGATTCTCCGTCCGACGGCGGGCAAAGCCAGCGGAGCACAGTAACCATCGGTCGATAACAAGAGGATCCTATGAAACGCCTGATCGAAGTAGTGATAGCTGCCTCCGTGGCAGCCGGAGTTCCAGCGATAGCTCAGAAAGATGCGCCGGAAATCAAGTTCGATTCCGTTGCCAATCCGCTGCAGCTTCCCGCCAATATCTATCTCGGCGAGGTGGCGGGCGTAGCCACGAATTCGCGGGGCGATATATTCGTCTATACGCGCACGGGCCATCCGACGATCACGATCGGGACGGCGCGGCCATTCGCGCATGGGGGCTCGCGCCTGTTCGAGTTCGACAAGAATGGGAAGTTCATGCGCGAGATCGGCAAGGACTCGTACGGGTTTATGTTCGCCGCCCAGGTGCGCGTCGATCCGAATGACAACCTTTGGGTAGTGGACCAGATGACCAACATGGTGATGAAGTTCGATCCGCAAGGCCGAGTGGCCATGTTGCTTGGCCGGAAAGCGGAAAACGTTCCGGTGCCGGCGCGCCCGGCAGGAGCAGCAGGCGGGGGAGAAGGACGTGGCGGCGGAGGCGGAGAGGGGGGACGCGGTGGGGCGCGGGACGGCTCCGGGCAGCAAACTGACCTCTTCGACCGCCCGACGGACGTGGCTTGGGATGCGGCCGGGAATATTTTCGTCGCGGACGGCCTGGGCAATGCGCGCGTGGCGAAGTTCGATAAAGAAGGCAAGTTCGTGAAGTCGTGGGGCAAGAAGGGGACCGGAAACGGCGAGTTCGCTAACGTTCGCAGCATTGCGATTGACTCCCAAGGCAATGTCTATACGGCGGATGGCGGCAACAAGCGTATTCAGGTCTTCGACAATAACGGCGTGTTCAAAACGGCTTACACCGATGTCGGCAATGCGCAGGCGCTGTGCATGACAAAGGGGCCGAACCAGGCGCTGTTCGTCTCCAATTCCAACCCGCCGACCGACATTGACCGCGATGGGGAGATCTACAAGATGCGCCTCGATGGGACCGTGATCGGAAAGTTCGGTAGGGCCGGCAAACTGCCGACGGAATTCGGGACGGTTAATGCTATTGACTGCAGCAGCGAGAATACGCTGTATGTAGGCGAGATCGGGAATCTGCGGGTGCAGAAGCTGGTGCTGCACTAAGCAACCCTTAACAGGCCAAGGCCCCACACCCGCCAGAGAGTTCGCACAGCATATGCGGATCGCTGGCGGGTCACCGGAGTTGGGGGAGGGCTGCGCGCGGACAAGCGCACCTGCAAACCGGGGCGCCTGCCCTCTGATCCGCTTTACCTTCCGGGCACGCCAATCGCCCCGCGAGTCCCGAAGTCAACGAACGAAAGCAGCAGCAGAATGGCGAGCCACAACATGCCGCCCACGATGACCAGGCGCGTGAGGTTGGTGCTGTAGCGCACGTGCATGAAGAACAGCGCTACAAGCAGCATCTTGGTGACCGCAATGCCTAGCGCCACAATGATGTTGAAAGGCCCAAGATCCAGCGTGGCCACAAAGGCCGTCAGAATCGTGGCAGCCAGCAGCGCCAGCAGGACGAGTGCGTAGGTCTTGACGGAATCGATATGTTCCGCGTGCGATGAGCGTTCCTGGTGTTGGTCCATGACTATTTAGGTAAGTGGCGGTCGATCAAGTAAAACAAGGGGAACAGAAATATCCAGACGATATCGACGAAGTGCCAGTAAAGTCCGGCGATATCGACTGGAGTGTAATACTTGGTGGTGTAAGTGCCTCTGGCTGTCTGGACGATGATGAACGAGAGTATGCAGACGCCGACCACCATGTGCAAGGCGTGCAAGCCCGTCATCGCAAAATAAAGCGAGAAGAAGAGTTTCGCGTGTCCCTGCTGATCTGGTCCGGTTAAACCCTCCAGGTGGAAACTCGCCTGCGCCGGTACGTGGTGCTCCTCGAATTTCTCGGTCCACTCGTAAGCCTTAATGCCCAGAAACGCGAAGCCGAATAGCATGGTGATGATGAGGAAGAGGATAATCATTCTCTTCTGTCCCAACTGGGCGGCGCGTACGGCCATCACCATGGTGAAACTCGAAAGCAACAACACACAGGTATTGGTGGCGCCGATAGGCAGGTTCAAGCTGGAACTGGCGAGGCCGAAAATAACCGGGAAGGCCGTTCGGTAAATCGTATACGCCAAGAACATCCCGCCGAAGAACATAATCTCGGTGATTAGGAAAACCCACATCCCGAGAGTAGAAGCATCCTTCTGCTGCTCCTCGGTATCGAACTGCTCGCGCAAAGCGAGCGTTTCCAGGTGATGCGCTTCACTTGCCAATTTCCATTACCTCCCCAACCACGCTGCTGTAATCATAAGCATCATGAGTGACCACGGGTATGCGGTCAAAATTGTGAGTCGGAGGGGGCGACGGCGTCTGCCACTCCAGTCCCGAAGCGCGCCACGGATTCGGTCCGGCCGGCTCTCCATAAGCGAGTGACCAGAGGAAGTAAATGGCCGGGATAACGTAGCCCACCGCCAGGATGCTTGCGCCGGCCGTCGAAAGCACATGCAAGATCTGAAACTCGTCGGGATAGACGTGATAACGCCGCGGCATGCCCAGGTAACCCAGGATGAACTGCGGAAAGAACGTCAAGTTGAAGCCGATGAAGATGATAAGGGCAGATAACTTGGCCCATCCCTCGGGATACATGCGTCCGGTCATCTTCGGCCACCAGTAGTGCACGCCTCCCAGATATGCCATGATGGTGCCCCCCACCATCACGTAATGGAAGTGCGCGATCACGAAATACGTGTCGGTTACATGGACATCGAATCCGAGCGACGCCACGAATAGTCCGGTCAGCCCGCCGATGGTGAAAAGTCCGATAAAACCGAACGCATACAGCATAGGCGTTGCAAAAGAAATCGAACCCTTGTACAGGGTGGCCGTCCAGTTGAACACCTTGACCGCCGACGGGATCGCGACGAAGTAACTGAGGAACGAAAACACCAGGCCGGCGTACAACGATTGGCCACTGACGAAAAGGTGATGCCCCCACACCAGAAAGCCGATCACCGCGATGGCCATGCTGGAGAAGGCCACGAAGGCATAGCCGTATACGCTCTTGCGGGAAAATGTTGAAACGATCTCGCTGATGACGCCCATACCGGGCAACACCATGATGTATACCGCCGGATGAGAATAGAACCAGAAAAGATGCTGGAAGAGGACTGGGTCACCGCCTAGAGCGGGATCGAAAATGCCAATGTGGAACGAGCGCTCGCACAAGACCAGCAGCAGCGTTACTGCGATCACGGGGGTTCCCAGGATCTGGATCAAACTGGTGGCGTAGTGCGCCCACACGAACAGTGGCATGCGGAACCAGGTCATACCGGGAGCCCGCATCCGATGGACGGTCACTACGAAATTCAGCCCAGTGAGGATCGAAGAAAATCCGGCGATGAATATCCCAATCGCGGTCGCGATCACGTACGTATTCGAGTAGCTCGTGCTGTAGGGCGTGTAGAAAGTCCAGCCCGTGTCCACACCGCCGGCCACCATAGCGAATACGGCGAAACCACCCCCGGCAATCAGCAGATACCAGCTCAGCAGGTTAATGCGGGGGAATGCCAAGTCGCGGGCGCCGATCATCATGGGCAGGAAGAAATTCCCCAGGGTGGCCGGTATCGACGGGATCAGGAAAAAAAACACCATGATCACGCCGTGCAGGGTGAAGAGTTTGTTGTAGGTCTCGGAACTGACCAGGTCCGCCTGGGGCGTTAACAACTCGAGGCGGATCAGGCTGGCGAAGGTGCCGCCAACCGCGAAGAAAATGGAGATCGTAATGAAATAAAGTACGGCGATCCGTTTGTGGTCCTTTGTCAGAAGCCACGATTTAAGGCCGTACCCAGAATTCAGGTACGTTTCTCGTTCCAGTACTGCTGCAGTAGCCATAAAGGTCTTGTCCCACCGGGCAACTTCCCGAGCCTAAACTGGCGGCCGCCCGTTCTGCGGCCGGAGCCAGTGCTGATTCACCGGAGGTCTTCGAGCCCAGGCCGAAGGCGCTCGATCCAGTGCCGCGAAGATCTCCATTGGCCAGACCCGGAAAGCAGGATTGGGTGATCAGCTTAAGGGTATATCATACACGACCCGGCATCGGGCCTGCAAACCATCCGCTTTCAACCAGATCGACTGCGGGCGCGCCAATGGCTCTCTCGACAAAACGATTTTTGGTGACGGGGGGTTGGGCCTTGCCAGGCGGAAATTCTACGCTCATACCAAAGGCAAACGCCGCACTCATTTCATCGCCAGAGTTGTGGTTCGCGCGAAACAAAGTAAGTCCCGCCAAGATGTCGCGTGTTAGTCAGCTCCGTGGACAAGGGTTAAGAAATCAGCCAGACGTGTAACATTTGTAAATATGTAACAACTGTAAATGCAGTACTGGGTCCTGCCTCGCTTATTGGATTTGTTCCACAACAAAGACACTCTCGGCCGAAATATTATCTTCTGAGATAAGCTCCGGGCTCGAGCAAACGCACTCCAGGGGATGTGCCGATTAACTTCGATTCAAAGATGAGGGACAAATCAAAAATGCATTACCTACAGGAAACCGAAGAGGACTATGCCACAAGCGCTTCTTCCAGCCACCGCGGATGGAACGAAAAAAGCGCTGACTCGAAGCGGCCTGGCGCATTACTCACCCGAACGCTGCTGAAGACTCTACCCGCGCTGCTGGCACTGTTATTCTGCGCGGGATTGCTGCCCCGCCAAGGGAACGCCATTCCTGCGTTCGCGCGATTGTACGGTACGTCGTGCATGACCTGCCACATCGACTTTCCCAAGCTAAATGATTTCGGCAAGGCGTTCAAGGATGCGGGCTTTAAGTTCCCGAAAGATGACGAAAACTATTTGAAAGTCCCGCCCGTAATGTTGGGAGCGGAGGAGCAGAAGGAGAACTTCCCCAAATCGGTGTGGCCCGGAACCATTGCCGGAATGCCTCCTATCGGGCTGCGTTTCAACACGTTCTTCCAGGCGACCAACGGGAACCGAGACAAGTTCAATGCCCTGACGCCGAATGGCACAGTACCGTCGGTCATCCCCGGTACAGATTTCTCTTCCGGCTTTTTCAGCATTTTCATGGCGGGCAATCTTGGGGGAAATATCGCCTTCTGGGTGGATGATGACATCAGCGTATCGGGAGACAACAGCGCCGGCGGCCTGGGCGATGCCTACCTGAAGTTTGTCGACGTAGGTCGCTATCTCAGGTTACCCAGGAATTCCTTCTCCGTTCGTGTTG
>CAZKVF010000119.1:0-5764 GCA_964556085.1 uncultured Solibacteraceae bacterium
CGCTACTACCGGCGTCTCGATTCCGAGATCATGGACGACCCCTGTGAGGACGAGAAGTAGGCGCGCGTGATCATCCTCGTCCATAAAAAATTCAAGCCGCCGATGGACACCGATAAATGCCTATCAATAATCGGTCTTATCTAGATTGATCCGCGTTAATCGGCGGCTCAGTTCGTTTCTGGCTCGTGGCGCTGGGTGGTCCGAAGGCGATACAGTACGGAGCTACGAGAAGCTATCAGGCCCCGCGGGTTCCGTTTTCGAGGAATGCCCGCAGACGGTGGCTGCGGCTGGGATGCCTCAGTTTGCGGAGCGCCTTGGCTTCGATCTGCCGGATGCGCTCGCGGGTGACGGCGAAATTCTGGCCCACCTCTTCAAGCGTGTGCTCGCTGCCGTCTTCCAGGCCGAAGCGCATTTTGATGATCTTCTCTTCGCGAGGCGTTAAGGTTTTCAGCACCTGAGCGGTTTGCTCGCGCAGGTTCAGATTAATGACGGCATCAGACGGGGAAATGCCGTTCTGATCGACGATGAAATCTCCCAGGTGCGATTCTTCCTCTTCGCCGATAGGCGTTTCGAGCGAAATCGGCTCCTGCGCGACGCGCAGCACCTTGCGAACCTTCGACACCGGCAACTGCAGGCGCTTTGCCAGTTCCTCATTGGTAGGCTCCCGGCCCAACTCCTGCACCATCTGCCGCGAAGTGCGAATGAGCTTGTTGATGGTCTCGATCATGTGCACCGGAATGCGAATGGTGCGTGCCTGATCGGCAATGGCGCGCGTGATCGCCTGCCTGACCCACCAGGTGGCGTACGTCGAAAATTTGTAGCCCCGGCGATATTCGAACTTGTCTACAGCCTTCATCAGGCCGATGTTGCCTTCCTGGATCAAATCCAGGAACTGCATGCCGCGGTTGGTATATCGCTTAGCAATACTCACGACCAGGCGGAGATTGGCCTCGATCAGCTCTTTTTTGGCCGCCTCGGCCTCGGCATGCGCTTTGGTGATGATCTCCAACGTGCGGCGCATCTCGCCCGCCGAAGCACCCGATTCCTCCTCGAGCTGTTGCAGCTTTTGAGCGTGGCTCTTCTGTTCCTTGCGGAGATCCTTGACGGAATCGCTGCGGACGGGCCAGGTCTCGAGCCTGCGCTGCACGCGTGCGATTTCGCGCTCCACCGGCCGGAATTCTTCCACCGAGGCGCGGATGCGGTCGATCAGGTGGGTGATGACGGGCGACTGGAACTTTACTGTTCGCACGACCCGTGACGTTCTAACGATCAACCGGCCCAACTCCCAGAGCTGGTGGCGGTACTGTTTGGGCTTGATGCCCCGAGGGATCGCTTGCAGCTTCTGTCTTGCCTGGAGAACCTTTCGGTAATGGCGCTCGATTTCCTCGGCCGACCTCAAAAACTGCTGCTGGAGTTCATCCACCAGCTCATCACTCATGATCGGGTCTGAAACCTGAACGATATCCCGCGCGGAAATGGCATCGCGCGCGACATCTTCGGCCAGAGAGAGAATTTCCTGAATTACGAGCGGGGCCCGCGAGAGGGACTTGAGGACGGTGTTCTGGCCGCGCTCGATGCGGCGGGCGATTTCGACTTCGCCCTCGCGCGTAAGCAGCGGGACTGTACCCATCTCACGAAGGTACAAACGGACGGGATCATTAACTTTTTCCCCTACGCCCGGTCCCAAATCCAGATCGAGGAGATCATCGGCCTCGTCGAGTTTCTGGCCATCGAATTCCTTCGGCTCTTCCAGGATTTCAATGCCGGCGCCGTCGAGGCCCGCGAGCACTTCGTCGAGTTCGGAGCCGGTCGCCATGTCGCCCGGCAGCACCTGGCTGACCTCGTCGTACAGGACGTAGCCCTTCTCTTTGCCAATCTGAACGAGCCGCTGCAGTCCTTCGAATTTGTCCTCTATTGCCACCGATTCCCCGTCAGTCTCGGCGAGATCGAGTCCTGCCTATTGTACAATACGGCGCGGCAAAAAACGGGTGACAGAGCGGTCATGCGCCGCTCTCCTGCGCACGCCATGCGCGCGCCTCGCGATCTAGCCGCTCCAACTCCTGGGCCACGCGTAGGGCCTCGATCACATTGCCTTCACGTTCCGCCTGCCTGATCTTGGCCTTTAATTCCGAGCGCCGCAATTGTTCCTCCGAGCGCATCAGACTCTTCAGGCAGCGCCAGCCATAATCGAGGTTCTGCTCGCAGGCATCTTCCTCCTGGGAGAGCAACAGCTCGGCTAGCAAGTTTTGATCGCCTTCCTCTAATCGCGCATTCACGGCATGGAAATTCAGAGTGCCGCCGCTCTCGTGAACCGCGCGGATAGCCTGGAAAATGCGCCGCGTGGTAAGGCGATCGAGAATGGCCGCGTGATCGAACTCGGCGATCAACTGTTCTCGTCCGGCAATTTCAGATAAAAGAATTTGAATAAGACCTTTCTCATCCGCACGCGCCAATTCTTTGGGAGGGTCGATGGTCTTTTCCTGCCGGTCCGTCACCGACTTGCGGAAACTGTCGAGCACCACACCGCGTTCCACGCCAATGTAAGCGGCGAGGTTTTCGGCGACCGCCAGCCGTTCCATGCGGTCATTGATGCGCTTCAAGGCGGGCAGCAGCGACTGAAGTACGGCGACGACTCCCTCCGTCGTTCGAACATCGTGTCTGGCGCGGGCGCGATCGGCCAGCCAAAGGAAATACCCCTTAGCTTCCTGCAATCTGGCTGCATAAGCCTCTGAGCCCCGCTGATTGCAGTATTCATCCGGGTCCAAACCGCCATCCAGTTCCATAATGCGAACCAGCATGGACTCCGCCAGCAGCAGATCGATAGAGCGCTGGGCCGCGGCCGCACCCGGGGCGTCGGGATCGAAATTCACCACGATGTGCTGCGCATGGCGCTTCAAGGCTTGCACTTGCTGGGCGGTTAAAGCGGTGCCGCAACTGGCCACCACGGGGCGGAAACCCGCCGCTGTGACGCCAATGGCATCCATATAGCCTTCGACCAGAATTGACCGCTCTTCCTTGCGTATGGCGTCTTTTGCGCGATGCAGGTTGTAAAGCACAAAGCTCTTTTTATATATCGGCGTTTCTGGCGAATTTAAGTACTTGGGCTCGTCGCCCGCCGCCAGTGCCCGCCCGCCATACCCGATGATCCTACCCTTCTCGTTGTGAATGGGGAACGTCAAACGGTTTCGGAACCGGTCATAGAAGCTGCCGTCCTGCCGCTTGCCGGCCAGCCCGGACGCTTCTACCAGATCGGCGGAAAACCCGTGTTGTTGTAACAGCCGGGTCAGCGCGCTGCCGGCGCCTTCGGAGTAGCCCAAGCCAAATTCTTCGGCCGTTTCGCCTGTCACACCGCGCCGCGCCAGATAAGCGCGAGCCGCCTCCCCCACCGGCCCTTGCAGATTCCGGCGGAACTGCTCCTGGGCGATCTCGTGCATCTGAAACAGAGAAGCACGGCGGCGCGAATCCTCATCCGAGAACTGCGAGCGCTTGGGCATCGGGATCCCGTAGCGCTCCGCAAGGCCCTTCAGAGCTTCGTAGAAGCTTACGCCTTCGATCTCCATCACGAACTTCAACACGTCGCCGTGCGCATGGCAGCCGAAACAGTGATAGAACTGCTTGGAGGCGTGGACCGAAAAGGATGGGGTCTTTTCGGAATGGAAGGGACAAAGTCCGCTATAGCGGTAGGCGCTGGACTTGCGAAGCCTGACGTACTCCCCGATTACACTAACGATATCGACGGCGGACTTCAGTTGTTCAACGAACTCCATCGGGGCCCTTTCGCCTATTATGCCCCACGGCACGCGGCCCAGACCGGCTCATAACTACGGTCTGGCTGAAACGTGGAAAACCTTCTGATTCAATCTCTTTCGGAACCGGTTCTCTTTTGGGGGCACTCGGAAATGTTTAGCTGGAGGCGGTTTTTGCGATGAATAAGGATGGCTACCCATTTCAAAGATTGCCTTTTTCCCAGCACTCCACTTAGACTAGAGGGAAAGTGAGATCCATTTTTTTCACATCAAGCCAAGGAGGGCGGTGGTATGTGGAATAAACGACGGGAGGACGATGCTCCCAGACCTGTCGTGCCGTCCGGCCCCAACCACAGCCCGGTGGGAGCGACGGCTCCCCCCACTCCAATCCCCGTGGAAGCCAAAAAGGAGGCGCCTTTCGTGTCCAGCACGCCCATTGGAAGATTCGATTCAGATGCGTCGCGTGGCGGTTCCGCCAGCATTGGAAAGGCCGTCAGAATTGTCGGCCAGATTTATAGCAAAGAAGATCTTTTCGTCGATGGAGATCTCGAGGGAACCGTCGAGGCGCTCGAGCACAAACTGACTATCGGCCCCAACGGCACCACACGAGCCACCGTGAAAGCGCGCGAAGTGGTGGTGCTGGGGACGATTCAAGGCAACGTGGAAGCGGCTGAGAAGATCGAGATTCGGAAGGATGCCAAGCTGGTGGGCGACATCAAGACGGCACGGATTATTATCGAGGACGGTGCATTTTTCAAGGGCAGCATCGATATCGTCAAGCCTGAACCGGCCCGGCCGGCGGCCAGGCAAGCCGCTCCCCCTCCGGCAGTACCTGTGAACCAGACGCCCGCGGTCATCGCGGAAGTGAAGCGATAATCCGAGGGCCGCGCTTTGCTGACAGACCGTCTGAAAGGCATATGGCGCGGGCAGGGAGTTGGGGCTGCACCGACTCCATCCAGAGGCTCGGGCGCGCTTTCACTGTTTTCCGGCGGCCAGAAGTCCGCGCCCGACAGCGGCACCCGGCCAAGCCGCGGCTTGGAGGAGTTCTTCACCTACATCCGCGGCCAGTCGGGCCTGACGATTCTCGATCTCGGCGGAGCGACACAGCAGAACATCAGCTTTATTACCAACTTGGGGCATCGCCTCTATTCCGAAAGCTTTCTGCAGACGCTGCAGGAGACCTTCGGAGCAGAAGGCTCGCCCGACCAATCGAACCCGGTTCAAATCGAACGTTTCCTCCAACACGCGCTGAATTATGAACCGCTCCACTTCGATGGCGTCCTGATATGGGACCTCCTGGAATATCTGGATCCGGCGCTTTTGGCCGCGGTGGTGGAACGGCTGAACAAGATCGTGCGGCCCAAAAGCTACATGTTGGCGTTCTTCCACTCGGATGCCAAGCTGGAGGACGTGCCCCAATACACCTTCCGCATCCAGGAGGTCAACCTGTTACACATTACCCAGCAGGGATCGCGCCGCCCGGTGCAATTGTTCAATAATCGCAGCCTCGAAAAGTTGTTCGGCAAGTTTGAATCAGTGAAATTTTTCCTCACCCGCGACCGGCTCAGAGAAATCATCGTAAAGGCGTAGCGTTGTCACGTTTCGGCAAGGGGATCGGCATGCTATATTTTCACAGCGCGCCGCAGGCATCACCTCGACTCTTCCAGTAGCTCCGCCAGGTACTTGCCCCAGATCGCCGGTTGCGAGTGCGTGCTATGCCCCCGAGTCTCTTCCGTGATCGGAAGCAGTACAAACCTACCCCGTTTTACCTTCTTGATTTCCTTTTCGAGGATGCCGAGTTCCGGCGGGTTGATCTCGTCATCGGCTGAGTTGATCGCCACCAGCGGCGCTTGAATCCTGTCCAGTTTGGGAGCAGGATTGTAGGACCGCGAGGCTTCCATTTCGTAGATGATGTCATTGGCGTCGGCCGGTGCCGGATCGCCCTTTTCCAGCATGTCGATGACACTCTCGCGGGTGGGATATCGATGCTGCAGGCGCAGCGCGCCGCTGGTCATCAG
>CAZKVF010000120.1:0-7407 GCA_964556085.1 uncultured Solibacteraceae bacterium
GGGGCAGGCAGGAGGTGCATCTGCGTCCGGGCTGGGAGCCGATGGAGTTCATCTGTGGCGAAAACAATACCGACTTGCCGCATTTGCCGGGACAGGCGGCACCGTAATACAGGAAGTAACGCAAACTCGTGTATTGGCTTGGGCGGGCTTCGCTTCGGGATTGCTGCGGCTAGCTCGATCTACTGGGGCGTGCGTTGAACTCTCCGCAGCCATTCCAGTTGCCTGGGAGCAAAGCCCAGTTCCCGCTTGGCCCTCGCATTGGAAGCGCCTCGCAAACTCGTCGCGTAATAGACGAAATCGGGCCCGCTGTTTCGAAGCGCTTCTTCTTCGCTGATATGCGGCGGTTCCGGCGCTCCCACGGCAGCCGCAAACGCCGGGAGCCAGACAGACAACTCCGACGGATCATCATCGACGATGTTGTAGATTCCTGGAGCACATTTGAGTGCTGCTGCCGTCGCGTCCGCCGCATCCTCAATGTGAATCCAGGACCAGACTCCCTGCCCCGAACCCGTGAGCGGGTATTTCCGTTCACGCACCTGGCCGGCGATGTCCCCGTCCTCTGTAAACCAAGTGCCCGGTCCATAGAAAAATCCATAGCGCAGGGCGACCCCGTCCAGATCCTTCGCTCCGAGTACGCGGTCTTCGACTTGCATGTAGGTTCGAACGCTCGCGGAGACCGCCGGCGAGGCATTTGCCGCAAGCGAGTCCTCTTCGGTTGCGAGCCCCGGACCAGGCGCATAGAAGAACCCCGTGGACTGCACAATGTACCTTCGCGCGCCGCACTCTCTGGCTGCCGCGTGAAGATTGTGTCCGCCCTCGAGTCTCACCTGGCGATCTCGTTCCGCCGCCGCCCGCATCTCCTCCGGCGTGTAGTGCTTTGGTAGTGAGGTCAGCTCCTCGATTACGACATCCGGCCGCGCCTTCTCGATGGCAGCACGAACTGCCTGCGTATCAAGCGCATCAGCAACCACGCCATCCGCCCCGTTCTCTCTGAGAATCGCGAGACCGCGCACGGAACTGGTCATGCCGACTACCCGGTGGCCCCGTGCCAGCAAGCGCGCAATAAGCGGCCGCCCGATGGCGCCGGTTGCCCCTGCCAGAAATATTCGCATTTGTGGGCGCTACGAACCGCGCTTGAGCAAGTTGTACTTCGCCAGGAAATCGCGAATCTCCGTGTACAAGTGCGGATATTCTTCAGGTTTGAAGTTGCCGTGCATGCCGCCGGGGACGGTAATCAGCTTATTCGGAACGCCGGCCTTTTCGAGCGCCGCGTGCAAACGCACCGAGTGGCTGTACGGAACCGTAGGATCGGCGTCGCCTTGAATGGAAAGCACCGGCGGCAACCCGGAACGCACATAAGTGAGCGGTGAAACACGCGCGGCAATGTCCTTGCGGTTCTCCATGCTGCCGAGCCAGGCAACGGCGTAGGCCCTGCGGTTGGTGCCGTCCAACAGGTCGGCGACGTCGGTAACCCCGTACCAGTTCACGATCGCAGCGACTTTCAGTTCCTCGGGGCCAGGGCACTGCCGGTCGAGGCCGGCGGACGGAGGAATCATCCCGGTGGTGAGGGCGAGGTGGCCGCCTGCGGAATTTCCCGTCACCACGATACGGCTGGTATCGACATTGTACTCTCTGGCGTTCCGGATCACCCAGCGAAGCGCGCACAAGCAATCTTCGACGGCGGCTGGAGCGAGCGATATTCGTGCCAGGCGGTATTCCACGTTCACAACATTCCAACCCATTTCCATGTAGGGCAGCAGATTCAGAACATTGGTTTCTTTGGAACCGCCGGTCCAGCCGCCCCCATGAATGTAAATGACCGTAGGCTGCGGCACGCTTTGACCTCGGGCCTGGTACATGTCGAGTTTGAGGTCGGTATTATTAGCCGTGAGATATGTGATGTTCGGCACCGCGCGATAGGCCACCTGCGCTTCCGCGCCGAAAATCGAGAATTCTGCGGCTGGCGCCGGGATAGCCGCTGCGAGAATCAGTAGGGCGCCGAGCGCCTTGAAAACCCAAGCCGCTTTTTGCATGGCGTGATTCTATCACGGGCTCGGCTCGTGAGCGCCGCCGTTCTGAGTGCACTAATATAGGTGGAAACAAGAGGAGGCCGCCATGCAAAGCGTCCGAATCCGGATATTACTCGCTCTCGCAGGAGCCGCAATTGGGGCGCATGCGCAGTGGTTAAGCCAACCTGTTCCTGGAACACCCAGGGGCAAAGACGGGAAACCGAACCTCGCAGCGCGCGCGCCTCGAACCCGGGACGGCCACCCGGATCTTTCCGGCGTCTGGCAGTCGCAAAGCGCCACCGAGGAAGAATTGCGGCGCCTGGTCCCCGGAGGCCGCAACGGATTGGGAGAAGTTCCCCCCTCGAAATATTTCCTGAACATCCTCTCCGACTTTAAGCCCGAGGAGGCGCCACTCTTGCCGACTTCCGCTGCTTCGTTCCGTCAACGTGCGGAAAACTTCTCGACGGAGAGTCCGCTTTCGCATTGCCAGCCGGAGGGCGTGCCTATGGCAGAGACCGCTCCTGGTCCGCATAAGATCGTTCAAACGCCGGGACTGATTTTGATGCTGTACGAAAGAGAAACGGTGTTTCGCCAGGTCCACACCGATGGCCGCAAACTGCCCAGCGACCCGCAACCGGCCTGGTTCGGATATTCCGTCGGCCGCTGGGATGGCGACACACTGGTGGTTGACGCAGCGGGATTCAACGATCGCGGATGGCTGGATGCGCGCGGCCATACGCACAGCGAGGCGTTGCATCTTACCGAGCGTTTTCGCCGCTCCGATTTCGGACACCTGGAGTTGCAGATTACCGTGGATGATCCCAAGACGTACACCCGTCCGTTCACCATCCGGCTCAACCAGGAACTGCTTCCCGGCTCGGACCTGATTGAGTATTTCTGTTCCGAAAATGAGAGAGACTTCAGACACTTCGCGAACCGGTAGATCGCCGTTGCGTTTCGGAGCGCGACTGTCCAGGAGTGCGCCCCATAGGGCTCGCTACTTCTTCTCGGCGGTGAATGTACCTTTGCCCAGCAGCCCGTATTCGGCCGTTCCTTTTATCCTGGCCGGCCCGTCGAGGGTACCCTGAAAAGACACCTTTCCCGCCTGTCCGCCGTCAAACGACCATTCGACCTTGTCGCCCATCACCGTACCCGTGACTTTGGCCTCGCCCAGCACACCCGAATACGTGCCGGAAAGAGAGTCGCCCTGCTGTTGAAATACGAACGTGGCGGTGCCGCTGCCGGCATCCAGCATTACAGCGGCGCTCCAGGTTCCGGACACATCAGCTGCCGGCAAGACGGCACTCATGGCCAGCAAGAGAAAGCAAATCGCGAGACTTCTCACCGTCGCACTCCCTTCTCCGTTTTGCCGGGGCCGACCCTGGTAAACTGCACCAAGCCGCCGGCGTTCTTGCTGAACAC
Source organism: uncultured Solibacteraceae bacterium (assembly GCA_964556085.1). Lineage (GTDB taxonomy): Bacteria > Acidobacteriota > Terriglobia > Bryobacterales > Bryobacteraceae > PSRJ01. The sequence goes on from CAZKVF010000120.1 coordinate 3,432, forward strand.
AATCGTTGTCTCGCTCACGCTGGACAGAAACTCGGTTTCCGAACGGGCCACGAACAGCTGGTCCCGAGGATACGCGCTATCTTTCACGATCAGTTGATCGCCTGAAACGGTCACCACAGCTTCCCGGCCCGCCACATCGTATGTGCCGGCGTACCGGGCGAGGGTCTCGGGAGCCACTTTGTACCCGCCCAGTAAATGACCGCTGTCGCGTTCATTCTCACACACGTCCTCGAGTATCTCGGTGTCTGCGACGTAATTCTTGGTCATGTGCAGAGTAAAAGGCTTAGTGAAAGTTTTCGGATCCTCGAAAGTCACATCCAACTCAAGATGTCCGAAATCCGGACGCCGGAAGCGCTCCGTAAGCCGCAGCGATTCCGTTTGCGGGTTCCCTCCAACATCGAGCCAGCCTTCGTCATTGAACCCGACGGAATTCACCACGAGCGTATCGCCCTCCCAGTGCCCGACTGAATATCCCAGCCACGTAGGGCTGGGATCTTTGGGAAGCTGCCGCCCATCCAGAAAAATGGACCGATGCGGACTGTTCGGAGACTCATGCAAGAACACAATCAGTTCCGGCGTTTGCACGATTCGGGACAAGCCGCGGAAATTGAGAAAGGGAATGCTCACGGGCAGACACCGCGCAAGCGGGCTATCTTTCCGGAAGTTCTGCACGCGTTCTTGCCGTAACGCGCGGGCCGCGGGAGTGAGTGCGTCGGCAGGCAAATTTTGGGCCACATCATAATCGTACCCATACTGCCCTGCCGCGCCGGCCCTGCCCGCCTGCCAGATGCCGGTCAGGTCCGGCTTTCCCTCTGCCGTGCGGGGCGCGGGCGCCGCAAGGTTCGGTTTGCCGTCAGGCAAGCGCGGGATACCAGCGGTCTTAAGACCGGTCCACTGGGCAAGAGCGGGCAACGCGAATAGACCGGCTAAGATGATGGCGGCAAGCTTAGCTCTCATGTGAGCCTCCGTTGCGGCGATTATATACCGTGCCGCCTTTGCCTTGCAGCGCCGGCTTTGGATGCGGTGTACGGCCACTATGGACATCGTTTTGCAGTCCTGAATCTGGGCGCGTATGTTCGCACTATTCGTATCGCGCACGGCGATGCCGGTTGAGGGCCCGTCCCCGAAACGGCCAAAGCTTTCCCGCGCCGAAGCCGATGTCAAAGCACTGTTCGCCAGGCTGCGGCAGCGGCAGTATCCGGAAACGATTCCGGTCCTGGCTTCTTATTGGCTCAAGACTGTCTATAGAAGCGGCTACACGCGCCACGAGTGGAAGGGGCTGAATGATCTCTTGAAGCACGCAATAGGCGGAGACCTCGTCGAGGGCCCTGCCCTGGACCGCGCCTCGCTCGGAGCGCTCCGTGAAATTCAGAACTGGATCGAAGACACGATCTTTCCAAATGGCCGATCAAGCCACTCCCCTCCGCCTCGATCCGTTGGGCCGGTGCGTCCCGGATTACCTTCCGACCGTCTCGCGCCATATATCATCCGGCTCTTGAACGAATGGTTACCGGCGGAAGTGGCTCGCATGCCGGCTGGCGAGAGTGAATCCGAGGTCCAATCCAGTGGCATTCCCGTACTCGTCTTCGGAAAAGCGCTGGAACACCTGCTCGTGCGCGAACACCTTTCGCCGGAAACGTTGGAAATGCTGGCAGCGCCGGGGGGAATTTCTCTGGAACACGTTTACCCCGCTGATACGGAAATATTGCGTGATGTAGCGCTTTCGCTGCTCGGCCGAACACAGGCGCCGGCGCCAAACGTATTGCCCGCCGCTCCTTTGTATGGAGCGCCGCAATCGTCCCTGGAAGCGGGTCACCGCGAAGCGATTCGCAATGCCTTCCTTGTAAAGCGGGAGTGGGGTGAAGAGGTTCGTGTTCCGGTTTCGCCGGAACAGCTTCAACAGATTCTGCAACAAGAACAAGTGCGGATTGGTTCCGTGATCGTGACCATGGATGGGCGGTGGTGGGCGACTGAAAACCTGCAGAGCTCGGAACGGTTTTGCATCTTCTACCGGTCCGGCGGTCGTCTACGAATCGACTATTCCGGCAGGCACGCCACGCTTCGGGTGCCGTGGCCGGAAAAGTTGTACTGGTCCGGAGGCTGCCATTCCGGTGAGCGGTTCAAGATCTTCGGACGTGAATGGCGCGTGAAGAAATACGAAGTGGATGGCGAACGTACCTGGCTGCACCTCGAGCTATTTCGCATGCTGCGGATTTCCGAACTGATCCCGGGCGCGGAAAGAGGCCCCTGGAAATTGCGGCCCGCCTCGGTTGATATGGCCTGGACATCTCTGGGATCCGCAATGGCAAATTCGCTTGTTCAGAAAAGCAGCGAGCCGATTGAGCGATTGCGTAACTCCGATCTGATTCCGCTCGGCCGCGCGCTCATGCGATTCGCGCAATCACTGATGAGCTGGCGGCCACAAACGGGCGAAGCCATTGAAGCACACCTGCTGGGGCTGCGTTATCTACAGGGTCCGATCCTCCCGGTCTACGGGGGCATTCCCTGGAGGATCCTTCCCAGCCCGGCAGGAGCCAGGCTACTCAAGTTCCGGCGGTACCCCGCCATTGCGCAACTCTTGAATGAAGTGCTCGAAGGACGACCGTAGTTCCTGGGTAACGAAGAAAGCATTTATGCGTGGCCGCGAAGTGATGAGAGTGCGGCTACCGGGCCTGGAGCGCTTGCTGTCTACTTCAGCTTGTCGGCCACCTTCGCGAGTCCGGCTTTGGCACAAGCTTCATCCATATCCAACCGGGGGCGCCGCTCACAGCGACAGCTCCAATGACTTCCTTGCCCGCAAAAATCGGAATGCCGCCACCCATATCGATTGTGCCTTCGACCGGTGGATTGGGAATCGTGCCTTCAACGAGGGGAGCCGAACTGGCCGCCTTGGAGGACCAGCCTTCGACCACTTCTTTCGAGGGGCGCCGGTATACCAGAGCGGTGTAGGCCTTCTTGCGGCTGACGTCGAAACGGTGCAACATGGCTCCGTCGTCCTGCAAGGCGATAAGGGTCCGGCCCGCGGCATCGAGGACGGTGACTGCGCATTGGTAATGCCCGGCCCGGCATTTTTCGAGCGCGCCTTGGGCGATGGCCATCGCCATGTCAAGCGAAAGAGCCTTGTGAGTGATCAGTCCTTCTTCCGCGTGGGCGGCTGGCGAGGCTGCGGATATCAGGACCGCGAGAAGGGTTGGGGCTAGGCGGTTCATTCTGGATCCCTCCGGGGAATGGAATTGATTATCCGCCAGCCGATCGGGCCTGTCCACCTGAAATCGGCGGCAGGGAGGAATCATAAAGCAGGCGCGGGCGTCCCGGCCCGCGCCTCCGAATGCGAAATGGCTACTTTACGCTGTCTACGGTGATGCTGTCGCTGCTCTCTTTACCGTTGATCGTCACTTGTTTGCCGGCCATTGCCACGACTTTGTCCTGATTGGCGATCTTGTAAACTTTGCCGCTGTCGGTAAGCAGGACCGCCGGAGAGCCTGCTTTGATGCACTTGGCGGCGCAATCAGCATCGCCCTTCATGCTGGCCACCTTGGAACATTTCTCGTCGATAATGTACCCTTTGAACTCGGCAGCCATGACGCTGGCGGAAAACCCTGCTGCCAACGCAAGTGCCAGGAACGCTCTTTTCATGTTGTCCTCCTCAAAAGCTCAAAGCCTAATTTCAACTTCACTCCAGTTTACTCCTCAATAACCAACCCCATGTTTCCGCCGCGGCGGGCGCAGGCGGCCGCCTTCCTAAGCGCGTCCGGCGCTGAACTTAGAGTGATTTGAGCCTGGGGTACAGCCGTTCGGCATTCTCGCGGTTCATGGCCCGTTGTACCTCCGCCGGAAGATCGTTTTCGGGCAGATGGTCGAGCGTCGATTCCATCGGCTCCGCTGGATAGTCAGTGCCAAAAAGATACTGCGAGGGGGGAGCAAGCTTCATCATTGCCGCCAGGGGGAAAGAATATGCTGCGTGCGCGCACTCGTA
>CAZKVF010000121.1:0-5676 GCA_964556085.1 uncultured Solibacteraceae bacterium
CAGGGGCTGCGCAAGAGAAGCTCGCCGTCCTCGGCAAAGCGCACGTCCACGCCGGGAACGAGCTTACCGATGCTGCCGGGCCGCGGCGCACCGAGGGGATTGAGGGCCGCCACACCGCCTTCGGTTAGCCCGTAGCCTTCGATAATTGGCATGCCAATGGCTTCGTAGAATTCGGCAAGGTCCTTGGCGAGGGGAGCCGCGCCAGAAGCGGCAATCCACAGCCGGCCGCCGAAGCGCTCCCGAACTTTTCGAAACAGGAGGCGATCTGCCATGCGGAGCGGCAGGGCAATGCGCTGCGGAACGGGCTTGCCTTCGCGGCGACAATGCACGGCGGCGATCGCCAGGCCCAGGGCGGCGTAGAAGGTGTTCCGCACGACGGCAGGCCGCTTCCGCAGATCGGCACAGATGCTGGAATAGATGCGCTCCCACATGCGTGGCGGCGCCAGGAGGATGGTGGGCCGCACATTGCGAATTTCCTGCGGAAGCCTTAACAGGCTCTCGGAGAAGGTGACGGGCATGCCCATGCGGAGAGGGACGAACTCCATCACCACGCGCTGGGCGATATGAGCGGAGGGAAGGAACACGACGGCGGCATCCTGGGGCCCGACGGGAAGAACGGCTGGCGCCATATCGATATTGGCCACCACCGCGGCATGCGTGACCAAGGCCATTTTCGGCTCGCCCGTGGCGCCCGAAGTGAGATAGAGGATGGCCGGATCGGAGGGTTGGACATTGGATCGCAAGTGCTCGTGCCGCGCGGGATCAGCCGCCAACGCGGAGCGCCCCATCTCCCGCAAGCGTTCCAGGGTGAGGGCGCCATCAGCTTCGCCGGTCAGTAGAATCCAATGGGCGACGGGGGCCTGGCAGAGCGCCTTGAGAATCCTGGGGTCTTCCACGAACACGGCGCGCGCGCCGGTGTTGGCGATCATACGGACCAATTCGGCCGGCGGATAGTTGGGGTAGAGCGCCGCAGCGACGGAACCGTTGGTGACGATGCCGAGGTCGGCCAGATAGAACTCCAGGCGCGTTTCGGAATCTAAGGCTACGATCTCGCCGTTGCCGATACCCAGTTCGCGAAGGCCGGCCGCGATCTCCTCGGCTGCGCGCTGGTACTCGTTCCAGGAAATAGTGCGTTGCGGCTCATCGCCCCAGGGCTGATGCAAGGCGGCGGCGTCGCCGTACTGGCGCGCCGTTTCGGTGAGAACCTGGTAAAGTGTCCGCGCGGCCATAGCGAGGCACAGGTGCCCCTCAGAATTTAGCACGACGCGGGCAACTTCAGCGTTTGCGGTCGAGTTTCAGCAGAGCGTCGGTGATCTGGTTCACGGCGTGCTCTTCCTCACGCCGGCTGGCATCACTGCGCGGGAGTGACGACAACTCCAGATGAATCAACTCATGCACGACGGTGAACTCCATATCGTCGAGCATTTCGCGGAAAGCCATCTTGTAATCCGCCGCATCCAGGACGCGAATCACCGCGGTTTTCTTGTCCGATTCCCAATGGATATTGCCCAGCGTTTTGGGCTTCAGCTCATACTGATGCGCCATTACGACCGAAATCTTCCAGTCCTGAAGATTCAGGCGCGTTTGCCAGACGGCGAGCCGTTCGTTGACATAACTGACGGCAACTTCGGCGCGCTCCTGCGCGGTGCTAGGGACCGCCTGATCGGCGCGCAGGGAACCAACGGAGCAAAACAGGAAAACCGAGGCAGAAAGGGCAATCCGGAGCCCCCGGTAAATGCACCCGAACATGTGTTATAAGGTACCACTTTTCCGGGTCCTCTCGCACGAAAAGAGTTCTATGCCCGATAGTACGAAGTGGGGCGTAGTACCAATGCAGGGTGCATTTTCCGCTGCGGCGCGGTCCGTTCCTCCGGGGTAGTGTTCGGATCGTGACCGTAGTAATTTGGGTAGACGCAGACAGGAGCGGAGCAGCATGGCGAAATCGGAAGCCGAATTTGGCCGAAGAGGTTTTCTGAAGGGAGCGGCGGCGTTGGCCGGAATCCCGCCCGTAGCGATGGCCCAGGCGGTGACCGAGCCGGAGCCTCCTCCCGCGACTGCGGCAAGCGGCGTCCGGCCGGGCGCCGATTTCATGGTGGACGTATTCAAGACGCTGGGCATAGAGTATTGCGCGGCCAATCCGGGATCGAGCTTCAAGGGCCTGCAGGAGTCAATGATCAACTACGGCGGCGAGAGCGCGCCTACGTGGCTGACGTGCTGCCACGAAGAATCATCCGCGGCGATGGCGCACGGCTACGCCAAGATCGAAGGCAAGCCGATGATGATCATGGCGCATGGGACTGTGGGTCTGCAACACGCGTCGATGGCCATCTACAACTGCTATGCCGACCGTGTGCCGCTGTATATCGTCTTAGGGAATACGCTGGACATCAATTACCGGCGCGGTAGCGCCGACTGGTACCACAGCGTGCAGGACGCGGCCTCGATGGTCCGCGATTACACCAAGTGGGACGATACGCCGGTGACGCTTTCGCATTTTGCGGAATCGGCAGTGCGCGCGTACACGATCGCTATGACGCCGCCTCAGGAGCCGGTGGTGCTGGTGGCCGACTCGGTGCTGCAGGAAGAGCCCATGACGGAAAAGGTCCCGCGTATCCCGAAACTGGTGTTGCCGGCGCCGCCGCAAGGAGACCCGGGCGCCGTGGCGGAAGCCGCAAGGTGGCTGGTAGCCGCCGAGAATCCGGTGATCGTGGCGGGGCGGCTGGCGCGCACGCCCAAGGGGATCGAGCTGCTGGTGGAACTGGCGGAAACACTACAGGCGCGGGTATACGATCAGCGGCTGCGAATGAACTTTCCCTCGGGGCATCCGCTTTACACCATGAACAGCGTGGATCCCACGCTGCCCAATCTCTCCGATGCCGACGCCGTGCTGGCGCTGGAAGCACAGGATTTATGGAGCCTGACGCACCGCATGACCCCATTGAATCGCTTCGGCATGGAGAACCAGCCTACGACCAAGGCGGGGGCGAAGTTGATCAGCATCTCGGCGGTGACATTGAACCACAAGTCGAACTACCAGGATTTTCAGCGTTACGCCGAAGTGGATCTGAATATTCCGGGCGACGCGGAAGCCACGCTGCCGGCGTTGATCGAGGGAGTGAAACGGCTGATCAGCGCGGATCGCAAGCGAGCGTTTGCCGAGCGTGGCGCGAAGATCGCGGAAGCCAACCGGCGCACACGCGAGCGCAACCGCGAGCTCGCCGCTGTCGGCTGGGATGCTAGCCCGATCACTTGCGCGCGCCTGTCCGCGGAATTGTGGGCGCAGGTGAAGAACGAGGATTGGTCGCTGGTTTCGAACGACCGTTACCCGAGCTATTGGGCCACGCGGTTGTGGGACTTCGAAAAGCATTACCAGTACATCGGCGCACAAGGCGCGGCGGGCATCGGCTATGGCGCGCCGGCTGCGGTTGGAGCCGCGCTGGCCAACCGGAAACACGGCCGCTTGAGCGTGAATATCCAGCCGGATGGCGACCTGAATTATGCGCCGGCGGTTCTATGGACGGCGGCGCATCATCGCATTCCGCTCCTGACGCTGATGCACAACAACCGCGCCTACCACCAGGAGCGGATGTATCTGCAGATGCAGGGCAACAAGTACAACCGGGGGATCGACAAGGCGGACGTTGGAACGGCGCTGATCGATCCGGAAATCGATTATGCGAGCGTTGCCAAAGGGTACGGCGTGTACAGCGAAGGTCCGATCCGGGATCCGAAGGATCTGGGACCGGCGATCCGCCGTGGCATCGAGAGAGTGAAAAAGGGCGAGCCGGTGCTGCTGGACGTGGTGACGCAGCCGCGATGAGGACGTCGTTATGAGGAGACTTCTGCTGTTGCTGATTCTGGGCTGCGCGGCTGTCATCGCGCAGACGAAGCCCGGGAATGCGGAGAACGGGAAGCGGCTGTATCTCAGGAATGGCTGCTATCAGTGTCATGGCCAATCCGGGCAGGGCGGACTCGCGGGCGCGCGCCTGGCGCAGACGAAGCTGGCGCAGGCGGCGTTTATCGCCTACGCGCGCAATCCCGCGCCGGGCGGGATGCCGCCGTACCGCGCGCAGGTGATGACGGACCAGGAACTGGCGGATGTATGGACTTACATCAAAACGTTCCCGGAGCCCCCGCCCGCGAAGAGCATTCCGCAGCTGAACTGAGTATCTAAGTGCCGCTCTTGAGGCACCGCTGATCAGCCGCGATGGGAAGATCCGTGCATCGCAGATTCAGACGATCTGGTGATTGCGGCAATTACGGTTTTTACCTGTGTAAAAGTTTTCAGGCGTTGCCATCGTATCGCGGTACAATCTCATCAATAACCAGGGCTTGAACGCCCTCCGGTCGCATTCCAAGCCTGGTTTGCTCAGCATAAGTCCGGATACCGTTTGATAAGTTCGCCCGACTTGACCGGCTAACTCCGGTTCACGTGGACTAAGTAGAGTGAATACCCTATGAGAGTTCGAGTCCAGGAACTGTTTCATGCTCTTGCGGATCTCCCTGAGGAGGACCGCCTCAAATATTTCGCTGAAAATGACATTCAACCGAAGACACAAGCAGAGTTGAACGAGCTACTATCTTTCGATTCGCAATGCACCACGTCGCTGGAAATGGATATCGGACAGGCGGCGGTAAGTGCGCTGGAGGCAGAGTCGAGAGAGTTGCTCTGTGGCGCCTATCGTTTGGGAAGAAGCCTGGGAAGCGGCGGCATGGGTTCTGTCTATTGCGCTCAACGAGTAGACGGTGAGATAGCACACCGGGTTGCTGTAAAGCTTCTCCGGCCAGACGCAAACGATCCGGAATTACACCAGCGGTTTCTGGTGGAGCGGCAAATTCTCGCGACCCTATCTCATCCCAACATCGGGAAATTACTGGATGCAGGACACCGCGAGGATGGCCAGCCGTACCTCGTTATGGAATATATCGAGGGGAGACCGATCGATCGCTACGCCTCCGCTCTCGGTGTCAGGCAGAAGATCGCACTATTTCTCAAGGTGTGCGCCGCGGTCAGCTATTTACACCGGAATCTGGTGATCCATCGCGATTTGAAGCCGGCCAATATTCTGGTGACGGAAGACGGAGAGCCGAAGCTTTTGGATTTCGGCATCGCCAAGATCCTCGAGGGGGTTTCGAACTCGGGCGCGACGAGCAGGTACATGCTCACGCCGGATTATGCAAGCCCCGAGCAAGCGAGCGGCGGTCGAATGACCACAGCCACGGATATCTACTCACTGGGCGCCGTCCTATACAAACTCTTGACGGGGAGATCACCGCACCAGTTCGACGGGGATTCTCCGGGGGCCATCGCATCCGCTATTTCGGACGGAAAAATCACGCCGCCATCCAGGCTGGCGCCGGGTTTACGGGGCGATCTCGAGGCCGTTCTGATGAAGGCGTTACGCAAGGAGCCGTGGGAGCGATACGCCACCGTGGACCAGTTGGCGGAGGATCTTGAAAACTGTCTTGAAACACGCCCCATTCGGACGCGCAACGGGGACGGCTGGTACCGCGCACGAAAATTCTTCCGCCGCCATTGGCTGCCCGCGACCGCAGCAGTGCTGGCGGTGGCGGGGCTCTCCGGCGGAATTGTTGCGGCTAATCACCAGCGCGCCCTTGCGCAGCGGCGATTCATTCAGGTGCGTCAGTTATCAAGCCGGCTGTTTGAGATCGATG
>CAZKVF010000122.1:0-19958 GCA_964556085.1 uncultured Solibacteraceae bacterium
TCCAGTCAAGGGTTCGCTTCGCCGCGCCACAAACGGGCGCGCCCTTGACTGCTCCGCGCCGTTCCGGCCGGAACGTAATCGCGACGGGCGGCTCCGGCGGGAACACTTCACAGGTTGCTCCACCAAGACAAAAGCGCCGGCCTCCCTCCTGCGGAGGAAAGCCGGCTTGATTCAAAGAAAATCTGTCAGGCGCTCACAGGGCTTGACAGGGTCGCTCCATATCAGAACCTATAGTGCGCCCCGAACTGCACTACGCGCGAGCCATAGTCGCCGCCCACGACTCCGAAGGTAGTGCTGTTGATGTTCTGATCGCCGGCGTAAAACGAAGTGTGGTTCGGCGCGTTGAATGCGTCCATGCGTATCTCCACGCTCTGACGCTCGCGCAATTTGATTGTCTTGAGCGCGCTCATGTCGAGGCTGAAGATCCAAGGGCCATCGAACAGGCGGCGCTGCAGGACGCCCAGTGTACCTGCTCCCGGATTGAAGAAGACTTGTCCGGTAAATGGCGTGCTGCCGTCGTTGTTAACGCCCGTTCCGTCGGCCGGATTAATAGCGGGCTGCGAAATCATGTACGGGCCGTTGCCGGTCATTTGAAATTTCACAATGCTGTTCAGTTGCGCCATGGTGAGGTCGGTATCAGCAGTGTTGTAGTACGAGCGGCAGCCGCTCGTACAAGCTGTCCCGAGGCCGAGATATGCGTACGACCTGTTCAAAGTGCCGCGGCCCGATAGGATGGAGAAGGGAGCGCCGGAATTCCAGCTCCACACCGCACTCACCGTCCAGCCGCCAATCACCCGATTCAAAGGCCCGTAGTGGAGCCGGTGACCCGTGCCCAGCGGCAGATCGTAGAAAACGTCGGCTTTGACCATATGGGTCTGGTCGAAGTTAGCCCTGGAGCGCTCGATCGCCGGATTCGCAAGGTCAAGGAAATGCTGGACGCGCGACTGGCTGTCGCCATCGGCATCGCTCAATACTTTAGAGAACGTGTAATTCCATTCGAAGCTAAGTCCCGACTTCACGCGATGCCGGACTTCCAGTTGCAGAGAGTTATAACTGGAGCTTGAATAGTTGGTTAGCATGTCGGTGCCGAGTGCGTAAGGGTTTTGAAAGAAATTGACCAATCCATTGAGTCCCTGCATCTGGTACAGTGTGGCCAGATCCCCAACCTGTCCGGTTTGAATGAACGTCCGGATATCGGAATCATTCAGCAGCCCACCACCGGTTAACTTCGGGAAGACAGTTAGAGCCTGGCTCCCGGGAATGCCGGGATTATAAGCGGGATTAAAAACTCCGTTACGCGCCAGCGCCAGAAAGCCGTTGTTTTGAGCGCGCAAAAAATCCGCGAGAAACCCATTTTGCTGGATCACCACCTGGTTGAAATCGAACGCCCGGTAACCGCCTACCATGTGATTGCCGACGTAACGCGCTTCGAACAGTGTGTGCTTGAACTCGTGCTGAATGCCTGCCGAATACTGCTGGACATAGGGGCGATGGAGATTGGGATCGACTAAACCGACGGTGTTTTGAGAATTGTTGGCATAATTCGTGGAAACCGATAATGGTACCTGGTAGACCGGCACGGGAATGGCCGGCAGCGACGAAACGCGGTTTGACAAGCCCGTATTTTGCGAAAGCGTTTGCAAACCGGAATTCGCCTCCACCATCGATTCCGGCGCGTAAATCGCCTGGTCGTTCACATAGCTGATGGAGTAAGCTGCTCGAAACGCCGTCTTTCCATCGCCGAACATGTCCCAGGCGAGTCCGACGCTGGGCGCGAATTCCTTGAAATCGCGGTTGTACCATGGGCGGCCTACCGAAGAGCCTGCAAAGTTGAGGGTTGCGTTGGAGAGGAGCGTCTGAACCGCGCTGCCCTGCACCGAAGGCAGCAATTCCAGCGAATTAGTCTCGTCCACCACTCCCGGCAGCTCATACCGCAAGCCCACAGTGACCGAGAGCCGCGGCAGGGCCTTCCACTTGTCCTGTATGTAAACCGCGTAGTTATTTAGGATGAAGTGCCGCAAATAGGCGGCGCCCGGAACGAAGCCCGAGGTTTGGCTGGTTACGTTGAATGTCTGGCTGTAGTTGTCGATATAGCCGCCAAGCGTCGCGAGGAGCGTATTGGCGGTGTTGAGATCGTCGGTGTTTATGCCGGGCAGTTCTCTGGCCGAGAGCGCCGGTTGCCCGGTTCCCATCGCCAGCCCGTAAGTGGGCACGCTGCCGGAGGCGTCGTACGAAGCCACTCGCACATGTTGCATCCAGTAGCCGAATTGAATAAAGTGCCGGCCTTTTTGCCAGGCGGCATCGTCCGAGAGGTTGTAGGTATTCGTGCGCCGGCCCTGCGGGAGAAATTCATTCACGGGATCCGAAAACAGCATGCCGGTTAGCAGGCCAGTGCCGAATTGTTGCGAGGTGAAAAAGTAGCCATAAGTCAGGTCAAAACCGCCGCGCACCTCATTAGTCAGGTTGGCCGACGGAGTCCAGCGCCAGGATAGAGCCGTCAGCGCGGAATGGGTCGGGTCGGTTACTTTCGGGATCACCGAAAAGTCGTTTTCGGCATCCGGACGATCGCTGTTATCACGGTTCCACGCGAACGTTCCCGATACGGCATGTCGCGTCGATAAGTTGTAGTCGATTTTCCCTGTAATGTTGTCGCGAGTTTCGTTGTCCCGCTGGTTGAAGCGGTGACCCGCGGTGTTGCGCAGCAGGCTTGGGGTGCTGTCTCCCACCTCATAATTGTTGATCGTGGCAGGCACCTGGTTCAGAAGGTTCTGCATGGTCGGGTCGAGGCCCTTAAGACTCCGCAGAGCGAGCAAGTTCACCTTGTGCACTGTGCCGGCGGCATCCTGGTAAGTGAAAATGCCGTTGCGCGCGTCGGGCGTTAGGACCGTATTCGTGACGCCAACCTGCTGGTGCGTTCGGAGGCCTTCGTAATTGGCATAGAAGAAAAGCTTGTCTTTGCGTATGGGGCCCCCGATGCCCCCGCCGAACTGGTTCTGGTTGAGGTGCGGCGTGGGCACGCCGGCTTGGTTGTTGAACCAGTCGTTGGCCGCGAACTCGTTATTGCGGTTGTACCACAGCAACTCGCCCGTAAAAATATTCGTCCCGGAGGGTGTGGAGAGCGCGGTCTGCGTCGCGCCTCCCGGGGCCGCCGCGTTCGCATTAGCAGTTACGACGCTCATCTGTCGCACCTGCCCCAGCAGCAGCTTGTTCGGACTGTAGTCGAGCGCGTTATCGCGGAGGTAGTTGTCCTGGATATTAATGCCGTCCAACGTGAGATTGGAAAAGGAAGTCCGCAGTCCGTTAATCACCGTGGCCGAATTTCCGTTGGATGAGACTCCCGCTTGAGTTTGCAGCAGTCCCAAAGGATCGCGATCGAGAATCGGCAGGTTGCGGATGTCGGCCGTTGAGATGGTGTTCGATATCTCGGTATTAGTGAGTTCCACGGTTTCGGTGTCGGCGGCCACATCGATACTCTGAGTGACCGACGAAAGCGTCAGCTTAATGGGCGGCACGGGTGTCTCGCGCGCCGCGTCTACAGTGATTGCGCGAATCGTGGATTTCAGAAAGCCGCGGGCTTCGACGGTCAAGTCGTAATCCGCGGGTCGGACGCCGAGCAGATTGTAGAGCCCATCGGCAGAGGTAGTGGTTGAGAGGAGCGGCTTGGCGCCGCCCGCCAAATAGAGGTTCACCGTCGCACCGGGAACAGCTGCGCCCGAAGCGTCGATTACCGAGCCCGAAAGCCGCCCCGAGAGCTGCGCCTCGGCTCGTATCCCCCAAAGCAACAGGAGTGCCGCAAGGGCACACTGATTACGCATGATTCTCTATTGAACACCAGAATGTAACGCGAGTGGCGGCAAATTTGCGAACAGGATGTGACCGCCAAGGTAGCGCTATCCTGCTACCATGGATTCGTTTCAGGGTTACTTATTTAGATGAGGGTTCTCATTCCTAGAGTGGGTCAGGCGATTTCGCCTGCCGAGGGTTCGCTCCATCGAGCGCCGGCGATAAGTTCCATTCTTTTCGCCTTTGCCGGGCTGTCTTTCGCGCAGCAATACACCATTTCCACGATTGCCGGAGGCGCGCCCCCATCCACACCGGTGGCGGCAACCAGTATTTCCATAGGCCACCCACAGCGTGTCACGGTGGACGCCGCCGGAAATTTCTATTTCACCAGTCTCAACTGTGTCTTCAAGGTCGATAACAGCGGCACGCTTACGAGGATCGCCGGCAATTCGCGTGCCGGCTATTCCGGCGACGGTGGCCCGGCTATCCGGGCGCAGCTCAATGCGCCGGCGGGGCTGGCGATCGATGGTACGGGCGATATCTTTATCGCCGACCTCGGAAACAACGTGGTCCGTGAAGTCACGCCCGATGGGAACATCCAGACCGTCGCAGGCAACGGCACGCAGGGTTATTCCGGCGATTTCGGCGTTGCTACCCAAGCTCAGCTCCATGCTCCTTCCGGCGTAGCCGTCGATGGTTCAGGCCATCTCTATATCGCCGATTCCGGCAACAATGCCATTCGGGAAGTCACTACCGATGGCAACATTTCTCCTTTCGCCGGAAATGGGTTAGCTAGCTACTATGGCGACTCTTCAACATCTACTCCCACAACACCCGCTCAGGCGGGATTGAACGACCCTCAAGACGTCGCGGTGGGGTCAAACGGCACGATCTACATTGTAGACACCGGAAATTCGTTCGTTCGCGCGGTCGCCAATGGAGCCATCAATTACGTAGCGGGCAGCGGCTCTGTAGGCTTTGCGGGAGACGGCGGATCGGCTACGGCCACCACCACCAACACCGGCCCCGGCGTGGCGCTATATGGTCCGCGGGCAATCGCGTTCGACTCGGCCGGGAACTACTATCTGGCTGATGCCGGGAACGGGCGCATCCGCAAAATAGACACCAAGGGGATCATCACCACCGTTGCGGGAAATGGCACACTCGGCTTTGCCGGAGACGGCAGCGCAGCCACTGCGGCCAATCTGAACCAGCCATCGGGTGTCGCCCTGGATAAACAGGGCAATATCTACATCGCCGATACATCAAACGGGCGCATCCGCAAGGTCTCCTCCGCCGGGACGATCAGCACGGTAGCCGGAAACGGGATGGTGAGCTATTCCGGAGATGGCGGTCCGGCGACGGGAGCGCAACTGAACGGGCCACTGGGAGTCGCTGCGGATAATAGCGGAAACCTTTTCATTGCGGATTCTCAAAATGGCGTAGTCCGAGTCGTGAACAAGGGCGCGATAGCCAGTGTGGGTGGCGGCACCCTCGTGATCCCGCGTAGTGTGGCGACCGACGCCGCGGGCAATGCCTATGTAGCCGACGCTCAGGATAACCGGGTCCGGAGAGTCGGCACCGACGGCACCGTGACCACCTATGCGGGTAATGGAACCAACGGGTTCGGCGGTGATGGCGGGCCGGCAGCCAATGCGCAGTTGAACTCGCCCGCAGCCGTAGCTGTCGATGGAGCGGGCAACCTTTATATCGCCGATTTGGGCAACCTTCGGATCCGCAAGGTGAGCGCCAATGGCAACATCTCAACCGTGGCCGGCAACGGCTCGCAAGGTTATTCCGGCGATGGCGGCCCCGCCATCAACGCCAGCCTGAACACGCCGCTGGGTGTGGCCGTCGATCCCTCCGGGAACCTCTACATCACCGACTCGGCAAGCCAGGTAATCCGTGAAGTTACGCTTGACGGCAACATCAAAACGATCGCTGGGACGGGCGAACCGGGCTTCACTGGTGACGGCGGGTCGGCCGCAAGCGCCCAACTCGCCAGCCCCATTGGAATAGCGGCAGATCCCTTCGGCAACATTTTCTTTGTGGATGGCACCACGCGTATCCGCGAGATCAACACTGCCGGGGTCATTGCAACCGTGGCCGGCAATGGCTCGTTCGGATATTCAGGCGATGGCGGGATGGCCAACCTGGCGCAGTTCAGCTCACCGTCGGCGGTATGGGCAGACGCCGCAGGCAATCTCTATGTCGCGGACACAGGCAATAACGCCATCCGCCTGCTGCAACCCGCCGGCTCGGGTATCACGCTAAATGCGGTCGTGAACGCGGCCTCCAACCAGAACGGCGCGGTAGCGCCCGGAGAGATCGTCGCGCTCTATGGTTCGGGCCTCGGGCCATCGCAGTTGCAGATGTACCAGCTTGACTCCAGCGGACGAATTTCCAAGACCCTTGCGGGAACTACGGTCCTCTTCGGAAATCAGCCCGCGCCCATTATCTACGCCTCACCCGCGCAGACCGCGGTGGTGGTTCCATTTGGTGTAACCGGGCAATCGGTGCAGGTGGTTGTGCAGAGCCAGAATCAGACCGCCGCCCCAGTGACAGTGCCGGTGACCACCGCGGCGCCCGGCCTGTTTACCGCCGACTCTTCGGGCCATGGACAAGCCGCGGCGCTCAATCAGAATCTGCAAGCGAACTCCGCGGCGAATCCGGCTGCGCAGGGCACCCTGCTATCTCTCTTCGCCACCGGCGCCGGACAGATGTCGCCATCGGCCGCCGATGGCGCCCTAAATGGCGTGTCGCCGCCGTCGATGCCGGTCCTCCAGCCCGTGGCCGTAACGATAGGCGGCCAGGCGGCGACAGTCAGTGCCGCCATTGGCGTCCCCGGCCAGGTGGCTGGCATGATTGAGATCACCGTTCGCGTGCCCACGGGCATGCAGCCCGGCAATGCTGTCCCCGTTACACTCCAGATCGGCAGCGCGTCCGCGCAAAGCGGCGTAACCGTCGCTATCGGCCAGTAACGTGGGGCAGGCTTTCAACCCGCCGCCGGCCTTCTGGCCGGAGTGATTTAACGGCCTTCGTCACACAAGTCTAACCCTGCCGTCATGCTTCCGTCACATCCCGCTGGCATGATCGGGGAGAATGACAAAATCCAAGTGTTTCAGTGTCATCGCGTTCTTTTTACTGAGCGCGGCTTTGAGGGCGCAGTTCGAAGCCAGCGAAGTGCTGGGCACGGTCCGCGACAACACCGGCGGCACCGTTGCGAAGGCAACTGTTACGTTGCTGCAGCAGGAAACGGGGATCGAGTCGAAAACCACTACGGACGAAAACGGCAATTACGACTTCTTTAATGTTAAAGTCGGCCGCTACACGGTAAGCGTCGAAGCGGCCGGCTTCACCAAGTTCACCACTACGGATGTCACGGTGGACGTGAATGCCCGTCAGCGCGTCGATGTGGCCCTCCAAGTGGGCTTGATTACCGAAACCGTGGAGGTGAGCGGCGTAGCGGCGGTGCTTGAAACCGATTCGAGCGAGCATTCGCAGGTGATCAACACCCGGCAGGTGGTCGAGTTGCCGCTCAACGGCCGGAGCTACGCGGATCTCGCGCTGCTTTCCACCAACGTGGTCCGTTCGCCTATGGGTGTTCTCTTCGCGCCTAGTGGTACCCCGCGCGAGGCCGCCTTCAACATCAACGGAATGCGCAGCACCTATAACAACTTCCTACTCGACGGGTTGGACAACAACGCCTACTCGCCCAGCAACCAGGGTTACTCGAGCCAGGTGGTGCAGCCTTCGCCAGATGCCATCTCGGAGTTCAAAGTTCTTACCAGCAACTTCAGCGCGGAATACGGGCGCGTGGGCGGGGGCGTCGTCAGTACGGCTCTACGCTCCGGCACCAATCAGTTCCATGGTTCGGCTTTCGAGTTTTTGCGCAACACCGATCTCAACGCCGTCGGTTTTCTGTTCAGCCCGGCCGTTTTCCAGAAACCCACCCTGCAAAGAAACCAGTTCGGCGCCAGCATCGGCGGCCCGATCATCAAGAACAAGCTCTTTTTCTTCGGTGACTACGAAGGCTTCCGCCAATTGCAGCGCTATCTGAATTTTGACACCACCCCAACGATGAACGATCGCGCCGGCATTCTTCCCGATACCGTGCTGAATCCGCTGACCGGCACGATCTACCCGGCGGGCACGCAAATTCCCATCTCGCAGGTGAACCCGTTCGCAGCGAGGGTACTGAATGACCTGCCCGCGCCCAACGGGCCCGGCCGCGCCAACAATTACGAAGCGTTGCTGCTGGTGCGCGATTACAGTGATAAATATGACGCCAAACTGAATTATCAGGTAAACGAGCGCATGAGCGCGTTTCTGCGCTTCGATCAGCGCAAGGATCTTCAGTATTACCAGCCCGACCTTCCCGGACCTTCGGGCGGCGGCGGCAACGGATACATTCACGCCATCCAGCAGCAGGCGGCCATCGGGTACACCTGGACCGTAACGACGACGCAGCTGTTCGAGGCACGTTTCGGCTTCACGCACGTGTTGGGGGGCAAGAATCCGCCTTACCTCGGCGGCCCCAGCATGCAGGATCTCTACGGCATTCCCGGCCTGCCCACGACGCCGAACCTCACGGGCGGCCTCAATTCGCAAAGCGTTAGCAACTTTGCCTCTTTCGGGCGGCAGGCCACCAACCCGCAGTTCCAGAACCCCACGTCTTTCAATCCGAAGTTCAGCTACTCGTGGTTGAAGGGCCGCCATTCGCTGAAAGCCGGCTACGAGTTCGTCGCCATCCGCACCGAAGTTCTGGACATCAATCCTCTCTACGGAACGGATACCTATAGCGGCCAATTCAGCAAACCCCTGAACGCCGTGGCCACCTCGACGAGCGCGGGAAGTTACACTCTTGCGGACTTCATCTTCGGCCTGCCAAGCACGATCCAACTCGGCAATAACCTCGTCACGAATGTCCGCCAGCACGTGCATTCGCTGTATGTTCAGGATGATTACCGCTTGACCAATAATCTAACTTTGAACCTCGGCCTGCGCTGGGAATTCGCCACTCCGCTCTGGGAACGAGACAACCTGTGGGCCAATTTCGATCGCGCCACCAACACGCTGGTTCAGGCAACGGGCGGGAGTCTCTATAACCGCGCGCTTGTGAACCCCGATTACAAGGACTTCGGCCCGCGTATCGGCATCGCTTACACGATCGACCCCAAAACGGTAGTGCGTGGTGGATACGGCATCAGCTATTCGTTCTTTAACCGCCCGGGCAGCGGGCAGGAGGGCATCAATGGCCCCAAAGCCATTTACGGCACCATCACACAATCTGTTCCCGCCGGCGGCCCCGTGCCTGCCTCTTTCCTGACCACGCAAAACAGCTTCACCACCGGCCTCACGGCGCCCGGCAACTTCAATCCGATCACCAACAATATCGACTACATCCCGGCGGACACACGCTGGCCGTACATCCAGAACTGGCTGGTTTCGGTCCAGCGCGAACTGGCCAAGAATACAGTTCTGGAAGTCGCCTACAACGGGAACCATAGCGTTCGACTCCCGATCATCGGCGACTACAACCAGGCCGCCCCCAATTTGCCCGGACAAACGCTGGGAGTTCAGCCGCGCCGACCCATTCAGGTTTTTGGCCCGATCACCTGGATCGATCCGGCCGGCTCCAATAACTACAATGGCCTTTCGGCTCGCCTCGAGCACCGATTCACGCAAGGGCTTTATTTCCTGAACTCGTTTACCTGGGCCAAGGCGTTGGGCGATTCCGAGCAGGCGCTCGAGTCGTTCCCCGGGTACACGGTTGCCAATCCACAAGACATTTATAACCTGGCGGCCGAAAAGGGGCCGACCAGTTTCGACGTGAAGCTGGCCAACGTATCGAGCGTGGTTTACGAACTACCGTTTGGCAAGGGGCGCAAGCTCGGCGCCAATTGGAACCCGGTTTTCGACGCGCTGCTCGGCGGCTGGGAACTCAACTCTATCAACACCGCGCACACCGGGAATGCGATCAACGTCTACTACTCCCCCTCCGCGGCCAATGATGTCACCGGCCTCACACAGGATTGGCGCGGGGAAGCCTTTCTGCGTCCTAATGTTTCGGGCAGTGCGGCCAGCCAGAGCCGTTCGGACATGATCAACCATTATTTCGCGGGTTACACCTTCACTACACCGCCCGCGAGCGCGCCCTTCGGGAATCTGAGCCGCAATGCTTTCCGCGCCCCCGGCCTGGAACAGTGGGATCTGGCGGTGGACAAGCGCTTCCGCATTACCGAAAGCGCTGGCGTGCAATTTCGGTCGGAATTCTTCAACATTCTGAACCACACGAATTTCGGCGTGCCCGGCAACATTACAACCAGTTCGGCGTTCGGAACTATCCGGACCACATACGCAGCGCGGCAGGTTCAGTTCGGATTGAAAGTCCTCTTTTAGCTGGCGCCGGCGGTATTTCCGTCGGGGACCTTTGTCTGGCCTGCCCCGCGGCTAATCGATCCAGTCGAACGATCGGCTGACCGCCTTGTTCCAGAACTTGTACAGCCTTTGGCGGCGCGCCGGATCCATTGCCGGTTTCCAGGTGCGCGCCGCCGCCCACCGAGATCGCAGTTCGTCCAAGCCCTCGAAGAATCCGGCCGCCAGCCCGGCCGCATAGGCCGCTCCCAAGGCGGTCGTCTCCTGGACCGCCGGCCGGACCACTTCACGCCCAATGATATCGGCCTGGAACTGCATCAGCAGCTCGTTTCCGACCATGCCTCCATCCACGCGCAACACCTCGACCGGAATGCCTGAGTCTTTTTCCATAGCCTCTACTACTTCGCGTGTCTGAAATGCCGTGGCTTCGAGCACGGCTCGCGCCAGGTGGCCCTTGTTGCTGTGGCGCGTCAGCCCGGCGATCACGCCCCGCGCGGTATGCTTCCAATGCGGTGCATAAAGACCGGAGAATGCCGGCACGAAATAGACTCCGCCGTTATCCTCCACTGTGCGTGCCAACGCTTCGATCTCGCTACTCTCGCGGATCAATCCGAAATTGTCGCGAATCCACTGCACCAGGGCGCCGGTAATCGCCACGCTGCCCTCCAGTGCATAGGAGGGCGCTTGGTTCCCGAGGCGGAAGGCGACTGTCGTAAGCAGCCCGAACCGAGAAGGCACGAGCGTCGGCCCGGTATTCATCAGCAGGAAGCATCCGGTGCCATAAGTATTCTTGGCCTCTCCCGCCCGGAAGCACGTCTGGCCCATCAGCGCCGCTTGCTGGTCTCCCAGGATACCGGCGATGCGAACGCCTCTGATCGGATCAAGCTCCGCGTGCCCGTATATTTCGCTGCTGGAGCGGATTTCCGGCAAGATCTGCCGCGGGATGCCAAAATCCGCCAGCAGCTCGCTATCCCACTCCAAGGTTTGAAGGTTCATGAGCTGCGTCCGGCTGGCATTGGTGCAGTCGGTAACGTGTACTCCCCCGGTTAGGCGCCATACGAGGAAACTATCGATCGTGCCGAACAGGATCTCGCCGGCTGCCGCGCGCTCGCGAATTCCTGGAATGTTCTCCAATAGCCAGCGGATTTTCAGGCTGCTGAAGTAAGTTGAGATTGGAAGCCCCGTCCGCGCCCGGAACCGGTCTGGCCCTCCCGCCGCCGCCATTTCCGCGACCATCTCTCCGACGCGCGTGTCCTGCCACACCACGGCATTGTGAACCGGCCGGCCCGTCTTCCGGTCCCACAGCACAGTCGTCTCGCGCTGGTTGGTGATGCCGATGGCCGCCAGGTCGTTCGGCGCAAGCTTCAGTTGCTCCATCGCCTCCGCAATCACCTGTTCCGTGCGAAACCAGATTTCTTCCGCATCGTGCTCAACCCATCCGGGACGCGGGCAGATCTGCTGGTGCTCCTTCTGCGCCCAGGCCGACGGGCTTCCAGAGCGGTCGAAGATGATGAATCGGGTGCTGGTAGTGCCCTGATCAAGGGCGCCGACATAATCTGCCATCAGAACGAGAATACCGGACTACGAAGACCGCAGCCCGGTATTCAGGATCTCAGCAATGAGAGGAGGTGTGCAAACACCTTTGTCTTTGATTCCCTCCGTCGGCGCGATAGTTCAGTTTTTGTTTCAAAAGGGACGGACCGGACCCCAACGCGAGCCCCCTAGCCCGCTGCGGTCGCTGGCCCCGCCCGGCCCGATTACAATTCCTTCCCGGCGCACAACACGTGCACAGATCTGCTCCCCTGCTATCAGGGCACGACTGGTCAGCCCGTACAATAGCGTCTGGGCGAAGGGCTTCAGCTCTTGGAACTCCGTCGCCGCAATGCCGCCTCGTTCAGAGGCCTTTTACCGTCATGAACTCGATCAAATCCACGATGCGGCAGGAGTAACCCCATTCGTTGTCGTACCACGAGACCACCTTGGCCAAATTGCCGCCCAATACTTTGGTCATCTCGAAGTCCACAATCGAACTGTTGGAATTGTGCATCAGGTCACTCGACACTACCGGATCTTCCGTGTAGGCCAGAATGCCTTTCATTTTTCCGTCGGCTGCCGTCTTGAAAGCCCGGTTCACTTCCTCGGTACTCGTATCCTTGTCCAGCACGGCCACCAGGTCTACAACGGAAACGTTCGGCGTCGGAACGCGCATGGAATAGCCATCCAGCTTGCCCTTTAATTGAGGCATAACCAGCCCGATCGCCTTGGCCGCGCCGGTGGTCGTCGGAATCATGTTAAGAGCCGCCGCGCGCGCCCGCCGCAAGTCTTTGTGAGGAAAGTCCAGCACGTTCTGATCATTGGTGTAGCTGTGAATGGTAGTCATCGACCCCTTCTGAATGCCGAAGTTGTCGTACAGCACCTTCACTACCGGCGCCAGGCAGTTGGTTGTGCACGAAGCGTTCGAAACAATATTGTGCTTCTTCGGATCGTACATGTCATCGTTGACTCCCAGCACGAGCGTGACGTCCTCATTCTTGGCGGGAGCGGAAATGATGACCTTCTTGACGGGGCCCCGGATGTGTTTGCAGGCTTCTTTTGCGTCAGTAAACTTCCCTGTAGACTCCACCACGATCTGCGCGCCGACTGAGGCCCAATCGAGCTGGGCCGGATCTTTTGTGGCAAACACCTTGAGCTGCTTGCCGCCGGCCGTTATCGAATTGTCATCATGAGTGACGGTTTCCGTGAGCGGCCCGAGCACTGAATCGTACTTCAACAAGTGCGCCAGCGTCTTCGTGTCGGTGAGGTCGTTGACAGCGACGAACTCGATATCATCCCGGTGGAGGCCCGCCCGGACAACGTTCCTGCCGATGCGGCCGAAGCCATTAATGCCAACTTTTACCGCCATGCCTTCTCCTAATTGATTTATATCGAAATACCAGAATACCAGCCCGCCGGATGCGACGAACGGATCCTCCCCTTGCTGCTGTGTTACCGGTTGATAGAACCCACAATGCGATCTTTAGAGGCACTCTTTACATTGGCAAAGTACTCCGTGCCTCGCTTCCGTGCACCCAGGCAAAAATTTCGCAGGAATCAGCTCTGCGGGCTTGCCAGCTTCTCGCGGCTCTCGAGCATCGGAAAGCACCCGGCGTCCTGGCCCAAAGCGGCCTTCGGTTGGCCGTCGGCTTCTGCCAGCACGCGATGCGGGGCTAATCCTTCGTCCTGCGAATGCAACCCAGCATGATAGCTTGTCTATCTGACCAGACCTTCATCCCCGTTAGCCCACACTATCTTCACAATCCCATCGTGCAAACCTCGGGCGCGGCCATCGTTGTACCGGTCCTCTCGTTGGGTCTCAGGGAAACTCTTAACACCAGCTCTTCGCCCTCCCAGCGAAAACGTTCCTCAATCCATTCCGCTCCCGCAGTTTTGGTTTTGAAGTTACGTCCAAACACCACTGTAGGGATGCTGAGTCCTAAAGGTCCTAGATGGCGTTCCAGATTACTTTTGACATTGCCGATGATCATGTTGGTCACTTCCGCAACGGCGTCCAGGACTTCCTCTGACACCGAAGAATACTCAGCCAGTAGCATCTGTGAACAGAGCCGGCATGCGGCCGTTGGGGAGCAGGTCAGGGTCCCCGTGCCACTCCAGGTTCCAGCCAGCCCAATGAATGACACAACCCGGTCATTGGATTCCGGAGTATCCTGTGCCACGTTTAGGCCTTCGAGTTGGATATCGCCGCTCAGCATCGTCGAAAAGACTTCCATAACCGAATGCTGCAGGGCACTCACGATCAGGTTCTGTACGTTCATAGCGATACCGCCGGCTCCAGCAGGCCGGCCAGTTTCTCCTTAATTTGATCGGCCGTGAAAGGCTTCCGGACGTAACCTGCGGCCCCCAGTCGCACCGCCTCGGCGACTTTGGTCTCTCCACCCTCAGTCGTGATCATGACCACGGGGACCCCAGCCAATTCGGAAGATCGCTTGATCGCGGCCAGCAGCTCGAGCCCGTCCATTTTCGGCATATTGATATCGCTCAGTACGAGATCGACCCGCCTGGAGCGCAATAGTTCTAGAGCCTCTTGCCCATCCCCGGCCTCGTGGATCGTGTTAATCGCCATTCCAGTCTGCCGTAGGACACGCTGCAGGATCTTTCGGATCGCCGCCGAATCATCCACTACCAAGACGTCGGAATCCATTTGACTCCTTCCAACTGATGGATCGGACTGAGGAGCCGTTTTCGTTAGCCCGGCAGGCAAAAATCTCAATTAATGAGCTTTCAACAATCAGCCATCGCGGTCAGCTTGTAGCGAACCCAAGGCAAGCGAGCGTTGGCTGGAGTCGCTGACTCCCGAAAGCTGACAGCCGACGCTGACCGCCCTTCGCTAAAGTGTCATGGCCACACCGCCGATAAGAACCAAGGAGATCGTCGCGCGGCGATATGAGCCGGCAACTCACACAACAGGAAATCGACGCGGTCTTTCAGAAGCAGGACCGCAAACGAGATACCCCCACCGCACCATTCGATTTTCGACGCCCCGACCGCATCCCTAAATCCCAGGTAAGAGCCATCCATCTGCTCCATGACGTTTTCGCGCGCAACCTCGTGGCCAGCCTCTCCGCCTATCTCAGGTCCTATCTGACCGTGAACCTGGTGAGCGTGGAGCAACTCTCCTATTCTGAATTTCTGGAGGGTCTTCCCTCACCCACGTGCCTGGTATCGGTAGGGCTGAAACCCTACGACGGCAATGGCGTCCTGGAGCTGAATCCGTCCCTGGCATTTCCCATAATCGAGATGCTGCTGGGCGGCACCGGAAAACAATCGGCTTCAATTCAGCGCGACATTACCGAGATCGAACAGAAATTATTGGACGGGCTGTTGCGCATCATTCTCAATGACCTGCGGGAAGCCTGGAGAGGGGTCACCGAAATCGATTTCAGCATCGAGTCCATGGATACCGAGCCGCAACTTGTGAATGTCTTGGCGCCAAACGAGGCGGTAGTGGCTGTCGGCGTTGAGATCCACATTGCGGAAGCGGTTGGCATG
Source organism: uncultured Solibacteraceae bacterium (assembly GCA_964556085.1). Classification (GTDB taxonomy): domain Bacteria; phylum Acidobacteriota; class Terriglobia; order Bryobacterales; family Bryobacteraceae; genus PSRJ01. The sequence goes on from CAZKVF010000122.1 coordinate 15,208, forward strand.
ATGAATATTGCCCTGCCCTCCATCGTCATCAAGATGATGCGGCAGAAATTTGAACAGCAGTGGTCGGTTCGCAAAACGCAGGCCAGCGAAGCCGAGCAGTCCCGCCTGCTGGGCGTCTTGCGCGAAGCTTCTCTGAGCCTGGAAGCACGCCTCGAGGGGCTGGGACTTTCCGTAGAAAACCTCCTGTCTCTTTCCGAAGGGCACTTGGTGATTTTCGACCGGGCCGTCGGAAGTCCGGTCTCGCTGCTGGTGAATGGAAGGGAGCAGTATTACGGACAGATCGTAAACAGCGGCGGCAAGCGCTCCTTCGCCCTCGAGCAGATTCGCGAAAAGGAACCTAGGGAATTACCAGCCGCGAATTCGTATCCAAGTCTTCCCGAGCCGGAGAAAGCTCTCGCAGTAAGCCAATGAAGGCTCGGCTCCGCGGCCGCCCGTTGTTGCGGTCCAGTTCGAGGCGCGCGAAAAAGACCAACACCCGCAGGATATCCCCGTCGCGGATCGACGTGAGCCCCAGCCCTTGGCGCTCCTCCCTCCGAAACCGCGTGATCTCCTCCTGTACGGTCCGGAACACCCTGGCGGCCACACCGTTGGACGGCACGGTTTCGTAATAGACGCCGGCCTCCAGCGTGCGATAAGTCCGGATCGACGCGTCCAGTGCGTCTCTGACGTCATTATCGACGGCGCCGGACGTTGCCAGTGCTGCCGCCGAAATGATACGGGCCAGAGAGAGGACGAGTTCGTTGTGCTCCTCCACAAACCTTTCGCTGATTCTTATGTCCTCATGCGGCAGTTTAACGGAATCCAATGGAACCGGCCTGTCGTGCTGCCGCGCTTCCATCAGGTATTCGCAGTCCAGCGGACAGGTAACGGTCACTTCCCGTTCCGTGCCACAACAGATGGAACAGATTTCCCCGCCAACTCCGGGGCAATGGCGCTTCGGACGACGCGCCGAGCAGATCGCGCAAGCCACTTCCCTAGTATAGAGGGTAGGAGGAAGAATTCATGCACCGCACGAACCTGTTCTTCAAAGTTGAGGTGGAGCACGACCCGCATGAGACCCCGGAGCGTCTTGGCCAGGAGATCTGCCGCCAACTGCTGCGGCTTTATGGTGTCCGCCAGGCCGAGTTGTCCAACTTCACCACCGCGGAATCGTAGCACCCGTGCCGCTGGGGAGCGCCTGCTCGTGGATGCGCCGGCAATAAACGTCGGTCATGCCTCCAATGTAGTCGCACACCACCCGGTGCAGAGGCTCGGCGGCGGCCTGTTCCCGATTCGCCGCCGGAAGCCGTTCGGGGCGGTCCAGAAAAAACTGGAAAAGTTCTCCGACCAGCGCCACCGATTCCCGCCGCCCGGCGAGCAACGGAGGAGCTTCGTACACGCGCGCGTGCAAAAACTGCCTCAACTGGCGGCCGGCCTCCGCCGTCTCGGGCGTAAACGAAGCCAACCGCAGAACGCACGTCCGCACATCCTCGACCGTTGCCACTCCGGCCTTTCGGGCTTCGCTCGCGGTGCCTTCGATCAACCCGGAAACCAGCATGTCAATGAGCTGACGCAGGCTCTCGTTAAACCGCTCCCTGCTGGAGGCGCCCGGAAATTGCGTGTCCACCGCTTCCAGAATCTCGCCGTAGCGCGGCACGGCCTTTGCGACATCTTCGGCCACTAGCATCCCCGCCGAGAAGCCGTCGTCCAGGTCGGCAGTGTTGTACGCCGCCTCGTCGGCCAGGTCGATCAGTTGCGCCTCCAACGGCGGCCTCAAGCCGGGAAGGTACCCGTCGAGTTCGGCAAACTCACCTTGCTCGAAATCGCGAGAGTGCTTCACAATCCCTTCCCGCACTTCAAAGGTGAGATTCAAGCCTGGAAACCGGGCGTATCTCTGCTCGAACTGCTCTACGATCCGTAGCGCGTGGCGGTTATGGTCGAAGGCTTCTCCGAACCGCTGCATCTGCCGATTCAGTTCTGCCTCACCGGCGTGGCCAAATGGTGGATGGCCGATATCGTGCGCCAGCGCCAGGGCCTCCGTCAGGTCTTCGTTGAGTCGCAACACGCTGGCCACCGTTCGTGCGATCTGAGCAACTTCGATGGTATGCGTCAGCCGGTTCCGGAAGTGATCCGAAAGACCCGGCGTGAACACCTGGGTCTTGGCCTCCAGGCGGCGGAAGGCGTGCGAATGCACGATGCGGTCGCGGTCCCTTTGAAAGGGATTTCTATAGGGGTGCTCCGACTCCGGATATCGCCGGCCCCGGGTTCGCTCTACCGGAAACCGCAGATGGGCCAGCATGGCGGCACTGCTCGAACCCTACTGCGGCGGCAGTTGGCCGTAAAGGGTAAGAGCCACTTGCCCCGTGGCTCCCTGCCGGTTGCGAAGCTGATCCAGGATCTTGCGGGCCTCGGCGGGCTTGGTTGGCATCAGGCCGCGCGCGAGGGCGATGTTAGCCTGGTCGGCGGAGACAAACAGAGTTGGGTGGGCGGCCAGATCGCGCAGGGTCTTTTCGGCCTGATCAGGCTTACCGTCGGCGAAATATACTTGGGCCAGCGATAGCTTGGCCAGAGAGGAATAGCGATCGTTGCCCTTTTGCGCCACTTCCAAAAATCCCTTTTCCGCCTCTGCCATGTTGCCCTGGTCGGCGCGGATCGACGCGGTGTAGTATTCGGAGATCTCCGCTTCGTCGGTGCCTGCGTACTTGGTCTTCACTTCCGAAAAAGCCTTCAGGGCCGCCTCGTCTTTGACTTGCTGGGTCGGAAACGCCGGGGCGCCACCGGGCACCACAGGCCCCACTGACGTCTCTTGCACCTGAATGGCTCGCGCTAGGGCCTCCTGGCGGACTCCTCGCTGGTGCCGCCTGTAACTCCCGGCCCCAAAAGCCAGCGCGATGATCCCCAGCGCGATCCCCCCGTAACGCAGGATCTCCTTCTGATGCGCTTCGAAAAAGGTTAAGCCGTGTTGTACTTCGAGCGCAAACTTGTCGCTCTTAAGCTCTTTACGCGTGATTCTAGCCACGAAAACCTCAGGTTCAGAAGTCTATTTTAACACGCCCAAATTAAGCCGTTCTTAATGCTCGCAGCGAAACTTAGGCGCAACCCTTCCCGTACTCACAATCATGCGATCCTGGGTGATTCTTCTTGCCGCCGCGCCGCTGGCCACGGCTCAGCCCTTCGCGTTCGGCGTAAAAGGAGGCCTACCTTTAACCGACTTTTTAAGCGCCACCAGCAGCGGAAATCTTGGGTACTTCACGACGACAAATCGCTACATCGTAGGACCGGTGTTCGAATTGCACCTGCCGTTTGGTTTCGGAGTGGAATTCGACGCTCTTTACCGGCATTTCAACTACACTAATTTCAGCAACGGCGTGGACGTTTTGGTCAACTCGGCCACTACGTCCAGCGCCTGGGAGTTCCCCCTCCTGGCCAAATACCGCTTCTCCGGGAAACTGGTGCGCCCCTATGTGGCGGCCGGTGTAGCCTGGGATACGCTGAGCGGCCTTGGGCAAACAATTACCCAAGCGGTGATCCCGACTCAGGTCACCAGTACCTCGAAGACGTCCAGCCCTGCGGAACTGCAGCACAGCACCGTCAGCGGTTTTGTGGCTGGGGTTGGCATCGAGATCCATCTGCTGGTTCTCCACATTTCGCCGGAGATCCGATACACGCGCTGGGGTGCGCAGCATTTCGTGACGCCTGTTTCCGCCGCTTTAATAAGCGGTCCCATCACCCTGGCCTCCCCCGCGTTTCCAGGCACGATCCAAAGTAACCAGAACCAGGCCGAGTTTCTGGTGGGCATCACATTCTGAGCTCGCCCCTCCACAGCCGCTGCTTGTATCATGTGGCATGCAGCGGCTCCTGTTCATGCTGTTCGCCACCAGCTTGGCCGAAAGGCTGGTCTGCGCCCAGGCAACTCCAACCCCGCCTCAACGCGAGATCATCAAAATCGCCGATGATCTCTATCGCGCCCGGAACGGCATCTGGTACAGCTTGTTTCTGGTTACGCCGGAGGGCATTGTCCTGGTCGATCCTCTGGCTACCGATTTCGCCGCCTGGCTCAAGGCTGAGTTCGACCGGCGTTTTCCCGGCAAGCCCGTCCGCTATGTCATTTACAGCCACAGCCACTGGGATCACATCGAAGGCGGCGCCGTATTCGCCGCCACTGCCCACTTCGTAGCTCAAGAAGGCGTCCTGCGCAACATGGACGGGCGCGTCCCGCACATGCCGGGCGACATGATCGACCGCGATCATAACGGCCAGTTCGAGCTGGACGAGATCGTGGGCCCTTTTAAGGCGCATCCCGGTATCTGCGGCATGCCCGAGAGTTTCTTCCGCTCCCACGACCGCGATCACGACGGCCACATCACGCCCGCCGAACTCTATGCGGATGTACGCCCTCCCGATATCGTCTATTCCGAGCGGATGCAGATCGCCTTGGGCGGCAAAACGGTCAAGCTGATTTTTCCCGGCAAAAACCACGCCGATGATGGAACGGTCGTCTTATTTCCGGCGGAGCGCGTCGCCTTTGCAGCCGATTTCCCCGCCGACGCGCTCGTACGGGTGTCGCTGCGGTCCCTGCCCAGCGCCTGCGGCAACTTCGACAGCCACCCCCTGGCAGAATGGATCAAATCCTACAAGGCCATTGAAGCTCTGGATTTCGACCTGCTCGCCGGCGGCCACGGCAGCCCTCTATTTACCAAGGCCGATCTGGCCCAAGGCCGCCGCTATTTCGAAGACCTGGAGGCTTCGGTCTCGAGCGGCATGGCCCAGGG